>NZ_CP108352.1:2404166-2704687 GCF_036237275.1 Streptomyces sp. NBC_01353 | reverse complement strand
CGGACTTCGTCAAGCTGTCCGAGGCCATGGGCTGTGTCGCGCTGCGCTGCGAGGACCCGGCCGACCTGGACAAGGTCATCGCCGAGGCCAACGCCATCAACGACCGCCCGGTCGTGATCGACTTCATCGTCCACGAGGACGCCCAGGTCTGGCCCATGGTCGCCGCCGGCACCTCCAACGACGAGGTCATGGCCGCCCGGGGCGTCCGCCCCGACTTCGGCGACAACGAAGACGACTGAGACCGAGAGCCGTAGGAAGAGGAACGACGCACATGACTAGGCACACGCTCTCCGTCCTGGTGGAGAACACCCCCGGCATCCTGGCCCGGATCGCCGCCCTGTTCTCCCGCCGCGGCTTCAACATCGACTCGCTCGCCGTCGGTGTCACCGAACACCCCGACATCTCCCGCATCACCATCGTGGTCAATGTCGAGGACCTGCCGCTGGAGCAGGTGACCAAGCAGCTCAACAAGCTGGTCAACGTCCTGAAGATCGTCGAACTCGAGCCCTCCGCTGCGATCCAGCGCGAGCTCGTCCTGGTGAAGGTCCGCGCCGACAACGAGACCCGTTCCCAGATCGTCGAGATCGTCCAGCTGTTCCGCGCCAAGACCGTGGACGTCTCGCCCGAGGCGGTCACCATCGAGGCCACCGGTTCGAGTGACAAGCTCGACGCGATGCTCAAGATGCTGGAGCAGTTCGGCATCAAGGAACTCGTGCAGTCCGGCACGATCGCCATAGGGCGTGGTGCCCGGTCCATCACGGACCGCTCCCTGCGGGCCCTCGACCGCAGCGCCTGACCCTTCCGGGCGTCAACGGGCACGGACCGCCGGTCCATCTGGCGGTCCGCCTGGCGAGACCCGAAAACTTCCCTCCCGCTCCCCGCCGTACGGTGGGACGCAACACCAGCACATCAAGGAGATTCCCAGTGGCCGAGCTGTTCTACGACGACGACGCCGACCTGTCCATCATCCAGGGCCGCAAGGTCGCGGTGATCGGTTACGGCAGCCAGGGCCACGCCCACGCGCTGTCGCTCCGTGACTCGGGTGTCGACGTCCGCGTCGGTCTGCACGAGGGCTCCAAGTCCAAGGCCAAGGCCGAGGAGCAGGGCCTGCGCGTGGTGACGCCCGCCGAGGCCGCCGCCGAGGCCGACGTCATCATGATCCTGATCCCGGACCCGATCCAGGCCCAGGTCTACGAGGCGTCCATCGCCCCGAACCTGAAGGACGGCGACGCGCTGTTCTTCGCCCACGGCTTCAACGTGCGCTTCGGCTTCATCAAGCCCCCGGCCGGCGTCGACGTCGCGCTCGTCGCCCCGAAGGGCCCGGGCCACCTGGTCCGCCGCCAGTACGAGGAGGGCCGCGGCGTCCCCGCGATCGCCGCCGTCGAGCAGGACGCGACCGGCAACGCCTTCGCCCTGGCGCTCTCCTACGCCAAGGCCATCGGCGGCACCCGCGCCGGCGTCATCAAGACGACCTTCACCGAGGAGACCGAGACCGACCTGTTCGGTGAGCAGGCCGTCCTCTGCGGTGGCGCCTCCGCGCTGGTGAAGGCGGGCTTCGAGACCCTGGTCGAGGCCGGCTACCAGCCGGAGATCGCCTACTTCGAGTGCCTGCACGAGCTGAAGCTCATCGTCGACCTCATGTACGAGGGCGGCCTGGAGAAGATGCGCTGGTCGGTCTCCGAGACCGCCGAGTGGGGCGACTACATCACCGGCCCGCGGATCATCACCGACGCCACCAAGGCCGAGATGAAGAAGGTCCTCACCGACATCCAGGACGGCACCTTCGCCAAGAACTGGATGGACGAGTACCACGGTGGCCTGAAGAAGTACAACGAGTACAAGACCCAGGACGAGCAGCACCTCCTGGAGACCACCGGCAAGGAGCTGCGCAAGCTCATGAGCTGGGTGAACGACGAGGAGGCGTAAGCCTTCGGCACGGGGCCGGACACAGTGTCCGGCCCCGTGCCACATCGTTGGACAGGCCGTCCAACCACGGACGAGTGATCCTTCCAACGAGGCGCATGAACTGCGCCGACGCACCACTACACTGCTCAACAACATTCGCGTTCAGGCCCACAGCGTCGTGCGCTTTCACGCGGCAAGCCCCCTCCACCGCCTGCGGCCGTCGGGACGGCCGTCCGCACTGGATCTGTGAGGACTCACGTGAGCTCGAAACCCGTCGTACTCATCGCTGAAGAGCTGTCGCCCGCCACCGTCGACGCACTGGGCCCGGACTTCGAGATCCGGCACTGCAACGGCGCCGACCGCGCCGAACTGCTGCCCGCCATCGCCGATGTGGACGCGATCCTGGTCCGCTCCGCGACCAAGGTCGACGCGGAGGCCATCGCCGCCGCCGGCAAGCTCCGGGTCGTGGCCCGTGCCGGTGTCGGCCTGGACAACGTCGACGTCTCCGCCGCCACCAAGGCCGGCGTCATGGTCGTGAACGCCCCGACCTCCAACATCGTCACCGCCGCCGAGCTCGCCTGCGGCCTGCTCGTCGCCACCGCGCGCAACATTCCGCAGGCCAACACCGCGCTGAAGAACGGCGAGTGGAAGCGCTCGAAGTACACGGGCGTCGAGCTCAGCGAGAAGATCCTCGGTGTCGTCGGCCTCGGCCGCATCGGCGTCCTGGTCGCTCAGCGCATGTCCGCCTTCGGCATGAAGATCGTTGCGTACGACCCCTACGTGCAGCCGGCCCGCGCCGCCCAGATGGGGGTGAAGCTGTTGGCCCTGGACGAGCTTCTGGAGGTCGCCGACTTCATCACCGTCCACCTGCCGAAGACCCCGGAGACCCTCGGTCTCATCGGCGACGAGGCGCTGCACAAGGTCAAGCCCAGCGTCCGGATCGTCAACGCCGCGCGCGGCGGGATCGTCGACGAGGCGGCGCTGTTCTCCGCCCTCAAGGAGGGCCGGGTCGCCGGCGCCGGTCTCGACGTGTACGCGAAGGAGCCCTGCACGGACTCCCCGCTCTTCGAGCTCGACCAGGTCGTCTGCACCCCGCACCTCGGCGCGTCCACGGACGAGGCCCAGGAGAAGGCCGGTATCGCGGTCGCCCGCTCGGTGCGGCTCGCGCTCGCCGGTGAGCTCGTGCCGGACGCGGTCAACGTCCAGGGCGGTGTCATTGCCCAGGACGTCAAGCCGGGTCTGCCGCTCGCCGAGAAGCTCGGCCGCATCTTCACCGCGCTTGCGGGCGAGGTCGCGGCGCGTCTCGACGTGGAGGTGTACGGCGAGATCACCCAGCACGACGTCAAGGTGCTCGAACTCTCCGCGCTCAAGGGTGTGTTCGAGGACGTGGTCGACGAGACCGTGTCGTACGTCAACGCCCCGCTGTTCGCGCAGGAGCGCGGTGTCGAGGTCCGGCTGACGACCTCCAGTGAGTCCCCCGACCACCGCAACGTGGTCACCGTGCGCGGCACGCTCTCGAGCGGCGAGGAGGTCGCGGTCTCCGGCACGCTGGCCGGCCCCAAGCACCTCCAGAAGATCGTCGCCGTCGGCGACTACGACGTGGACGTCGCGCTCGCCGACCACATGGTGGTGCTCCGCTACGAGGACCGCCCCGGTGTCGTCGGTACGGTCGGCCGGATCCTCGGTGAGGCCGGTCTGAACATCGCCGGGATGCAGGTGGCGCGCTCGGAGGAGGGCGGCGAGGCGCTCGTCGTGCTCACCGTGGACGACACGGTCCCTGCCGCGGTGCTCGCCGAGATCTCGGAGGAGATCGGAGCGGCCTCGGCCCGCTCGGTCAACCTGGTCTGATCCCAGGTAGGTCCAGGCCCGGTCCCGGCCCGGACCGACCCAGGTACCCGTACCCGGTGCTAGACGATCGTCTTACACGATCGTCTAGCAGCCGGGTACAGTGCTGTCATGGGACACAAGGAAGACCTGCTCGAAGGCGCCAAGCGCTGCCTCCTGGAGAAGGGCTACGCCCGCACCACGGCCCGCGACATCGTCGCCGCCTCGGGCACCAACCTGGCCTCCATCGGCTACCACTACGGCTCCAAGGAGGCCCTGCTCCAGCAGGCCTTCCTGACGCTGACGGAGGAGTGGGGCAACCAGGTCGGCCCGGCCGGGAGCGGCGAGGAGAAGAAGGCGCTGCCGGCCGACCCGTACCAGCGCTTCCACGGCCTCTGGGAGCAGGTCATCGCCGCGGCGGACGCCAGCCGACCGGTCTGGAAGCTCCAGACGGAGGTCGTCACCCGGCTCGACGACGACGAGAAGCTCCGCGAGGCCATCAAGGAGCCCCAGCGGGAGGGCCGTCTCGGCATGGCCGAGGGCTTCCTCGGCATCGACCCGGAGGCCGACCCGGAGAAGGCCCGAGTGGCGGGGCTGCTCTGTCAGGCGCTGGTGACCGGCGTGATGATCCAGTGGATGGTGGACCCCGAGACGGCGCCGACCGCCGACGACCTGACCGAAGGACTCAAGGTGCTGATGGCGGAGGGGAACTGACGACGACCTTCGCGCGGGCGTGCTCGATCTCCATGTAGCGGATGGCCTCCGGCACCTCGTTCAGCGGATAGGTCCGGTCGATCACCGGTGTGATGCTCCCGCTCTCGGCCAGGTCCCGCAGGGCCGCGAGCTTCTCCCTGCCGGGGGAGGCCGAGAGCACGAGCAGCCGGTGGCGTACGAAGCGGGACAGCAGCTGTCCCTTGAGGAGAAGCCCCATCGGCCCGACCACACTGCCCCCTTCGAAGACGCCGCCGCCGGACAGGACGAGCGTCCCGGTGGGGGTCAGGACGCGTCGGCACTCGGCCAGCGATCGATTGCCCACCAGGTCGAACAGGAGGTCGTAGCGCTCCGTGCCCGTGGCGAAGTCCTCCTGGGTGTAGTCGACGACATGGTCCGCGCCGAGCGAGCGGACCAGCTCCACGTTCCGCGTACTGCACACACCCGTGACGTCCGCGCCGGAAGCCTTCGCGATCTGTACGGCGAACGTGCCCACACCTCCTGACGCACCGTTGATCAGCACCTTCTGCCCCTGCCGCACGCCGCCCAGGTCGCGCAGCCCCATGAGGGCGGTGGTGCCGGCCAGCGGAATCGCCGCCGCCTGCTCGAACGACAGGTTCGCCGGTCTTCGCTCCACGACGTCCTCGGAGGCGCACATGTACTCCGCGAACGCCCCTTCGGCCTCGCCGAACACCTCGTCACCGGGGCGCAGTCGCGTCACCCCCGCACCCACCGCCTCCACCCGGCCCGCGAAGTCCGTACCCAGGATCTCGGCCTTCGGTCTGCGGACTCCGAGCACCAGACGCGCCAGATACGGATCGCCCCGCATGACATGCCAGTCGCGCGCGTTGACCGACGCCGCGTGGACCCGTACGAGCACCTCGCGGTCGCCCGGCACCGGCGTCTCGATGTCCTTGAACTCCAGCACGTCCGCCGAGCCGTACCGGTCCTGAACGATTGCCTTCATGGGGCCTCCCTCGCCTACCCACGACGGTAGGGGCCCCAGGTGGCCGGGGGTATCGGGGACGCCCCCGAGAACATCCGCACCGACCCCTGAGGAATCCCGGGGGTAGGACAGCCGCCAGGGTGACTACAACTTCGCCGCCTTGAGCGCCATGTGGAGCAGCAGCCGGTCCTCACCCGCGTCCAGGTCCAGGCCCGTCAGCTGCTCGACCCGCGAGAGCCGGTAGTAGAGGGTCTGGCGGTGGATGCCCAGGGCCGCGGCCGTGCGTCCCGCCTGGCCCGCGTTGTCGAGGAACGCCTCGGCGGTGCGGGCCAGTTCGGCATGGGTGGGGGAGAGCAGAGCCTGGACCGCCGGGTCGGGGGCGGTCCGGGGGAGCGCGGTGAGCAGACGGTACGGGCCGATGGCCGACCACTCGGCGAGCGGACCGAGTCCCGGCTGGGCGGCAGCCGCCCGGGCGGCCGCTGCGGCCTCACGCCAGGCGGTGTCCAGGTCGGCGAGACCGCGACGCGGGAGCGCGATCCCCGCGACGGCCACGGCACCGGCCCCTGAGCCGGCCGTCGCCGCCCCGGTTCCCGCGCCGGCCTTCGTACCGGCCTTCGTGCCGGCCGCCGGGCCAAGACCCGCTCCGGCCGTCCCGCCCGCAGCATCCCGCAGCCGCCCGGCCGCCGCCGCGGCCGGCGCGAGATTGTCCGCAGCCCGTAGGCGCACCAGCACCGCGAGCGCCCGTCCGTCCGCGGCCTCCCCGCTCCCGGCCGCCGTCGCGGGTGCCGTCGCAGGGGCGGGCCATGGCACCGTGCAGAGCGCCGCCGCGGCCGGGACCGTACGAGCCGAAGGGCTGTCCTCGCCCGGCCACGGGGTCACGGCCACCATCGTGTGCAACCCCTCGGCGTCAGGACCCAGGGCCGTACGCAGCGCGGCGAGCGCCATGTCGTACTGCCAGCCCCGCTCGGCGGTCAGGGCAGCCCTCAGCTCCCGGGAGAGGTCCGAGCCCGCCCGCTCCTCGTCCGCGAGGAGGCCGCCGATCCGGGCGGCGACCTCCATGGCCGCCGTGAGCTGGGCGGGCGTGGGATGCGGTTCGGCGTCTAGCAGCCAGACGTACCCGAGGACGACGCCCCGATGCCGTACGGGAAGGCAGATCCGGTCCCGGAACACCCCGGCGTCCGGTGCGGCCGGGATGCGGACCGGGCCCGTCGCCCGGGTGATGCCGAAGCCCTCGAACCAGGCGCGTACGGCGGGCGTCGACTTTCTCGTCAGGATCGAGCGGGTGCGGACCGGGTCCATGGCGCTGTCGTCGTCGCTGTCGTGAGCCCCGAAGGCGATCAGCCCGAAATCGCGGTTCTCCAGGGTCGCCGGGGCGCCGAGCAGCGCCGAGATCTCGTCGACCAGTTCTTGGTAGTCGCCCTTCACGGCGCCATTCTCGCACCCTCTCAGACATATGTATGAGATGCCGCCCACGGATGCGTGACAGCTGTCGATGGCAGAGGATCGGAGCGATCCTTAGGTTTCACGGTGGTTCTCCGTGCTGTTCCCGATTCCTTACGAAAGATCGGGTAGGCACCCTTCGTCACCTGCCCCTCTGGAGGTCCCCGTGCTGGGTCCCGTGATCCTCGCCGCGTCGCGCAGCGACAAGATGCGCCGTTTCGTGTCGGCCGCCCCCGGGACCAAGCAGGTCGTCGACCGGTTCATCGCGGGCGAGACGGTCGAGCACGTCATCCCGATCGTCGAGGACATCACCGGCCGCGGCCTGGAGGTCACCCTCGACGTCGTTGGTGAGGACATCACCACCGTCGAGCAGTCCTACGCCGCCCGTGACGCCTACCTGGAGCTCATCGGCCGCCTCAAGGAGCTGGGCCTCGGCGAGTGCGCCGAGATGTCCGTCAAGCTGTCGATGTTCGGACAGGCGCTGGAGGGTGGCCACGAGCTCGCTCTCGCCAATGTCCGCCCCGTCGTCGCGGCCGCCGCCGAGATCGGCACCACGGTCACCCTGGACGCCGAGGACCACACCACCCTCGACTCGATGTTCGCCATCCACGAGGAGCTGCGGAAGGACTTCCCGCAGACCGGCTGCGTCATCCAGGCGTACCTCTTCCGCACCGAGGAGGACGCCCGCCGCCTCGCCGCCAACGGCTCCCGCGTCCGGATCGTGAAGGGCGCCTACAAGGAGCCCGCCTCCGTCGCCATCCAGGACAAGCCCGGGATCGACAAGGCCTACGTCCGGATCATGAAGATCCTGATGGAGGGCGAGGGCTACCCGATGATCGGCTCCCACGACCCGCGCCTGATCTCCATCGGCCAGGAGCTCGCCCGCCGTGCCGGGCGCAAGCTGGACGAGTACGAGTTCCAGATGCTCTACGGCATCCGCAGCGAGGAGCAGAACCGTCTCGCCGCCGAGGGTCACCGGATGCGCGTCTACACGGCCTACGGCACCGACTGGTACGGCTACTTCATGCGCCGCCTCGCGGAGAAGCCGGCCAACCTGCTCTTCTTCGCCCGCTCCATCCTCACCAAGGGCTGAGCCCACCCCTCAAAAGGAGTTACGAGACTCATGGACGCTGTAACCCAGGTCCCCGCTCCGGTCAACGAGCCGGTGCACAGCTACGCCCCCGGTTCCCCCGAGCGCACCCGTCTCGAGGCCAAGCTCAAGGAGCTGGCCGAGAACCCGCGCGACCTCCCGATGACGATCAACGGCGTCAAGCGCATGGGTGGCGGCGAGCGCGTCGACGTCGTGCAGCCGCACAACCACAAGGCCGTCATCGGCACCTTCGCCGGCGCCACCCAGCAGGACGCCCAGGACGCCATCGACGCCGCCCTGGCCGCCGCCCCGGCGTGGCGCGCGATGTCCTTCGACGACCGCGCCGCGATCATCCTGCGCGCCGCCGAGCTGCTGTCCGGCCCGTGGCGCGAGACGCTGGCCGCCTCCACCATGCTCGGCCAGTCGAAGACCGCCCAGCAGGCCGAGATCGACACCCCGTGCGAGCTCGTCGACTTCTGGCGCTTCAACGTGGCCTACGCCCGCCAGATCCTGGCCGAGCAGCCGCCGGCGAACTCCCCGGGTGTGTGGAACCGTCTGGACCACCGCCCGCTCGAGGGCTTCGTCTACGCGATCACGCCGTTCAACTTCACGGCCATCGCGGGCAACCTGCCCACCGCCCCCGCCCTCATGGGCAACGTGGTGATCTGGAAGCCGTCCCCGACCCAGACCCACTCCGCCGTGCTCCTCATGGAGCTCCTGGAGGAGGCCGGTCTGCCCAAGGGCGTCATCAACCTGGTGACGGGCGACGGCATCGCCGTCTCCGAGGTGGCCCTGAACCACCGCGACCTGGCCGGCATCCACTTCACCGGCTCGACCAAGACCTTCCAGCACCTGTGGAAGACGGTCGGCAACAACATCGAGTCGTACCGCTCCTACCCGCGGATCGTCGGCGAGACCGGTGGCAAGGACTTCGTCGTCGCCCACCCGAGCGCCGACCGCGCGATCCTGAAGACCGCGCTGAACCGCGGCTCCTTCGAGTTCCAGGGCCAGAAGTGCTCCGCGTCCTCGCGTGCGTACGTCCCGGCCTCCATCTGGAACTCGGGCTTCAAGGAGGAGTTCGCGGCCGAGGTCGACGGCATCAAGATGGGTGACGTCACCGATCTGACGAACTTCATCGGCGCCGTGATCGACGAGCGTTCGTTCGCCAAGAACAAGGCCGCTATCGACCGCGCGAAGGCCGACGAGACCTGCACGATCGTGGCCGGCGGCACCTACGACGACTCGGAGGGCTACTTCGTCCGTCCGACCGTCATCGAGTGCTCCGACCCGGCGAACGAGGTCTTCACGACCGAGTACTTCGGCCCGATCCTCGCGATCCACGTCTACGAGGACGACAAGTACGACGAGATGCTGACCCAGATGGAGTCGGTCTCCGACTACGCGCTGACCGGCTCGGTCATCTCCGGCGACCGCGCCGCCACGGCGTACACGATGGAGAAGCTCCGCTTCGCCGCGGGCAACTTCTACATCAACGACAAGTCGACCGGCGCCGTCGTCGGTCAGCAGCCCTTCGGCGGCGGCCGCGCGTCCGGCACGAACGACAAGGCCGGCGCGCCGCAGAACCTGATGCGCTGGACGCTGACCCGCGCGATCAAGGAGACCCTGGTCCCGCCGACCGAGTACGGCTACCCCCACATGGGCTGACGCCTCCCTGGGCTGACGCCCCCCGGGCCTCCCTGAGGCCCGCCCCCGACACCGCCCCCCTCCTGGGTCCCCCAACCTAGGACGGGGGCGGTTCTCATGGGGTGGGCTTACGCTGCTGGGAGGGGGCTCGGTGAGGAGGTATGACATGCCTGGTTCGACGACCATCGGCCCCGGGCACGGGGTCGACGCGATCGAGCACCTCGACGCGCTGCGGATGATGTCCCTGATGAAGGAGCTGCACCGGCTGCTGACCGTGCCGGGACCTGAGCGGATCACGGACGCGCAGGTCGCGGCCCTGCGCGCGGGCGAGGGCCAGCATCGAGAGCCCTTCACCGACTGGGTGGAGCGAATGGCCCGCGACCTGGAGAAGGCTACGGCCTGATCGGCGACTTCCTCGAACGGGCTGTCGGAGGCGCTATGTAGGGTGACGTGGATTGACGCCGATCTCAACGGGGGTGGATATGGCGTTCGACGACGAGTGGTCGCAGATCAAGACCGAGACGACCACGATGCGGCTCAACCAGCTCGACGGGGGCGGGGGTGGCGGCGGGGGTGGCGGCGGGGGAACGTTGCAGCCGGACCTGAAGACCGCGCCGGCCGAGAAGAAGGCGGCGGCCAAGGCCATCCAGGAGATCCTGGAGCCGGAAACGAAGACCGCGGGGGATCACGCCGACGCGTCGACGACCGCGGCGAAGACGGAGTTCGCGGGGTGGCAGACGGCCTCCGCGCTGAAGACCGTCGAGGAGACCTGGACCGGCCAGGTGAAGATGCTGCTCGGACGGCTCGGCGGCGAGAAGGGCGCGCTCGGCGGGTCCGGATTCTCCTTCCAGGCGCAGGAGTTGAGAACCCGCGACGGTTTCCAGCCGCTGGCGCCCGGCCCGAAGGAGTAGGGCGACCGTGCTCACGTACCACGAGGTCATGACGACCGACTTCGGCAAGCTGACCACCGCGGCCACGGCCTGGGACGGCATGGCGGACAAGTTCGAGACGCTGGAGACGACGTACGAGAAGAAGGTCCAGTCGACCACCACGAGCGGCATCTGGCTCGGGCAGGCCCAGCAGGTGGCCGCACCGAACTTCGCCGTCACCCGCAACGAGTACAACAGCGCGCAGATCCAGGCGCGGACGGTCGCCATGTTGCTGCGCGAGGCGAGCACGCTCTTCACCGAACTGAAGGGAAAGGTGAAAGCGGCGGTCGACGAGGCCGTGGCGGCGGGGATGAAGGTCAGCGAGGGCGGGGTCGCCTCGTTCGACTTCTCCAAGGTCGACACCCAGGACGCACGTGCCATCCGCCACGATCCTGACCTCCCGGAGGTGGAGCGTGCCTGGACGCGGAAGATTCAGCAGGCCGTGGACGCGTTCGACGAGGCCGACACCGGGGTGAAGCTCGCCCTGATCGACGCGGTGACGGACACGAACTTCCAGGACGGCACCTTCGGCGGCTTCAACGGCAGCCGCCCGTACGCCTCCCTCAAGGAGGCGGCCGCGGCCGAGAACATGCCCAAGGACCGGTCGAAGGTCCCGGAGTGGTGGAGCAGGCTCGACCCGGTGACGCGGGCCATCCTGCTGGAGGAGCGCGGCGACGAGCTACGTAAGGCGGGTGTCCTCGACGTCTACCACTACAAGTGGTCCAAGCCCGACGAGGGCGCCGGCGCGTTCGACGTGGAGGACCCCACGGCACGCGACTACTGGGTCCTCGCCCAGGCGAAGCTGCTGGAGGGCGGCGGCGACGTCCTCGGCCAGAACGGCGCCAGCCGCAACATGTCGCACTACCTGAGCGCCACGGGCAAGCCGCTCACCGTGGACGTGGACCGCTTCCTGCACGATGAACCACAGCTCGGCAACTCCATCAGGACCAACCATCTGGAGCTCAACCAGGAGGCCTGGCGGCAGCAGGCCCTCGAGGCCTACCAACAGTCCGGCGGAAAGCCCGTGGCGATCCCGGTGGAGAGCCGGGCCATCGGGCAGCAGCTCAAGGAGGGCACCGAGTGGTACCACGCCATCAACGGACACCAGCAGAACGTCTCCGGCGTGGTGACCGTGACCCCGGGGGACGACGGCAAGCCCAAGGTGGCCCTCGACTACCAGGTCAACGTCTGGGACCGCTACAACTGGGACAACGGCAAGGGGATCGACCTCGGCCCCGTGCACATCCCGGACACCGACATGCAACGCCTGCACAGGACGGGCCTCGCCCAGGAGTTCGACATGCGAGGATCCAGCTCGGTCCGCCATCAGGACCTGACCGTCCTCCCGTCCTCGACCCCGGTGCCCGACACCGATCCGGGCCGGGACGGCACCCGCAAGGACCCGGACCGCACCAGGGAGGCGAACCGATGACGTGGCCCGCCCGTTCCAGGCGAACGGTCCTCGCGGCGCCCCTCGCCGCCGCCGTGCTGCTCATCGGCTCCGGCTGCTCGTCCGGGTCGGACGAGCAGCGCGGGCCGGAGTGGAAGAAGGGCGCCGGAGCGCCCGAGACCGCGGCCTACATGAAGGTCGACGTGCCCGGGGGGGCCACCGAGGTGAAGGGAGCGGTGAAGCTCGTCCCCCAGGACGCGGTCCAGCTGCTGACCTTCGTCACCACGCCGAAGGAGGCCGAGGCCCTCGGGCGGCAGTTCGAGGGGCAGGGGCCGCTGATCGTGCGGCCGGCGCAGAGCGCGCAGCCCACGACCGACCCGTCCTTCGCCCACCTCGGGACCCCCGAACCGGAATCCCTCACCGGTCTGCGCTGGGCCGGCGTCTGTCCGCCCTGCGTCAAGGACAAGCAGCGCACGCACATGCAGTGGATCGAGATCTACCTCCAGAAGCTGGACGCCGACCGCACCCGGGTCTACCTGCGCGCCTGGTGATCGCGACGGCCCGGACATGAGAACCGCCCCCCTCCTGGGTCCCCCAACCTAGGACGGGGGCGGTTCTCATGGGGTGGGCTTACGCTGCTGGGAGGGGGCTCGGTGAGGAGGTATGACATGCCTGGTTCGACGACCATCGGCCCCGGGCACGGGGTCGACGCGATCGAGCACCTCGACGCGCTGCGGATGATGTCCCTGATGAAGGAGCTGCACCGGCTGCTGACCGTGCCGGGACCTGAGCGGATCACGGACGCGCAGGTCGCGGCCCTGCGCGCGGGCGAGGGCCAGCATCGAGAGCCCTTCACCGACTGGGTGGAGCGAATGGCCCGCGACCTGGAGAAGGCTACGGCCTGAGGGGGACGCGCCGCGCGAGGAAGTCACCGATCAGCTCGGCGATCCGGGGCGCGTGGGTCTCCAGGGCGAAGTGGCCCGTCGGCAGGAGGTGGATCTCCGCGTCGGGGAGGTCGCGGCCGAAGGCCTTGGCGCCCGCCGGGACGAAGACCTCGTCGCCCTCGCCCCAGACGGCGAGCAGGGGGACCTGGGTCGTGCGGAAGTAGTCGTGGAAGGCGGGGTAGAGCGCGAAGTTGGAGCCGTAGTCGCCGATCAGGTCGAGCTGGATGGCGTCCTGGCCCTCCCGCGCCATCAGGGCGGCGTCGTGGTGCCAGGCGTCCGGGCTGAGGAGGTCGCGGAACTCGGCCGGGACGCCCGTCTCGTACTGCCACTTGATCCCGTCCAGGGAGCGGATGCCGCGCACCGGCTCCTCGGTCTCCGGCGTGCGGTCGGCGATCATCGCGAGGACGGGTGCCCAGGCGTCGGCCCCGAGGCCCTCCTCGTAGGCGTTGCCGTTCTGGGTGACGATCGCGGTGATCCGCTCCGGGTGGGCGAGGGCCAGGCGCAGGCCGATGGGGGCGCCGTAGTCCTGGATGTAGAGGGCGAACCGGTCCAGGCCGAGGGTCTCCGTGAACTCCGCGGTGACAGCTGCCAGTTCGGCGAAGGTGTAGTCGAACTCCTCGGTCGACGGCGCCGCGCTGCGACCGAAGCCGATGTGGTCCGGGGCGATCAGTCGGAATTCGTGGGCGAGGAGTGGCATCAGATCGCGGAACATGTGCGAGCTGGTGGGGAAGCCGTGCAGCAGAAGGAGGGCCGGGGCGTCCGCGGGGCCCGCCTCCCGGTAGTGGATCTCGTGGCCGCGGACGGTGACGGTGCGGTGGTGGACCGGCTGCAGTGGAGACATCATCTCTAACCCCTCAACGCGCTCTGACTGGTTGATGGTGAGAGTGAATCAGCATCGGTTCTAACCTGTCAATAATCCTTTGATGGTTAGCCATCGACAGGGGAGACTTGAGGGGTGAAAGTGACCATCGCCGCCACCCATGAACTCGGGCCCGAACGCCTTCGCTCGATCAGGGAGATGCTCGACACCGCCTTCGACGGCGACTTCTCCGACGAGGACTGGGACCACACGCTCGGTGGCATCCACGCCTGGATCGAGGACGCGCGCGGCATCGCCGCACACGGCAGCGTGATCATGCGGCGCGTGCTCCACAACGGGCGTTCGTACCGCGTCGGTTACGTCGAAGGCGTGGGTGTGCGCGGCGATCGGCGCCGGCAGGGGCTCGGCGGGCTCGTCATGGGCGAGCTGGAGCGGGTGATCGACGGGGCGTACGCCTTCGGGGCGCTGTCCGCGTCGGACGAGGGGGCCGCGCTCTATCGGGCGCGCGGCTGGGAGTCGTGGAAGGGGCGGATCGAAGTGATCGGCCCCGAGGGGGTGGTCCACCTTCCGGACGAGGAGGGGTCCACCTATCTGCGTGCGACGGCCGGCGGAACGCTCCCGGACCCCGCCGCCGCGCTGCTCTTCGACTGGCGCGACGGCGACGTGCTCTGAGTGTTCGGAGCGCTCAGCCCTGGCAGCCCTTGGCCGCGTCCCGCTTCAGGCCGATCAGCGCGCCCGTCGCACCGAACAGCGCGACGAAGGGTGCCGTGTAGGTCGGCATGTCGAAGACGTCGACGAGGGTCACCCCGACCGCGCCGATGACCAGCAGCAGCCAGACCGTCAGCAGCACCTTGCCCTTGCGGCTGAGGAAGAGCCACCGGCCGGGCCGCTCGGGCAGTGTGTCGAGAGCCCCGGCCGGTCCTTCGCTCGCCGCCTTCGGGCGCTTGAAGTAGGCGAAGACCATCCACTCCCCGCACATCTCCCAGCCCTCCGGCGTCAGCCGGTCGAGGACCTCGTCGCGCCGCTTCCCGCTGATCAGCTCGCGGCGGTACTCCCAGCGCAGGGCGGCGCCGGGCACCCGGCGGCACTTGAAGCGGCCGAGCGTGTCGAGCCCCTCGACCTCCCAGCCCTGGTCGCCGTGGACCGCGAGCAGTCGCCGGTCGTTGTAGATGTCGGCCGTCCACAGCCAGGTCTCGGCCTGCTCGGCGGGCTCCGCCGCCACCGGCGCCGTCCCGCCCAGTCGCGCCGCGAAGTCCTCGGCCGGACCGAACTCGTCCTCCGGCGACGAGTCCGCCTCGGCGAGGTGTCCGCGCAGTTCGGCGACGGTGGAGGCGATCTGTTCCGCAGGTACGCCGGCCTCGCGCAGTGCGGCGGTCAGCGTGTCGAAGTATGTGCTCGGCTCGGTGTTCATCGTGTTCCCCCGGTCTTCAGCATGGTCTGTACGGCGGTGTGGAAGGTCAGCCACGCCCCGCTCTCGGTGGCGAGGTGGCTCCGGCCCTGCTCGGTGAGCCGGTAGTAGCGGCGCCCCGGGCCCCGCTCGGCGGCCCGGAACTCGGCCTCCACCAGCCCGGCTTCCTCCAGCCGGTTCAGTACGGGATAGAGGGTCCCGCCCTTGATCTCCCCGAGCCCCGCCTCGGCGAGCGCCTTGGAGATCTCGTACCCGTAACTCTCGCCCTCCGTGAGGCAGGAGAGGACGAGGAGGTCCAGGACGCCCTTGAGCCAACTTGATCTGCGGTCTGCGGCCATGGCTGTATTTCAGCACTAGCTAGGTAGGAATGCAATCTAGCTGGCTTTGCTAGTTGGGTCGGGATGCTAGTTGGATCGGGAAACCAGCATCTTCCCGATGTTCTCGCCGCGCAGCATCCCGAGGAACGCGTCCACGATGTGCTCGAAGCCGTCCACCACCGTCACGTCCAGCGGCAGCCGTCCGCTGCGCAGATGCGGCACGGCGAAGTCGTTCAACTCCCGTTGCGCGTCCGCGTGGTTGCTGACCAGGAAGCCTTCGAGGCGGATGCTCTTCTCCACCAGGTCGAAGAGGTTGCGCGGGGCGGGCGGGGGAGCGGAGAGCGAGTGGTACTGGGCGACGGCCCCGACCCAGGCGATCCGGCCGTGCTCGCGCAGCGCGGCGATCGACGCCTCCAGATGCTCCCCGCCCACCCCGTCGAGCACGGCATCCAGGCCGTCCGGTGCCGCCTTCGCGAGCAGTTCGGAGACCGGACCGTCGTGATAGTCGAAGGCCGCGTCGAAGCCGACCCGTTCGGTGAGGTACGCGACCTTCCGCGCCGACCCCGCGCTGCCGACGAGCCGCCCGGCGCCCAGGAGCCGGGCGAAGCGGCCGGCCGCCGTGCCGACCCCGCCGGCCGCGGCCGAGACGAACAGGTCCTCGCCAGGCTGGAGCCGCGCGATCCGGGTCAGGCCGACGTACGCCGACAGGCCCGTACCGCCGAGCACGCTCAGATGCGCGGCGAGGGGAACGCCCTCGAAGTCCGGGACGGGGCGCACCTCGTCCGGCCCGACCACGGAGTGGGTGCGCCAGCCCCTGCGGTGCTGGACCAGATCGCCGGGAGAGAGTTCAGGGGTACGGGAGTCCACGACCCGGCCCAGGGTGCGGCCCTCCATGGGGGAGTCGAGGGTCCACAGGAAGTCCCCGTCCATCGCCTCGCGGTGGTACGGGTCCACGGACCAGAGGAGGTTCTCGACGAGCGCGGTGCCCGGCGCCGGGTCCGGGACCGGCGCCTCGACGAAGGCGAAGTGGGCGGGGGTGGGGAAGCCGTCCGGGCGGGCGGTCTGCTGGACGGTGATCATGGTCTCGTGCGTCATGAGGGAGACCGTAGGAAGGAATTCCGGAGCCGGGCAGTAGGTTGCTCCGATGGATCGCACCGATCCATGAAAGTTCCTCATACTCCGAGGTGGGAGCCCCGATGACCGACCTCGCGCCGCACGAACTGCGCATCCTTCTCGCCGTCGGGAGCGAGGGCGGCTTCTCGGCCGCGGCCGCCGTTCTCGGCATGACGCAGTCCGCCGTCTCCCACTCGGTGCGGACCAGCGAGCGCAAGCTGGGCGCCGTCCTCTTCGACCGGGGGCGGACCGGGGCCACGCCCACCGCCGCCGGGGAGCGGGCCCTCGGTCATGCGCGGCGGGTGCTGCGGCTTCTGGAGGTGATGGCGGCGGAGGTGCGGGGTGCCGAGACGGGTACGGCCGCCGGGCCGCTGCGGATCGCCGCCTTCCGCAGCGCCGCCCTGCATCTGCTGCCGCGCGCCCTGGAACGGCTGGCCGCCCGCCACCCTGAGATCGCCCCGGAGGTGCGGATCGTACGGGAGGTGGGGCCCGGGACCGCTGGTGAAGTCCTGGAGGGGCGGGCCGACGTCGGCATCGCGACCATCGGGACGACATCGCCCGTGCCACCGCGGCTCGTCGGGGGCGTGCTGCTCGAAGAGGGGTACGCGCTGGTGCACCCGGCCGGTCATGCCGCGCCGCGCTCGCTTCCGTTGGTCGACTGGATGGAGAACTGCACCTCGTACACCCGGGAGTGGTGGGCGGAGCAGGACTGGCTGCCGGCGGCGACCGTCGAGGCCGAGGACGACGGAGCGGTGCTCTCGATGGTGAGCAGTGGTTTCGGTATGGCCGTGATGCCGGAACTCTCCCTGATCGGAGCACCGCCCTCCGTTCAGATCACCGATCTCGGTCCGGATCGCCCGACGCGGTCCGTCGGCTATGTCACCACCCCTGAGCTGGCGAAATCCCTCGCCGTGCGGGCGTTGATCAGAGAGCTGAGGGCCGCCCGGCAGTCGCAGTGAGTCGATCACCGTCTCAGATAGTAGGAAGTCCGAGTAATTGTGGAGACAGATGCGGCCGCCTGTCCTAGCTTTGTAGGAGCCGAACGTCTCGCTTCATCAGCGAATGGCGGCCGAGAGCGCGATGCCCCTGTGCAGGCAACCCCTGCGGCGGCGCTCCCCGCCCCTTCCGGCGCCTTCGATCACCACTGATCTCAAGGAGTCGATCCCCATGGCCGCTGAGACCGCCCGCCGTGTCCGCCACTCCGTCGCCCGCCCCAGCGCCGACGACGCCCGCAAGAACGCCGCCGCCGCGCTCCAGCGCGCCCTCGACCGCCGCGACAACGGCGGCGCCACCGGCCACTAGGCGCGGCCCGTCCAGGCGCGGCCCGTTCGAGGGCTGCCCGTCCGAGTGCTACTCGTCCAGCTACAGCCCGTCCAGGTACAGCCCGTCCCCGCCGAGCCGTGTCCGCATCGCGCCGACACGGCCCAGGGCGTCGGGCCGGCCCGTCAGGCCGTGCGCCGGATCTCGAAGTGGTCGATGCGTTCGCCGCTCTCGGCGAGCGCGGACACCTTCAGGACCGGCGACGCGCCGGCCGTCGCCTCCACCGCGAGGAACGAGTAGCCGGTGTAGCGGACCCGCGACCACTCCACCGTGTCCGGGTCCGGCAGCCGGAGCTTGCGAGGGCGTGTGCAGCGGGCGCACCTCGGCCTCGATCCGCGCCCCGAGCTCCCAGGGGCGCAGGCCGACCCGGACGTACGGGCGGGAGACGGCGAACGGCACCTGCCAGGAGATCCTCATCCGGGTCTTCGGGTCCGCGCCGAACGCGAGGTGGCGGCCGAACGGGGCGACGAGCGAGCCGTCGACGGCGGTGGTGGCGGGGGCCGTGACGAGGGTCGGGGACGAGGCGGCCGCGGGCCCGGCGGTGAGCAGTCCCGTCCCGGCCGCGGCGGCGCCCGCCGCCGACCCGGCGAGCACCCGACGACGCGTCAACTTGGCGCGCAGGTACTCGTGTTGCTCCGGCATGGACATGCGTCGGGCGAGGGCGTCGGGGATCCCGAAGCGTGGGGTGTCCTCAGTCATGGCGGGCAACTTGCCAGTAACTTACGGCCCCGCACCAGACGTGGGATGAACGAAATTCAAAGAATTCGCGACCGTCCGCATGATGGACAACGAGTGTCAGACGCTGGGACGAGGAGTAGGGTGCCGACATGTCTCACAGCATCAATCTCGCAGTCATTCCCGGCGACGGCATCGGCCAGGAGGTCGTGGCCCAGGGCCTCAAGGTCCTCGCCGCCGCGCTTCCGCAGGACGTGAAGCTGGAGACGAAGGAGTACGACTTCGGCGCCAAGCGCTACCACGCGACCGGTGAGACCCTCACCGACGCGGATGCCGAGGCCCTCAAGCAGCACGACGCCATCCTGCTCGGCGCGATCGGCGACCCGTCGGTCCCGTCCGGTGTGCTGGAGCGCGGCTTCCTGCTGAAGCTCCGCTTCCTCTTCGACCACCACGTCAACCTGCGTCCCTCGAAGCTGCTCCCCGGCGTGTCGACCCCGCTCAAGGGCCAGCCCGAGATCGACTTCATCGTGGTCCGTGAGGGCACCGAGGGCCCGTACACCGGCAACGGCGGTTCGATCCGTACCGGCACCCCGCACGAGGTCGCCACAGAGGTCTCCGTCAACACGGCGTTCGGTGTCGAGCGCGTCGTCCGCGACGCCTTCGCCCGCGCCCAGGCCCGCCCGCGCAAGAAGCTGACGCTGGTCCACAAGAACAACGTCCTGGCGTACGCGGGGCACCTCTGGACCAATGTCTTCAACAAGGTGGCCGAGGAGTTCCCCGAGGTCACCACCGACTACCTGCACGTGGACGCGGCGACGATCTTCCTCGTCACGCAGCCCGAGCGGTTCGACGTGATCGTCACCGACAACCTCTTCGGCGACATCATCACGGACCTCGCCGCGGCCGTCTCCGGCGGCATCGGCGTCGCCGCCTCCGGCAACATCAACCCGAGCGGCGAGTTCCCGTCCATGTTCGAGCCCGTCCACGGTTCCGCGCCGGACATCGCGGGCCAGGGCAAGGCCGACCCGACGGCCACCGTTCTCTCCGTCGCGCTCCTGCTGCGCCACCTCGGCCACGAGACCGAGGCCGCCCGCATCGAGGCCGCCGTCGCCGCCGATCTGACCGAGCGCGGCGACTCCGTCCGCACGACGGACGAGATCGGCGACGCGCTCGCCGTACGCGTAGCGAGCTGACCCGTCGACTGACGTCACACAGCCGCCGGGTCGCACAAGCGCCCGGCGGCTGTACCTATGCGGCCGTGGGGTGCCACCATCAACTCATGGATCGCATGCACGCCGTTTCCGTGCACCGTCCCCCACGGGCGATAATCGAACGTGGGGCCGCGGCATGCGGGAAAGCTCGGACGTCCTAGCAGAGCACTGATAGCGGCGTGAGCGCGGTCCGTCACACACAACCGGTGAAGGACTAGCACTCATGACGACGCCCACGATCGAGCTCAAGCCCTCCTCCAGCCCGCTGTCGGACGCGGAGCGCGAGGCGATCCTGGCCAACCCGGGATTCGGCCGCCACTTCACCGATCACATGGTGACCATCCGGTGGACCGAGGGCCGCGGCTGGCACGACGGCCAGCTGGTGCCGTACGGCCCGCTCTCTCTCGACCCGGCCACGAACGTCCTGCACTACGCGCAGGAGATCTTCGAGGGCCTCAAGGCGTACCGCCGTCCCGACGGCACCGTCGCCACCTTCCGCCCCGACGCCAACGCCCGGCGCTTCCAGGCCTCCGCGCACCGGCTCGCGATGCCCGAGCTGCCCGTCGAGACGTTCATCAAGGCCTGCGACGTCCTCGTCCAGCAGGACAAGGCATGGGTCCCGGCGCACGGCGGCGAGGAGTCCCTCTACCTGCGCCCGTTCATGATCGCGACCGAGGTCGGCCTGGGCGTGCGGCCGGCGAACGAGTACCTCTTCGTCGTCATCGCCTCACCCGCGGGACCGTACTTCCCCGGCGGCGTGAAGCCCGTCTCCATCTGGCTCTCCGAGGACCGCGTCCGCGCCGTCCCCGGCGGCATGGGCGACGCCAAGACCGGCGGCAACTACGCGGCCTCCCTCCTCGCCCAGGCCGAGGCGGCGGAGAAGGGCTGCGACCAGGTCGCCTACCTCGACGCCGTGGAGCACAAGTGGGTCGAGGAGCTCGGCGGCATGAACCTGTACTTCGTGTACGAGGACCGCATCGTCACCCCGGAGCTGACCGGCTCCCTGCTGGCCGGCATCACCCGTGACTCGCTTCTCCGGCTCGCCGAGGACCTCGGCCACCGGTCCGAGGAGGGGCGGATCTCCATCGACCAGTGGAAGGCCGACACGGAGAACGGCTCGCTCAAGGAGGTCTTCGCCTGCGGCACGGCCGCGGTCATCACCCCGGTCGGCACGGTGAAGGCGGCTCGTGGCGAGTGGCAGCAGTCGGGCGGACAGCCGGGCGAGGTCACGATGAAGCTCCGCGAGGCGCTTCTCGCCATCCAGACCGGCAAGGCCGAGGACGTCCACGGCTGGACGCACCAGCTCGGTTAGTCGAACCGCGAACGGCCCCGGGGCGCACGCCTCGGGGCCGTTCTGCGTTCCGGACTCCCGGGGGGAGTCAGACGGCCGCGGCTTCGGTCGCCGTGGCCTCGTCGGTCTCCGCCTTCGGCGCCGTCGCCGGCGTCAGAACCGCGTACACCGCTCCGCCGACCAGACCCGACAGTACGAAACTGCAGTCGATCCCGCCCGTCAGGGCGAGCAGCGGCCCCTCGTACAGCGGGGTGGAGACGGACGCCAGCCCCACGGCCGCGCCCAGCGCCCAGGACACCGTGGCGCGCGGGTGCCAGCCGGCGCGGAACCAGTAGACGCCACCGCGCGCCCGGCGGTTGTAGACCTGGAGCGCCTCCGGGTCGTACGTACCGCGGCATCGCGCATGGCCGATCAGCGTGATCACCGCCCAGGGCGTGCCGATCGCCGTCAGGAGCAGCACGAACGACGTCATCGCGGTCTGCGCGTCCGAGGCGAAGTGGCCGACGAAGACGAAGGCCGTCGCCACCGCCGCCACCACCAGCGTGGCCCGCGCCCGGGTGGCGCGCGGCAGGATGGCGTCCAGGTCGAGGCCCATCGAGTACAGCATCAGGCCCGCGTTGCCGACCGAGCCGGCGGTCGCCGCGAGCAGCAGGGGCACCAGGTACCAGACGGGGGACGCCTCGACGAGGGGTCCTGCGTAGTCGGCGCCGCCGCGTGCCGCAAGCGCCGTGTACGTACCGAAGAGCTGAGGTATCAGGAGGCCGGCGAGGAGGCCCAGACAGGTGGTCCGCCAGACGGTCTTCGAGCTGTGCTTCGAGGGGGAGATGTAGCGGGTGTAGTCGCCGAGCAGGGTGATGAACGCGACCGGGCCGCTGAGTCCGGCGGCGACGGCGGAGAGCACCCAGGTGGGCCAGAACGAGCCGAGCAGGTAGGGGGTCTCGGGCACGGCGGCCGTGGTGACGTCGCCCGCGTAGGCGACCAGGCCGAGCGCGAGGAGCAGGGTCATGCCGATCGCGAGCGCCTTGCTGAGCCGGAGCAGCAGCTTGTAGCCGTACACCGCGGCGACGACCGTGCAGGCGGCCAGGACCGCGTACACCATCGTGTGCGTGGCGCCGCCGGTCGGCAGTCCGATCAGCCGGGCGAGCGTCCCGACCACCACGTCGCCGCCGATCCACAGGGTCAGCGCGGTGTAGCCCAGGGAGAGCAGCAGTCCGACCACCGAGCCGACGAGCCGTCCCCGTACGCCGAAGAAGGCGCCGCTGGAGGTGGAGAGGTTCGTCGCGGTGCGCAGCGAGACGAGGGCGAGCGGGGCGGTCACGGCGACACCGACCACGGTGCCGACGAGCACGGAGGTCACCGAGGCCCATAGCCCGAGGCCGAAGGAGACCGGCAGCCAGCCGAAGACGATCACGCCCAGGCAGAGGTTCGAGCCGAGCAGGATCGACAGGAGGTCCCGCGGTCCGCTGGTGCGTTCCGCTTCGGGGATGGTGTCGACTCCGCGCTGTTCTATCGGCATGGGTACTCCCTGCGGGGAAGAGGGGGCGGGGGGAGGGGTTCGAGCGAGAATTTGAGCGGCGCTCAATGTGACCCATGCCAGTGCAGCACGTCAATGCTTGGTTGGGAAGGTTTCACCGTTTAGAGTGTCACTCAAACAGGAGGTGTTTCTGACGTGCGACTGACCCCCACGGAACGCGACCGGCTGCTGCTCTTCGGCGCCGCCGAGCTCGCCCGGGCCCGCCGGGCGCGGGGCCTGCGGCTCAATGTGCCGGAGGCGACCGCCCTCATCGCGGACACCGTCTGCGAGGCGGCCCGCGACGGCCTACGGCTCGCCGAGGCGATCGCCGCCGCCCGGTCCGTGCTCGGCCCGGACGACGTCCTGCCGGGTGTGGCCGATGTCGTCACCGAAGTGCATGTCGAGGCCGTTTTCGACGACGGCTCGCGGCTCGCGGTCGTCTCCGACCCGATCGGCGGCGGGAAGCTCGGTGAAGGCGCGCCGGGCGCCCTGCTGCCTGGTCCCACCGAGGCCGAGCCGTCGCCCGCACTGACCGTGGGCGTCCGCAACACCGCGACGGTCCCGGTCAGCGTCACCTCCCACTTCCACTTCTTCGAGGCCAACCCGCGCCTCGACTTCGATCGGGCCGCCGCCTACGGAATGCGGCTGGCGATCCCCGCCGGAGCGTCGTTCCGCTTCGATCCGGGCGGCGAGGCCGAGGTCGGCCTGGTCCCCATCGGCGGCGCGCGCGTCGCCATCGGCTTCGCCGGCCTGGTCGACGGCCCGCTGGACGCACCGGGCGTGAAGGAAGAGGCCCTGCGACGCGCCGCGGCCTGCGGCTACCTGGGAGTTGAGGCGTGATGGACCCGTACGAGTACGCATCGGTGCACGGCCCCCGCGCGGGCGACCGGGTCGTCCTGGGCGACTCCGGGCTCGTGGTCCGGGTCGAGTCCGACTCGCAGAAGCCCGGCGACGAGTTCCTCGCCGGCTTCGGCAAGACGGCTCGCGACGGTCTTCACCTCAAGGCCGCCGCCGTCCGCGAGACCTGTGACGTCGTGATCAGCAACGTCCTCGTGATCGACGCCGTCCAGGGCATCCGCAAGGTGTCCATCGGTATTCGCGAGGGCCGGATCCATGCGATCGGGCGCGCCGGGAACCCCGACACCCTCGACGGTGTCGACGTGGTCGTCGGCACCGGTACGTCGATCGTCTCCGGCGAGGGCCTCATCGCCACCGCCGGTGCCGTGGACACCCATGTCCACCTGCTGTCCCCACGCATCATGGAGGCCTCCCTCGCCTCTGGCGTCACCACCATCATCGGACAGGAGTTCGGCCCTGTCTGGGGGGTTGGCGTGAACTCGCCGTGGGCTCTGAAGCACGCCTTCAACGCTTTCGATGCCTGGCCCGTGAACATCGGCTTCCTGGCGCGTGGTTCGTCCTCGGACGCCGCGCCGTTGGTGGAGGCGCTGGCCGAGGGCGGGGCATCGGGCTTCAAGGTGCATGAGGACATGGGTGCCCACACCCGCGCCTTGGACACGGCGTTGCGGGTGGCTGAGGAGCATGATGTGCAGGTCGCGCTGCACAGCGACGGTCTGAACGAATGTCTCTCCGTCGAGGACACCTTGCGGGTTCTGGACGGGCGGACGATCCATGCCTTTCATATCGAGGGCTGTGGGGGCGGGCATGTGCCGAACGTGCTGAAGATGGCGGGTGTTGCGAACGTCATCGGCTCCTCGACCAACCCGACGCTGCCGTTCGGGCGGGATGCGGTGGCCGAGCACTACGGGATGATCGTCTCCGTCCATGATCTGAAGACCGATCTGCCGGGTGATGCGGCGATGGCGCGGGACCGGATCCGGGCGGGGACGATGGGGGCGGAGGACGTCCTGCACGACCTGGGCGCGATCGGGATCACCTCGTCCGACGCGCAGGGGATGGGAAGGGCCGGCGAGACCGTACGCCGGACCTTCGCCATGGCCGGGAAGATGAAGGCCGAGCTGGGGCCCATGGAGGGCGACGGTGCGCATGACGACAACGCGCGTGTGCTGCGTTACATGGCCAAGCTGACCATCAACCCGGCGATCGCCCACGGCCTCGCGCACGAGATCGGCTCGATCGAGGTCGGCAAGATGGCCGACATCGTGCTGTGGCGGCCGGAGTTCTTCGGCGCCAAGCCGCAGATGGTCATCAAGGACGGCTTCCCCGCGTGGGGGGTCGTGGGCGATCCGAACGCCGCCACCGACACCTGCGAACCGCTCGTCCTCGGCCCCCTGTTCGGCGCCCACGGAGCGACCCCGGCCGACATCTCGGTCGCCTTCGTCGCCCAGGCAGCCGTGGACCTCGGCTCCGACGCGATGCCGACCCGCCGTCGCCGGGTCGCCGTCCGCGGCACCCGCGGCATCGGCCCCGGAAACCTGCTTCTGAACTCCCGTATCGGCCAGGTGGGGGTGGACGGCCGGACCGGACTCGTATCGCTGGACGGCGAACCGATCCGCTCCGAGCCGGCCGACTCCATCTCCCTGAACCGTCTCTACTTCCTCTGAGGACTGCTCCCATGACCTTCCGAATGCCGCCCGAGTGGGCCCCCCACGAGCGCACGTGGATGGCCTGGCCCGGCCCCAACCCCACCTTCACCAACGACGAGGAGCTGGCCGAGGCCCGTAAGGCCTGGGCGTCCGTGGCCCGCGCCGTGCGCCGCTTCGAGCCGGTGACCGTGGTGGTCGGACCCGGCCAGCTGGACTCCGCGCGCGAGCTGCTCGGCGACGCGGTCGACGTGGTCGAGCGCGAGCTGGACGACGCCTGGATGCGGGACATCGGGCCGACGTTCGTCACGAACGGCTCCGAGCTCGCGGCCGTGGACTGGGTGTTCAACGGCTGGGGCGCGCAGGACTGGGCCCGCTGGGAGCACGACTCCAAGATCGCCCGCCATGTGGCGGACCTGATCGACGTGCCGGTGCTGAGCAGCCCACTCGTGAACGAGGGCGGCGCGATCCATGTCGACGGTGAGGGAACGGTCCTGCTGACCGACACCGTCCAGCTCGGCTCCGGCCGCAACCCCGAGTGGACCCGCGCGGAGGTCGAGGCGGAGATCCACGCGAAGCTCGGCACGACGAAGGCGATCTGGCTCCCGCACGGTCTGTCCGGCGACTACGGCCTGTACGGCACCCAGGGCCATGTCGACATCGTCGCCGCCTTCGCCAAGCCCGGCGTCGTGGTCGTCCACAGCCAGCAGGACCCGGGCCACCCGGACTACGAGCGCTCCCGGATGTACGTCGACATCCTCAGCCGCCAGACGGACGCGAAGGGCCGGCAGCTGGAGGTCGTGGAGATTCCGGCACCCACCGTCCTGAAGGACGAGGAGGGCGACTGGGTCGACTACTCGTACATCAACCACTACCTCTGCAACGGCGGCGTGGTGCTCTGCGGCTTCGACGACCCCAACGACGAGATCGCGGCGGGCATCTTCCGCCGGCTGTTCCCGGAGCGGATCGTGACGCTGGTCGACGCGCGCACCATATTCGCAGGTGGGGGCGGTATCCACTGCATCACGCAGCAGCAGCCGAAGGTCTGAAATCCCTTGGCGGCGGCCGCAGGCGGCATGACAGCCTGCGGCCATGCCGCTGATCTCCCACGAGGGAACCGACTACGCGCTCCAGATCCTGTACTCCGTACCGGATGACGCCTGGTACCTGGAGCTGGACCACGTCGCCGACAACCGGACCGTACTGACGGCCGTCGTGCCCGACGAGGACCCGGCCCGGGAGCCCACGGTGTGTGTCGACCCCGTGTCGGGGCACCACCACATCCCGTACGACGTCATGCGCTGGTTCATGGAGCACGTGGACGAGGAGATCCGCACGTCACGGGGGTGGATGCGGCTGAGGCCCGAACTCGTCGAGATCATCCGCGGGCTCCGCGAGGAGCACCTCGGCGTGATCGACGACGAGCGGTTCGGGCCCGTGTTCGCGGAGCTGCGGGCGACCGTGCCCGCCGAGGACCTCCCCGCCGTCCTGGAGGCCGCCTTCGGTCGGAACGCCGACGGGACCGTGAGGTAGAACGTACGAGTGACCAGCATCAACCCCGCCGGACCCCGGCGTCGCAACCAGGCCGCCCCTCCCCGTGAGGAGCTGCTCGCCGCCGCCATGGCCACCATCGCCGAGCGCGGACTCGACGGGCTGACCATGGCCGGGCTCGGGCGCGAGGTCGGGATGAGCAGCGGGCACCTGCTCTACTACTTCCGCACCAAGGACGAGCTGCTGCTGCAGACCCTGGAGTGGAGCGAGGGGCGGCTCGGCGCCGAGCGGAGCGCGCTGCTCTCGCGTCCTGGCAGCACGCGCGAGCGGCTCGACGGGTACATCGACGTCTACGTCCCCGACGGCCCCCGCGACCCCCACTGGACCCTCTGGCTCGAGGTTTGGAACAGGTCCCAGAACGCCGACGACGACGCCCGTGCCCGGCAGGCCGCCATCGAGGGTGCCTGGCACCGGGATCTCGTCGCGCTGATCGCCGAGGGGGTCTCGCGCGGCGAGTTCCGGTCGGTCGACCCCGACCGGTACGCGGCCCGGATGCGGGCCCTGCTCGACGGGTTCAGCGTCCACGTCGCGGTCGGGATCCCCGGCACCGGGCGTGATCAAGTTCTTGCGCACGTACGGGAATTCGTCGCCGAAACCTTGTTGCTGCGACCGTAACGCACGTAAGTACTCCTGATCGTTGCGCGCTACACCCTTGTTGCGTCGACTTGATCTCCGGCACGGTTCCGCTCCATGGGACGAGAGCACTGGAAGAAGATCTGGGTCGGCTCGGCCGGCAACATGGTCGAGTGGTTCGACTGGTTCGTGTACGCGAGTTTCGCCACGTATTTCGCGGGGGCGTTCTTCCCCGAGGGCAATGACACCGCCAAGCTCATGAACACCGCCGGCATCTTCGCCGTCGGCTTCTTCATGCGCCCTGTCGGTGGCTGGCTGCTCGGCCGGGTCGGCGACCGCAAGGGCCGCAAGACGGCGCTCACGCTCACCGTGACACTGATGTCCGCCTCGGCCGTACTGATCGCCGTCGCTCCGACGTACTCCGTCGCCGGCTACGGCGGCGCCGCGGTCCTGCTGATCGCCCGGCTCCTCCAGGGCCTCTCGGTCGGCGGCGAGTACGCGGCCAGCGCGACCTATCTGACCGAGGCCTCGGCGCCGCAGCACCGCGGCTTCGCCTCCAGCTTCCAGTACGTGTCGATGACAGCCGGCCAGATCCTGGGCCTCGGCCTGCAGATCGTCCTCCAGCGCACGATGTCCACCGAGGCGCTGCACAGCTGGGGCTGGCGCATCCCGTTCATCATCGGCGCGCTGGGCGCGGCGGTCGTCTTCTATCTGCGGCGCAACATGCTGGAGACGGAGGTGTACGAGGAGACGGCGGACGACGGCGTGGCGAGCGGCGAGAAGGGCACGCTCAAGGCGCTGTGGGCGCACAGGCGCGAGGCGTTCCTCGTCATCGCCCTCACCATGGGCGGCACGGTGGCCTACTACACGTACACCACCTATCTGACGAAGTACCTCTCCAACTCCGCGGGGCTGCCCAAGCAGACCGCGACCCTGGTCTCCTTCTGCGCGCTGATCGTCTTCGCCTGTCTGCAGCCGCTCGCGGGCCGGCTGTCGGACCGGATCGGCCGCCGCCCACTCCTCATCACCTTCGCGGTCGGCTCCACCTTCCTGACCGTGCCGATCATGACGATGCTCCAGAAGGCGGGCTCCTTCTGGCCGGCACTCGGCCTCTCCCTCCTCGCGCTGGTCGTCATCACCGGCTACACCTCGATCAACGCGTGCGTGAAGGCGGAACTCTTCCCGACCGGCATCCGGGCGCTCGGTGTCGCCCTGCCGTACGCCATCGCCAACGCGCTCTTCGGCGGGACGGCGGAGTACGTGGCGCTGTGGTTCAAGGACGCGGGGATGGAGTCCGGCTTCTACTGGTACGTGGCGGGCTGTGCGGCCGTCTCGCTGATCGTCTACCTGACGATGCGCGAGACCCGGGACATCGACCTGGGCCGGGTGGGCAGGACGACCGAGGCCCCGGCACGGACCGCTACGGACGCCGCGCCCGCGTCCACGCGCTGACCGTCCACGCGCTGACCGACCCGCACTGACCGACCCGCACTGACCGACCCGCACTGACCGACCCCCGCCCCGACGGGCCCCGCCCGTCGGGGCTGCCCGCATCCTGAGACCCGCATCCCGCGGGCCGCAGGGGTGTGGCAGACTGCCGACGTGCTTGCTACCACGATGATTATGGGCAGCAGCGCGCCGGTCCGCAGTGGCCGCTGAACCGCGACTCGACCCCCGCGGCAGTGGACACCGTGCCCCAGACCCGCGCGCAGACCTCTCGCACCCGCGAGAGGTTTTTTCGTTTTCCGGCCCCACCATCGTCGGAAACGGACAGCGCGTGAGAATGGGGGCAAGTGGATCCAGACCTTCCGGAGCCACATCCGACAGGAGCCATCACAGCCATGACCACGGAGACCGACGAGAGCCCGCGTCTCGACGACAGCTTCCATGTCTTCGACACGACGCTGCGCGACGGCGCGCAGCGTGAAGGAATCAACCTCACCGTCGCTGACAAGCTGACGATCGCGCGGCACCTCGACGAGTTCGGAGTGGGCTTCATCGAGGGCGGCTGGCCCGGTGCCAACCCGCGTGACACGGAGTTCTTCGCCCGCGCGCAGCAGGAGATCGTCTTCAAGAACGCGCAGCTCGTCGCGTTCGGCGCGACCCGGAGGGCGGGCGGCAACGCGGCCGAGGACCCGCAGGTCAAGGCGCTGCTCGACTCCGGCGCCCCCGTCATCACGCTGGTCGCCAAGTCGCACGACCGGCACGTGGAACTCGCGCTGCGCACCACCCTGGACGAGAACCTGGAGATGGTCCGCGACACCGTCTCCTACCTGCGCTCCCAGGGCCGCCGCGTCTTCGTCGACTGCGAGCACTTCTTCGACGGCTACAAGGCCAACCCGCAGTACGCCAAGGCCGTCGTCAGCGCCGCGCACGAGGCCGGCGCCGATGTCGTGATCCTCTGCGACACCAACGGTGGAATGCTCCCCGCCCAGGTCCAGGCCGTCGTCGCCACCGTCATCGCCGACACCGGCGCCCGGCTCGGCATCCACGCCCAGGACGACACCGGCTGCGCCGTCGCCAACACCCTCGCCGCCGTCGACGCGGGCGCCACGCACGTCCAGTGCACCGCCAACGGCTACGGCGAGCGGGTCGGCAACGCCAACCTCTTCCCCGTGGTCGCGGCCCTGGAGCTGAAGTACGACAAGAGGGTGCTGCCCCAGGGCGCGCTCGCCGAGATGACCCGGATCTCGCACGCGATCGCCGAGGTCGTCAACCTGACGCCCTCGACCCACCAGCCGTACGTAGGTGTCTCCGCCTTCGCGCACAAGGCCGGGCTGCACGCCTCCGCGATCAAGGTCGACCCCGACCTCTACCAGCACATCGACCCCGAGCTCGTCGGCAACACCATGCGGATGCTCGTCTCCGACATGGCCGGCCGCGCCTCCATCGAGCTGAAGGGCAAGGAGCTCGGCGTCGACCTCGGCGGCGACCGTGCGCTGGTCGCCCGCGTCGTCGAGCGGGTCAAGGAGCGCGAGCTCTCCGGCTACACCTACGAGGCCGCCGACGCCTCCTTCGAGCTGCTGCTCCGGGAGGAGGTGGAGGGCCGGCCGCGCCGGTACTTCCGTACGGAGTCCTGGCGGGCGATCGTCGAGGACCGCCCCGACGGTATCCACGCCAACGAGGCGACCGTGAAGCTCTGGGCCAAGGGTGAGCGGATCGTCGCCACCGCCGAGGGCAACGGTCCCGTGAACGCCCTGGACCGGGCGATGCGGGTGGCCCTGGAGCGGATCTACCCGCAGCTCGCCAAGTTCGAGCTGGTCGACTACAAGGTCCGCATCCTGGAGGGCCGCCACGGCACGGAGTCCACGACCCGTGTCCTGATCACCACCAGCGACGGCAACGCCGAGTGGTCGACGGTCGGCGTCGGCGAGAACGTGATCGCCGCGTCCTGGCAGGCGCTGGAGGACGCGTTCACCTACGGACTGCTGCGCGTGGGCGTCGACCCCGCGGAGTAGGCCATAACCTTACGTCCTCAATGTCTCGCAATCGCCCTTTAGGGGTAGTTTCGATGGTATGAGGAACAGGCCGTTCCACCTCCTGTCGGCCCTCGCCGGGCTGGCAATGCTGCTGCTCCTGGTCCTGGCCCCCTCCGCGGGGGCCGGGATCACCGGGATCCCGGACGCCGGCGCGGCCCTGAAGCAGGGCCCGGTGTATGTCGATCCGCGCGCCGCCGACCAGCTCTCGCAGGCCGACGCGCAAGCTCTCGCCCAGAGGATCGAGGACGCGGACAAGCCGCTGTTCATCGCCGTGCTGCCCGCGAACAGCGAGTATCCGCCCGAGAACCTCCTGCGTAATCTGCGTACCGAGACAGGGGTGACGGGGCTCTACGCGGTCCGGCTCGGTAACGGGTTCGATGCCGCTGCCGACCGCTCGGTGATGTCCCCGGGCGCCGTGGACAACCTGGTCACCGATGTACGCCAGCCCGGCGTGGACGCCAAGACCGAGCTGAACAACTTCGTCGACCTGGCCCTGCCGTCCCTGTCCGGCTCCGCCCCTGCCTCATGGGGTTCCGTGGGCGCGGACGACGGCGTTCCCGTCGCCGGACTGATCACCCTCGGTGCGGTCGTCGTCGCCGGAGGCGCGGGTGCCTACACGGTCGTCCGCCGCAAGCGGCTCCGCAAGGAGGCCGAGGAGCGCGAGGCCCTGGAGAAGCTCCGGGTCGTCGTCGACGAGGACATCACCGCCTTCGGCGAGGAGCTCGAACGCCTCGACTTCCACCCGGCCGAGGCCGGCGCCGACGACGTCATGCGTGGCGACTACGAGCGGGCGCTGGACTCGTACGACAAGGCCAAATCGCTGATGGGCTCCGCCACCCGTCCGCACGACGTCAAGCCGGTGACCCAGCAGCTGGAGGACGGCCGCTACTCGCTCGCCGTCCTGGCCGCCCGGCGCGAGTCCAAGCCGCTGCCCGAGCGCCGTCCCCCCTGCTTCTTCGACCCGCGCCACGGCCCCTCCATCGAGGACCGGACCTGGACCCCGGCAGGCGGCGCCGCCCGCGAGGTCCCGGTCTGCGCCGCCGACGCCGCCCGCCTCGACAACGGGCAGGACCCCCTGGCCCGTACCGTCGACACCTACGACGGCCGCCGCCCGTACTGGGAGGCCGGACCGGCGTACGGCCCGTGGGCCGGCGGCTACTTCGGCGGCGGAATGCTCCCCGGCCTCCTCGCCGGCACCCTGCTCGGCTCGATGCTCGCCACCCCGGCCTACGCCTCCGAGTACGGCGGCGGAGAGTTCGAGGGCGGTGACTTCTCCGGGGGCGACTTCAGCTCCGGCGACTTCGGGTCGAGCGACTTCGGCGGTGGTGGCGGCTTCGGCGACTTCGGAGGAGGCGGGGACTTCGGCGGCGGCGGGTTCTGACCGATGCCCTGTTCCGTCAGAGGGCCGGGTCACAGGGCCGGGTCACCGGGCCCGGAGCTACACCAGGGGCTTCACCGACATCAGCAGGTGCTGGTGGACTCCGTCCTCCCGGTCGGTGATCAGGGCGCGCTGGCCCGGGCCGAGCAGGTGGATACGGACGGAGTCGGTGTCGAAGGAGCCGAGCGCGTCCAGGAGATACCCGGGGTTGAACGCGACCGTCATCGACTCCGCACCCTCCAGGAGCGCCGGGAGCCGCTGGGAGGCCACATCGTCCTCGTACCCGGCCTGGAGCTGAACGGTGTCGCCGGCGAAGGCGAGCTGGACCGGGCTGTCGCCCTCCGCGACCACCGCGACCCGCTTCACGGCCTCAAGGAGCGGAGCCCGGTCGGTCACGGCGACGGCGTGCTCGCCCAGGGAGAAGAGCTTGTCGTGGCGGGGGAGCCGGCCGTCGAGCAGTCGGGTCGTCGTCCGCGTCCCCTCGCTCTCGAAGCCGATCGAACCGCCGTCCAGGGCGAGGCGGACCGGCCCCGTCGTCGTCAGGGAGCGGGCGATCTCGGTCAGCCGGCGCGCCGGCACGACCACGTCCGCGCCCTCGGCCACCTCGGACACCGCGTCCGCGTCGCCCTCAGGCTTCCACTCCAGCGTGCGGACCGCGTAGCGGTAGCGGTCGGTCGCGGCCAGCGTCATCGTCGTACCGTCGAGGGCCAGCCGTATCCCGGTGAGGACCGGCAGCGAGTCGTCCCGGCCCGCCGCCACCGCCACCTGTCCGACGGCCACCGCGAACGCGTCGGCGTCCACCACGCCCCGGAACGCGGGCAGCCCGGGCTGCGCCGGATAGTCGTCCAACGGCAGCAGGGAGAGCCCGAAGCGGGCCTCCCCGCCGGTCACCGAGAGGCGCGCCCCTTCGACCGCGCACTCCACGACGCCCCGGGGCAGCACCTTGCAGATGTCGAGCAGCCGCCGCCCGAGGACCAGCGCCCGGCCCTCCAGCGCGGTGTCCGCCTCGACCTCGATGCGCGCCGACGCCTCGTAGTCGAGACCGGAGACACGCAGCCGGCCGTCCCGCGCCTCCAGGAGCAGCCCACCGAGCACCGGCACGGGCGACCGGGCGGGCAGGACGCGGGCAGCCCAGGCAACGGCGTCGGTCAACACACTGCTGTCGATACGGAATTCCATGGATCCGACGCTAGCGGCCCCCACTGACAACGCTCCGGGAAGTTCTCGGCGCCGTTGATCGTTCTTGCCGGTGAACGTCGTCGTGACCAGCCAGGGGGAGAGCGTGATGAGTGACGTCCACGGCACCGTGGAGCCCGGATTCGAGTCCGTACGGGAGGAGTTCGGGCGCGTCGTGGCGAACGAGGCGAGGGACGGCGGCGCCCAGCTCGCCGTCTACCACCGGGGCCGGCAGGTCGTCGACCTGTGGGGCGGCGACGGGGTCGACGGGGACTCGCTCCTCGGCCTCTACTCGTCCTCCAAGGGGGCGATGGCGCTGATCGCCGCGCTCCTCGTGCAGGACGGCGTGCTCGACCTGGACCGCGAAGTCGCCTCCTGGTGGCCGGAGTTCGCCGCCGAGGGCAAGGGGCGGCTCACGTTCCGCCAGCTTCTGGCCCACCGCTCGGGCGTGATCGGGGCCGACGGCGGATTCAGCCTCGACGAACTCGCCGACGACCGGGTGATCGCCGAGCGGCTCGCGGGCCAGCGCCCCTTCTGGGAGCCGAACACGGGTCACGGCTACCACGCCCTCGTCATCGGCGCGCTGGTCGGCGAGGTGGTGCGCAGGGCCACCGGCCGCTCGATCCAGGAGCACTTCGAGGAGCTGGTCCGGGCCCCGTACGCGCTGGACTACTACCTCGGACTTCCCGAGGCGCTGGAGCCCCGCTTCCGCCCCGCGCTGCCGATGCGGCCCACCCCCGCGCAGCAGGCACTGTTGGACGCGAATCCGATCGCCCCGGACAGCCTCTTGGCCGTCGCCTTCGACTTCCACGCCGACCCGCCGCTGGACCTGGTCGCGTACGCCAACTCCCGTACGGTACGGGTCAAGGCGCCGCTCTCCGGCGGCGGCGTCGGCTCCGCGCGGGGCCTGGCACGGATGTACGCGGCGATCGCGGGCGAGCTCGACGGGCGGCCCCCGCTCCTGAAGCCGGACACCCTCGCCGAGGTGGCCCGGATCCACTCCTCCGGCACCGACCTGGTGACGGGCGCCGAGAACGCATTCGGGCTCGGCTTCGTCCCGCTGGCCACCCGCCACCCCGTGCTGAGCCCCGCCGCGATCGGCCACTCCGGCGCCCCCGGCTCCCAGGCCTTCGCGGACCCCTCCACCGGCCTCGCGTACAGCTACACCCGCCGCCGCTTCGGCTTCATGTCCGGCCCCGGCGCCCCGGAGAACGACCGCCTGATCCCGACGGTGGTGCGAGCGGCCGAAGCCGTCTGACCGAGAAGCCCACCGGGAACGCCGAGCGCCCGCCCTCCGTCGTGACGGAGAGGCGGGCGCGCTCGTGGTGCGGGGACGAGCCGTTCGGACGGCCGAAGGCTCAGGCGGCGTTCTTGATCGCGGAGATGTCGAAGTTCAGCTTCACCTTGTCGCTGACCATGACACCGCCGGTCTCCAGGGCCGCGTTCCAGGTCAGGCCCCAGTCGGAGCGCAGGATCTCGGCCGAGCCCTCGAAGCCGACGCGCTCGTTGCCGTAGGGGTCCGTGGCCGTGCCGTTGAACTCCAGGTCGATGGAGAGCGGCTTCGTCACGTCCTTGATCGTGAGGTCTCCGGTCACGCGGTACTTGTCGCCGCCCAGCTGCGCGGCCTCCGTGGAGCGGAAGGTCATCAGCGGGAACTGCTCGGCGTCGAAGAAGTCGCCGCCGCGCAGGTGGCCGTCGCGGTCGCCGATGCCCGTGTCGACGGAGGCGATCTTGACGTCGATGGAGGCGGCGGAAGCGCCCGGGTTCGAGCCGTCCAGCGTCAGCGTGCCCTCGTGCTCGCCGAAGGTGCCGCGCACATTGGTGACCATGGCGTGACGGACGGTGAAGCCGATGCTGCTGTGTGCCGGGTCGATCGTGTAGTCGCCGGTCAGCGCGGCGAGGGCCGGGTCGACGGGGAGGGTGGCGACGGCGGTGTCGATGGTGTCGTTCTTGCGGCTGAAGATGCCCATGACCTGCTCCTTGGGGACGGTGCGCGGATGTGGCGCGGAGGCTGGATGCCTGTTTCGTTGAAGCTTCAACGAGAACGACCGTAACCCTATTCCGTTCAACTTTCAACATCTCTGTGCGATGTTTCCCCCGGTTCACCGCGAAAGACGTCGAGGCCCTCTGGCGGACGCGCGTAGAACTGCGGCACCATCTCCCTGCTCCACCTGCACAGCCGTCCCAACCGACACGGTCACCAGCAGGAGGCAATCCCCGATGAAGCTCCGCTCCGTCCTCACCGCGCTCGCCCTGGTCCTCGGCGCCCTCTTCGCCCCCGGCGTCGGCGTCCTCGGCGGCGCCACCGACGCCCAGGCCGCCACCAAGATCAGCCACGCCACCGCGACCTCGATGTTCCGTAACTCCGGCATCACCTGGTCCTCGTCCGGCGGCTGCTCCGACCGCAACAACCCGACCTGTACCTCGTTCGAGCAGCTCAACCTCGCCACGGCGCAGGGTGCGCAGACCCTCAGAAGCGCCAGCGGCTGCGCGCTGAACATCACCGGCGGCACCGAGACGGGCCACGCCGGCGGCACGTACTCGCACTGGAACGGCTACAAGCTCGACTTCAGCAAGTACACCTGCGTCGGCAACTACATCAAGAACACCTTCACGTACATCGGGGTGCGCGGGGACGGCGCTCCGCAGTGGAAGTCCGGCGCCGGCAACATCTACGCCGACGAGGGCAACCACTGGGACGTGACCTTCTACAACTGCGGCGGCTGCTGACCGTCGTTCCCGCACCAAGAAGCCCCCTTCGGCGGTCACTTGGACTAACCGAAGGGGGTTCTTGGACTGCTGGTGCCGCCGGGGCGCGATCTCGTTGACGGTGCCCGGCGGGCAGGGGCCAACTAGTGCGCATGTCCCTCCCCGAGTCCCGAAGAATCCGTGCGGTCTGCGCGCTCGCCGTCGCCTCGTCGGCCGTGTTCGCCCTGGCCGGGCCCGCTCTCGCCACGGCCCCCGCAGGCGCCGCCTCCGAGGCGCCGGCACGCGCCGGCACCGAGGCCGTCATCGGCTCCGACCAGCTCTCCGTCGCCGTCGCCGAGGACTTCCCACGCGTCCTCTCGTACACCGACCGCGCCACCGGCGCCCGTCTGCTCGGGAGTACGGCCCCGGTCACCGAGATCGTCCTCAACGGCACGGCGTACGCGGTCCAGGTCAAGGGCGCCCCCGCCCTGACCGCCACCAGCGCGGCGTACACCCTCACCTTCCCCGCCCTGACCGGCGTCGAGATCGACACGACCCTGAGCGTCCGCGGCCGGGCCACCACCTTCAAGGTCACCGCCGTCCGCGACACCGAGAGCTTCCGGGTCGGCACCCTCGACATACCCGGCCACGACCTCGTCTCCGTCGGCTCGGCCGATGCCGGAGCGGAGACCGCCTTCACCCGGCTCGACCCCGACTCCACCCGTACCGCCGACGTCTTCGCCAAGGTCACCGATGCCACCGCAGCCGAGACCAGTCCGGTGGGCGCCAGTTACGCGATCGTCAACACCGGCCGACTCGCCGCCGCCGTCGAGTCCAACTCCAGCTACGACAAGCCCGCGGGACCCAGCGCCCGCGACGGCGCCCGTTTCTGGCACCAGGCCCGCAGGACGGCGACCGAGACCCGCGTCGGCGTCTGGTCCGGCCAGTGGACCTACCGCGGCGCCGGAGCCCCGCGGCCCGAGAGCGGCGACAACCTCCCCTGGGCCAAGGTCGTCGTCACCCCCGACGCCAACGCCGACGGGAAGACCGACTGGCAGGACGGCGCCCTCGCCTTCCGCGCGATCGGCGTCAAGTCCCCGGGCGGCGAGCAGACCCCCGACCGGGTCATCGCCCACATCCCGTTCAACTTCGCCTCCCAGGCCACCCACCCCTTCCTGCGCACCCTCGACGACGTCAAGCGGATCTCGCTCGCCACCGACGGACTCGGCCAGTTCGCCCTGCTCAAGGGGTACGGCTCCGAGGGCCACGACTCCGCGCACCCCGACTACGGCGGCAACTACAACAAGCGCGCCGGCGGCCTCGACGACCTCAACAAGCTGCTGAAGGAGGGGAAGAAGTGGGGCGCCGGCTTCGGGGTCCACGTCAACGCCACCGAGTCGTACCCCGAGGCGAAGAACTTCAGCGAGACCCTCGTGGACAAGACCAAGCCCGGCTGGAACTGGCTCAACCAGAGCTACTACATCGACCAGCGCCGGGACATCAACAGCGGCGACCTCGCCCGTCGCTTCCAGCAGCTGCGCGACGAGACCGACCCCAACCTGTCGATGCTCTACATCGACGTCTACTACACGCACGGCTGGATCGCCGACAAGACGATGCAGGCCGTGCAGGCCCAGGGGTGGAACGTCGCCACCGAGTGGTCCGAGAAGTTCGAGCGCGCCTCGCTCTGGTCCCACTGGGCCAACGACCTGAACTACGGCGGCGCCACCAACAAGGGCCTCAACTCCCAGATCATCCGCTTCATCCGCAACGGCGAGAAGGACATCTGGAACAACCACCCGGTCCTCGGCCAGACCGCCCTCGAGGACTTCGAGGGCTGGACCGGCGAGACCGACTGGAACCACTTCTACGCCAACATCTGGCAGAAGAACCTGCCCGCCAAGTACCTCCAGCAGCAGACGATCACCCGCTGGAACGGCAACGACCTCACCTTCACGGGCGGTGTGCGCGGCACCGTCGAGGACGGCCGTCGCACCTTCTACGAGGACGGTCGCAAGGTCCTCGACGGCGAGAACTACCTGCTGCCGTGGGACGGCGGCAAGAAGCTGTACCACTACAACAAGGCGGGCGGCCGCACCACCTGGACCGTCCCGGGCACCGGCTCGTACGCCGTCCACAAGCTCACCGACAACGGCCGAGTGAAGACCGCGACCGTACGCCCCGTCGACGGGAAGATCACCCTCGACGCCGCCGCCGGACAGCCCTACGTCCTCTACCCGAACCGCGCACCCGAGCCGCTCGACCCCCGCTGGGGCCAGGGGACCGCGGTCGAGGACCCCGGCTTCAACGACGCGAAGCTCGGCGACTGGACCAAGACCGGGACCGTCGCACGTGACACCGACGACCACGGCCGCAACAGCGCGAAGCTCACCGGCTCCGCCACCGCCTCCGTACAGCAGACGATCACCGGCCTCACCCCCGGCAAGCGGTACACCGCCTCCGCCCTGATCGAGGTCGAGGCGGGCAGGACCCGACCCACCACGCTCTCCGCCGGCGGGGCGTCCGTCACCGTCGAACGCTCGGCCGTCCAGGACCGGATCGCCGCCTCCGACTGGAACGGCACCCGCCTCCAGCGCGCCAAGGTCACCTTCACCGCCCCCGGCAGCGGCTCCACCACGCTCCGGATCGAGGCCGCGAGCGGCAGCCCGGCGGCCGTCCGGATCGACGACGTCCGGATCGTCGCCAACAACCCCGCCACCAAGGCCGGCGCGCTCGTGCACGAGGACTTCGAGGCCGTCGACCAGGGCTGGGGCCCCTTCCTCAAGGGCGACTCCGGCGGCACGACCGACCCGCGCACCCACATCGCCCAGCTCCACGCCCCGTACACCCAGGCCGGCTGGAACGGGAAGCTCGTCGACGACGTCCTCGGTGGCGCCGAATCGCTGAAGTCTCACGACGAGAACAGCGGCCTGGTCTACCGGACCGCGCCCTGGACCGTCCCCATGAAGGACGGGCGCAGCTACCGCGTCGAGTACGACTACCAGTCGAGCCACGCGGGCGCCTACGAGTGGGTCACCGGCTACGACCGGACGAACGGGACCGCGGTGGAGACCCGTCGTACGCCCGTCGGACAGCAGAGGACCACCGGGCACTTCTCCGAGACCGTGACCGCCGGCTGCGGTGACACCTGGACCGGACTGCGCAAGCGCGGCGACGCCCCCGACGGGGCCGACTTCGTCCTCGACTCCTTCACCGTCACCGACCTCGGCCCGGCGGCGGAGAAGGCGGCCTGCGGCACGCTCGCCCTCGCCGCCCCGGAGACCCTGGAACCGGGCCGCCCGAACCAGGTCACCGCCACCTTCGCCAACGACGAGGCGAACACCGTCCCCGGGGCCACGGCAGCCCTGGAACTCCCCGCGGGCTGGACCGCCGAGCCGGCCGGGCCCGTATCCCTCGGGACGGTCGCGGCGGGCGCCCAGGCCACCGCCACCTGGCAGGTGACGCCCCCGGTCGACGCGAAGTACCAGACCTACCCGCTCGGTTCGACGCTCACGTACACCGTCGGGGGAGAGGCGCGGAAGCTGAGCGCCGCCACCTCCGTCCGTACGCTGCCCCCGCCGCCCACCACGGACAGCTGGGCGAGCGACCTTGACTGGACGTCCGCCACCAACGGCTGGGGACCGGTCGAGCGCGACCTGTCCAACGGCGAGACGGGCACCGGCGACGGCAGCCCGCTCAGGATCGGGGGAGTGGCGTACGCGAAGGGCCTGGGCACCCACGCCCCGTCCACGGTCCGCTACTACCTGGGCGGGAAGTGCACCTCCGTCACCGCCGAGGTCGGCGTGGACGACGTCCAGACAAGCCGTGGCTCGGTGCAGTTCAGCGTCCTCGCCGACGGCACGGAGAAGGTGAAGTCGCCGGTCCTGAAGGCCGCCGACACCGCCTGGTCGCTCACCGCCGACGTCACCGGGGCCACCTATGTGGAGCTGGTGGCAGGCGACGGCGGCGACGGGAACGGCAACGACCACGCGGACTGGGGGAACGCCCGCTTCCACTGCGGAGGCTCCCGGTAGTAAGCGCTTGTCGTGCTCATTGATTGCGTCGGAGAACGGGTGCTACAACCGGCCAACCGGTCTACACCACTTCCCCCGGGAGGCTTCCGTGCCCGTTCCCGACTGGTCCCGCCGTACCTTCCTGACCGTCACCTCCGCCGCCGCGGCGACGCTCGCCCTGTCCCCTCAGGCCCGCGCCGCCGAGGGTGAGTTCGAGACCCTCCGGCAGCGCTGGCTCGACATCCAGCTCGGCGCCGGCTTCGATGCCGGCGCCGAGCCGTACGCGTCCCGCCTCGCCGAGACCGGCGAACTCGCCCGCACCTTCCGGGCCTCCATGGCCCCCACCTACACCTCCCTGTGGCCGGGCTACCCCTTCGACCCGCCCTCCGGCATCACCCAGAGCTACAGCCGCCTGTGGACCATGACGCAGGCGTACCTCCAGCCCGGCACCGGGCTCACCGGCGACGCGACCCTGCTCGCCGACGTCCTCCGGGGCCTCGACCACCTCTCCGCGCGGATCTACAGGTGGGGCACCCAGCCGTACGGCAACTGGTGGGAGTGGCAGATCGGCAGCCCCCGCCTCCTCATGGACATCGTCGCCGCGCTCCACCCGTACCTCGGCCCCGAGCGGATAGCGGCCGCCTGCGCCGCCGTCGACCACTTCGTCCCGGACTCGATGCTCGACGACTACAGCGGCACCTCCACCGGCGCCAATCGCGTCGACCTCTGCCGCTCCGTCGCTCTGCGCGGCATCGTCGGCGCGAACCCCGCCAAGATCGCCCTCGCCCGCGACGCCCTCTCGCCCGTCTTCCCGTACGTGACCAAGGGCGACGGCCTCTACGCCGACGGCTCGTTCGTCCAGCACACCTGGGTCGCCTACTCGGGCACGTACGGACAGGTCATGCTCGACGGCCTCGGCCGGCTCTTCGCCCTGCTCGCCGGCTCCAGCTGGGCGGTCACCGACCCGAACCGGCAGATCATCCTCGACAGTGTGGAGAAGGCCTACGCGCCCCTGATCTACGACGGTCTGATGATGGACAGCGTCAACGGCCGTGCCATCAGCCGCGGTTACCTCAAGAACGACGAGCGCCGCGTCATGCGCTCCGACCACTTCCACGGCCAGGGGATCATCGCCGCCATGGCGCTGCTCGCGGACGGAGCGAGCGCCGCCGAGCGCGAGCGGTGGCACGCGCGCGTGAAGGGCTGGATCGAGCGGGACACCGTCTCCCCGATCCTCTCCGCCCGCCAGTTCGGCGTCGCCGACCTCGCCAGGCTGCACGCGGTCGCCGACGGGCCCGTCCCCGCCGCCCCCGAGCCGACCGGACACACCCTCTTCGCCGCCATGGACCGGGCCGTGCACCGACGCCCCGGCTGGGCCGCCAACATCGCCATGGCCTCGGAGCGGATCTCGTACTACGAGTGCGGCAACGGCGAGAATCCGCGCGGCTGGCACACCGGCGCCGGGATGCTCTCCTGGTGGACGCCCGGCCAGGGCGGGCAGTACACCGACTGGTTCTGGCCCACCGTCGACCCCTACCGCCTCCCCGGAACGACCGTCTCCACCAAGCGCCTCGCCGACCGCGCGGGTGGCGAGTGGGGCGCTCCGAAACCGGCCGTGACCTGGGTCGGCGGAGCCACCGACGGCGAGTTCGCCGCCGTCGGACAGCACCTCAAGGGCCTGGGCTCCACCCTGGAGGCCCGTAAGTCCTGGTTCTGCGCGGCGGACACCGTGATCTGTCTCGGGGCCGGGATCACCGCCTCCGACGGCGTCCCCGTCGAGACGGTCGTCGACAACCGCAATCTCGGCGATGGGGGTACCTCCCACGCCGAAGGCCGTGGGGGAGGCACCCAGGCGCTCACCACCGGAAGGGGCTGGGCGCACCTCGAAGGACACGGCGGCTGGGTCTTCCCCCAGGGCACCGCGAACCTCCGGACGCTGCGCGAGGACCGGACCGGCGCCTGGAGCGACATCAACACCACCAGCTCCACCGTCACCCGTACCCGGACCTACCAGACCCTGTGGCTCGACCACGGCACGGACCCGGCCGGCGCCTCCTACGCGTATCTGCTCATGCCGGGCGCCTCCCGGCGCACCCTGGCCGCACGCGCCGCCGACGAGGACTGGCTGGAGATCCTGGACAACACCGCCGACCGGCAGGCCGTCGCCGTCCCGTCCCTCGGACTCACGGCCGCCAACCTGTGGCGGGCCGGTACGGTGGAGCGCCTGACGGTCACGGCCCCGGCGAGTGTCCTGGTCCGTCGCCGACGCTCGGTCCTCGACCTCCGGATCAGCGAGCCGCAGCGTACGGGCCGGCCGCTGGAGCTCGTCTGGAACCAGCCGGTCCGCCGCGTGATCGGCCACGATCCCTCGGTGGAGGTGCTCGCGACCGGCCGCTCGCTGCGGCTGCGGATCACTCCCGGTACCGCGGGGATCACCTGTCACGCACAGGTGGCTCTTTAGAGGGTTGTGTGGAAAGCCTACAAACGCGGGGGGTGTCTGGCTGTTGACTCGGCTCTCCCCGTCGACGGTTCTGTCTTACTCCACCAGGAATCCACTCGGGAGACTGTACGGAGTGGACGGCAGGATTTTCTTGGTCGACTTCGTAGGGTCGGTACATGACCGTTGTGGACCAGATCCCGAGCGAGCCGACTGACGCCCGTGGCCGTGTGGCCGAACTGCACGCCCTGCGCGAGGAGGCTCGGCGCGGGCCGAGCGAGCGGGCGACCGAGGCCCAGCACGCCAAGGGCAAGCTGACCGCTCGCGAGCGCATCGAGCTGCTGCTCGACCCTGGTTCCTTCAGCGAGGTCGAGCAGCTGCGCCGACACCGCGCCACGGGCTTCGGCCTGGAGGCGAAGAAGCCGTACACCGACGGTGTCATCACCGGCTGGGGCACGGTCGAGGGCCGCACGGTCTTCGTCTACGCGCACGACTTCCGGATCTTCGGCGGCGCGCTGGGCGAGGCCCACGCCACGAAGATCCACAAGATCATGGACATGGCCATCGCGTCCGGCGCCCCGCTCGTCTCGCTGAACGACGGCGCCGGCGCCCGTATTCAGGAGGGCGTCTCCGCTCTCGCCGGCTACGGCGGCATCTTCCAGCGCAACACCCGCGCCTCGGGTGTCATCCCGCAGATCTCGGTGATGCTCGGCCCGTGCGCCGGCGGCGCGGCCTACAGCCCGGCGCTGACCGACTTCGTCTTCATGGTCCGCGAGACCTCGCAGATGTTCATCACCGGCCCGGACGTCGTCAAGGCGGTCACCGGTGAGGAGATCACCCAGAACGGCCTCGGCGGTGCGGACGTGCACGCCGAGACGAGCGGCGTGGCGCACTTCGCGTACGACGACGAGGAGACCTGCATCGCCGAGGTGCGGTACCTCCTGTCGATGCTCCCCCAGAACAACCGCGAGAACCCGCCGACCGTCGCCTCCGAGGACCCGGCGGACCGCCGCTCGGACGTCCTGCTCGACCTGGTCCCTGCCGACGGCAACCGTCCGTACGACATGCACAAGGTGATCGAGGAGCTCGTCGACGAAGGCGACTTCCTGGAGATCCACGAGCGCTGGGCACGCAACATCATCTGCGCGCTGGCCCGCCTGGACGGCCAGGTCGTCGGCATCGTCGCCAACCAGCCGCAGTCGCTGGCGGGCGTCCTGGACATCGAGGCCTCGGAGAAGGCCGCCCGATTCGTCCAGATGTGCGATGCTTTCAATATCCCGATCGTCACCCTTTTGGACGTACCTGGCTTCCTGCCGGGCGTTGATCAGGAGCACGGTGGAATCATCCGCCACGGCGCGAAGCTGCTGTACGCGTACTGCAACGCGACCGTGCCCCGGATCAGCCTGATCCTGCGCAAGGCGTACGGCGGCGCGTACATCGTCATGGACTCCCAGTCCATCGGCGCCGACCTGACGTACGCCTGGCCCACCAACGAGATTGCGGTGATGGGCGCCGAAGGTGCCGCCAACGTCATCTTCCGCAAGCAGATCGCCGAGGCCGAGGACTCCGAGGTCATGCGGACGCGCATGGTCAAGGAGTACAAGGCCGAGCTGATGCACCCCTACTACGCGGCGGAGCGCGGACTGGTCGACGACGTGATCGACCCCGCAGAGACGCGGGAGGTCCTCATCAGGGCCCTCGCCATGCTCCGCACCAAGCACGCCGACCTGCCGTCCCGCAAGCACGGCAACCCGCCTCAGTAAGAGGAGCCACAGACGTGACCACGCCTGCCACAGCCAACCTTCTCCGAGTCGAGAAGGGCCACGCCGACCCCGAGGAGCTGGCCGCGATCACCGCGGTGCTGCTCGCCCGCGCGGCCGCCCAGCCCACCGAGACGTCCGCGCACGGCCGCTCCACGGCCGGCTGGCGCCGCCTGGAGCGCCAGTCGGGCTTCCGCCCCTCCCACTCCTGGCAGGGCTGACCCGCACGCCACGAAGGCCCCCGGCTCCCTCAGGAGCCGGGGGCCTTCGTCATGCGCGCCGCCCTCGCACAGCGAAAGGGGCCCGCCGCACCGGAACGGTGCAGCGGGCCCCTCTCGTACGGGCAACCTGTCGGAGACCTACCGCAGGCGGGCCATGAGAGCGTGCTCGACCAGGGTGATGAGCGCGCTCTTGGCGTCCGCGCGGTGGCGGGCGTCGGTGGTGATGATCGGGGTGTCCGGGCCGATCTGGAGGGCCTCGCGGACCTCCTCCGGGTTGTACGGCTGGTGGCCGTCGAACCCGTTCAGCGCGATGACGAACGGCAGGCCGCTGTTCTCGAAGTAGTCGACGGCCGGGAAGCAGTCGGCGAGCCGCCGGGTGTCGACCAGAACGACCGCGCCGATCGCACCGCGGACCAGGTCGTCCCACATGAACCAGAAGCGGTCCTGACCGGGCGTACCGAAGAGGTACAGGATCAGGTCCTGGTCCAGGGTGATACGGCCGAAGTCCATCGCGACAGTCGTCGTCGTCTTGTCGCCGGTGTGCGTGAGGTCGTCGATGCCCGCGGACGCAGACGTCATGACGGCCTCGGTACGCAGCGGGTTGATCTCCGAGACGGCGCCGACGAACGTGGTCTTGCCCACGCCGAAGCCACCCGCCACCACGATCTTCGCGCTGGTGGTTGAACGGGCCGCGCCGCCGCTAGAGCTTGCGAAGTCCACTGAGCACCCTTTCGAGCAGTGTCACGTCTGGCTGACCGCCGGCGGCCTCGTCGCCGCCGGGCTGGTGGATGGCGACAAGTCCGGCCTCCGCCAGGTCGGCGACGAGGATACGGGCAACGCCGAGGGGGATGGAGAGAAGTGCCGAGATCTCGGCCACCGACTTGATCTCGAAGCACAGTCGGCAGATCCGCTGGTGCTCGGGCAACTGCCCCTGCAGCCGGGCCGGATCGGCCGTCGTACTGACCAGCGCCTCGATGGCGAGCTGGTAACGCGGCCGGGTCCGGCCGCCGGTCATCGCATACGGACGCACCAGCGGGTTGTGCCCGCCGGAACTGCCGGAACCACCCGCACCGCGGCGCGCGGCGCTCGGCGAGCCGACCGGAGCCGGCTGCTGGGCCTGAGGCTGCTGGTAGGGCTGCGTTGCGCCCTGTCTGCTCGGGGCGGAGGGAAAGTTGAACCGGTTCTGCGTGGTGTCGCCGTGCGGCTGCGATCCGTCAAAACCGTTGTAAGGGCGTCCGCCCGGGGGTGTACCCACGTCTCCTCCTCCGACTGCCTCGCGGTCCATGTCCCTGTGGAGCCGCGCCACCGCACCTTACGGTGCGGTGGCGTGAAACGCACTGTCTGTCTGTTAGTTGAGAAGACTTCCCTGAAGCTCCGCCCGGAGGTCAGGAGTCAGAACACTGCCCGCGCGATCGACGAGCAGAGCCATCTCGTAGCCCACGAGGCCGATGTCCGCCTCCGGGTGTGCGAGCACGGCCAGCGAGGAGCCGTCCGAGACCGACATGATGAAGAGGAAGCCTCGCTCCATCTCCACGACGGTCTGGTTGACCGCACCGCCCTCGAAGATCCGGGACGCGCCCGCGGTCAGCGAGGTCAGTCCGGAGGCGACGGCCGCCAGCTGGTCGGCTCGGTCACGAGGGAAACCCTCGGACATCGCCAGCAGGAGTCCGTCGGCGGAGACCACCACCGTGTGGGACACCCCAGGGGTGTTGTCCACGAAGTTGGTGATCAACCAGTTCAGATTCTGCGCCGCCTGGCTCATGCTCACACTAACGCTCCTGGTTGTAGGTACTGCCCGGGCCGAGGCCCGATCCGTTCGTGTCCGTTCCCGCGGTGCGTCCCTGCTGGACACCACGGCGCAGGTTGCTCAACCTGCCCCGCACGTCCTCGGGAGCGCGGGAGACCTGGGGGCCGCCCTGCGGGGTCTGCTCCGCCGTGCCCTCGACCAGATTGGCCTTCGGGACCCGCTTCGGAAGACCGGACGAGGTGACCCCGCCCGCCTTCGGGTCGCGGAGCTTCTCGGCCCGCTGCCAGCGCTCGTCGTTCGTCGAGCGCCACTCTTCGGTGCCGTCGGCCTGGTTCTGCTGAGCCGGCTGCTGGGCCGGCTGCTGGACCGTCCGCGTGGGCAGACCCTGCTGCGCGGGCTGCGAGGCCTGCGCGGCGGTGCCGCCACGGCGCGGCAGACCGGCGTCGGTCATCGCGTGGCCGGCGTCCGGGGTGGGGTTCGGCGTGGGACCCGGACGGTCGAAGCCTACGCGCTCGGGGGCCGGTTCGGGAGCGCCGGGTGCAGATTCCGCATTCGCACCGTACGCCTGCTCGTAGCCGCCCTGGTACGCGCCCTGATCCTGCCAGTCACCCTGGTGGGGCTGGGGCTCGTAGGCGTTGTCGTACTGCGCCTGACCATTGTCCTGACCCTGGTAGGCCGGTTCCGCATAGCCCTGCTCGGCGTACCCGCCGGCGGGCTGGCCGTAGCCGTCGTAGCCCTGCTCCTGGTAGGCGTAGCCGTCGTGCTGCGGAGCCTGGTTGCCGTAGTCGGGAGCGTACTCCTGGACGTACTCCTGCTCCTGCGCGTACTCCTGCTCGTACGGCTGCTGCTGCCCGTCCACCTCGTCGCGGTAGAGCGGCTGCTCCCCGCCGTGGGCATGCGACTCCAGGGCCGCACGGCGCTCCTCGCGCATCAGCGAACGGTTCACCGGGTCGAGCTGGCGGTCGTCCGCCGGCTGCTCGTAGCGGGAGTCGTCGAAGCCGAGCTCCGCCGCGGTCCGCATCTGCGGCTGCGCGGGCTCGAAGGCGTGCTGCTGCTGTTGCGGGATGATCTGCGAGACCGTGAAGTCGTTCTCGGGAAGCTGCTCGCCACCACCACCGTGGGTGATCGCGTCCGGCAGCATGACCAGCGAGGTCGTACCGGCCTGCTCGCCCGAGGGGCGGAGCTGGACGCGGACGCCGTGCCGGTCGGCCAGTCGGCCGACCACGAACAGGCCCATGCGCTGCGAGACGGCGGCGTCCACGGTCGGCGGGTTGGCCAGCTTGTGGTTGATGTCCGCGAAGTCCTCGGCGGTCAGGCCGATTCCCTTGTCGTGGATCTCGACCATCACGCGGCCGTCGGGCAGGCGGGTCGCGGTGACGCGGACCTTGGTCTGCGGCGAGGAGAACGTGGTGGCGTTCTCCAGGAGCTCGGCGAGCAGGTGCACGAGGTCGGTCACGGCCTGGCCGTGGATCTCGGCCTCCGGGACACCGGCGAGCTCGATGCGCTCGTACTGCTCCACCTCGGAGGAGGCGGCGCGCATGACGTCGACGAGCGGCACCGGCTGGTCCCAGCGGCGGCCCGGCTCCTCGCCGGCGAGGACGAGGAGGTTCTCGCCGTTGCGGCGCATACGGGTGGCCAGGTGGTCCAGGCGGAAGAGGTTCTCCAGCTGGTCCGGGTCGGCCTCGTTGTTCTCCAGGTCGGTGATGAGGGTCAGCTGGCCCTCGATCAGCGACTGGTTGCGGCGCGACAGGTTGGTGAAGATGGCGTTGACGTTGCCCCGGAGCATGGCCTGCTCGGCGGCGAGCCGGACGGCCTCACGGTGGACCTGGTCGAAGGCGCGGGCGACCTCGCCGATCTCGTCCTGGGAGTCGATCGGGATGGGCTGGACCCGGGTGTCGACCCGGCCCGGCTCGGTACGGGACAGCTGGTCGACGAGCATCGGCAGACGCTGCTCGGCGATGGCGAAGGCGGCGGTGCGCAGCTCACGCATCGAGCGGCTCATCTGGCGGGCCATCATCCCGGCGAGGATGAACGCGGTCAGGAGCGCGATGACGACGATGCCACCGTTGACGAAGGCGTCCGTCTTGGCGTCGGAGGAGATGTTCGCCGCCTCGGCCACGGCCTTGTCGACGAGCTCCTTCTCGACCGTGGTGTAGCCGTCGAACTTGCCGGTGGCCACGGCCATCCAGGTCTGGGCGGTGATGCCCTTCTGCTTCAGCGCGGCGATCGCGTCGGCGTCCGAGGCCGCACCGATCTCCTTGACCACACCGGTGAAGACGGAGCCGTCGGGCCCCTTCGGCAGCGTGAGGCCCGCCGCCTCCATCTTCTGCTCGCCGTCCTTGGCCTTCTCGCCCATGACCTGCTTCAGGCGGTCCACGTCCGCCTGGGTGCCACCGGAGTTGTACTCGCCGAGGGCGATCTGCTCCAGGTAGTTGTACGAGTTGAACGCGACGGACTGCTGGGCGAAGATCGCGTCCTTCTGGCTGGGCCGGACGAGGAGCTGTATGCCGATCGAGCGCTGCAGCGACTCGGCGCCCTTGGCGAGCTGGACGGCGTAGAGCGTACGGCCGTAGGCGGTGACGTTGCCGGTGCCGAGGCCGAGCTCGTTGGAGAACTCCATCAGGAAGTGCTGGACACCGGTGTACCCGAGCTGGGTGTTCACGGGGTCCAGAGCCGCGGTGTAGGAGATCTCGCGCAGCTTCTGGAGCTTGGGCTCCTCGCCCCTGAACAGCTTCAGGCGGCGCTCCAGGCCCTCGCCCTCGGGCATGTTCTTGACGGCCTCGTCGAACTTGACCTTGGCCGCGTCGGTGGCCGCGAACGCCTGCGACACCTCGTCGCCCTTGCGGTCCTCTCCGGAGAGGAGGGGAGCGGCGGTGAGGTCACGCTCGTTGAGCAGCGCCTGGCTGTACTCCGAGGCGGCGCGCACGATCAGCGCCGTCTTCTCGGCGTTCTGGGCCTCCTGCCAGGTGTCGATCGACCCCTTCACCTGGAAGCCGCCCATGACGAGGCCGACCAGCACGGGTATGAGGAGGATCGCGTTCAGCCTGGTGGGTACGCGCCAGTTGCGCGGGGACAGCTTGCTCGAGCTGCCCTGGCCGCTGCCGGCCTGGGGCGTCACCGGCGGTTCAGCGGGCGACGCCACCATGCGTGCCGGCGGCGTGAAGTTGCCTCGCGCCTGCTGCTCCGCGGAGCTTTCCTTGCTTCGCCTCACTCGACCAACAACCTCTCGGCGTCGGCACCTACGTTGTGCCGGTGTTTCGTTCAGGGCCGTACTACTCGGGAGTTCATGAATTGCAGCACGTGAAGGGTGTCCCTTCCAAACAGCCCTGAGCACCGGTTTTGGCCACTCCGAGCCCAAGATAAAACGGGCATAAAGAACGAGCCCCGCCAAAAGGCGAGGCTCATGTGAGCACAGCGGCACCAATTGGATGCGTCGGGTGTCCGTGGGGCCGCAATTCTCATTCGAAACGTTATGAACACGGGGGCGGGCCGTGTCGAACGACACAGACCGCCCCCCAAGAGGCGTACGACAACTTCCGTAGAAGATCGCCTACTTGAGTCGTGCCATCAGCGCATGTTCGACAAGCGTGATCAAAGCGCTCTTGGCGTCCGCGCGGTGACGGGCGTCGGTGGTGATGATGGGAGTGCCCGGACCGATCTGGAGGGCCTCGCGGACCTCCTCCGGGTTGTACGGCTGATGCCCCTCGAAGCCGTTCAGAGCGATGACGAACGGCAGGCCGCTGTTCTCGAAGTAGTCGACGGCCGGGAAGCAGTCGGCGAGACGGCGGGTGTCCACGAGCACGACGGCGCCGATGGCACCGCGGACCAGGTCGTCCCACATGAACCAGAAGCGGTCCTGACCGGGCGTACCGAAGAGGTACAGGATCAGGTCCTGGTCCAGAGTGATTCGGCCGAAGTCCATCGCCACCGTCGTGGTGGTCTTGCCGCCGGTGTGCGTCAGATCGTCGATCCCGGCCGAGGCCGAGGTCATGACGGCCTCGGTACGCAGCGGGTTGATCTCCGAGACGGCGCCGACGAACGTGGTCTTGCCCACGCCGAAGCCACCCGCCACCACGATCTTCGCGCTGGTGGTCGACCGCGCCGCGCCGCCGCTAGAGCTTGCGAAGTCCACTGAGCACCCTTTCGAGCAGTGTCACGTCCGGCGTTCCGCCGGCCTCTCCGTTGCCCGGCTGGTGGATCGCCACCATGCCCGCCTCCGCCAGGTCGGCGACGAGGATCCGGGCGACGCCGAGCGGCATGGACAGCAGCGCCGAGACCTCGGCCACCGACTTGACCTCCCGGCACAGGTGGCAGATCCGCTGGTGCTCGGGGAGCAACGTCGAGAGGTGCGCCGGGTCGGCCGTGGTGCTGACCAGTGCCTCGATGGCGAGCTGGTAACGCGGCCTGGTCCGGCCGCCGGTCATCGCATACGGACGCACCAGCGGCTGGTCGCCTTCATATCCGTACGACTCATCTATCGAGGAGCCGTACGGATCGTGAGAGGCGGGGGGCGGGGTCATGAATCCTCCGGGCGTGACGGCAGGGGTCGAATGCCGTCTGATGGGGCCGGTGGGGGGCCGGATGGGGCGGCCGGACGGTGTGTGATCCAAGGGCGGCGCGGAGGGGCGGGCCACCCTGTTCGGTGGCTAGTGCAGGAGGCTTCCCTGGAGCTCGGCACGGAGATCCGGGGTGAGTACGCTGCCGGCCCGGTCGACCAGCAGCGTCATCTCGTAGCCCACGAGGCCGATGTCGCACTCCGGGTGTGCGAGCACGGCCAGTGAGGAACCGTCGGAGACGGACATCAGGAAGAGGAAGCCGCGCTCCATCTCCACGACCGTCTGTGCGACAGGACCGCCCTCGAAGATCCGGGACGCGCCCGCGGTCAGCGAGGTAAGTCCGGACGCGACCGCCGCCAGCTGGTCGGCGCGGTCGCGGGGGAATCCTTCCGACATGGCCAGCAGCAGGCCGTCGGCGGAGACCACCACCGTGTGGGACACCCCGGGGGTGTTGTCCACGAAGTTGGTGATCAACCAGTTCAGATTCTGCGCCGCCTGGCTCATCGCGCTCAACTAACGCTCCTGCTGGTGGGTCGGGCCGAGAGGGAAGCTACCCGTGGTCGAGTTGCCCGCCTGGCGGCCCTGTTGGATACCGCGGCGCAGATTGGTGAGCCGGCCGCGGACGTCATCGGGTGCACGCGAGACCTGAGGGCCGGCCGTGTGGGCCTGCTCCTGCGCGGTTCCGGGTACGAGGTTGGCCTTCGGGACCCGTCGCGGCAACCCGGAGGTGGTGACGCCGCCGGCCGCGGGCTTGCGGACCCGCTCGGCCTGGCGCACCAGTTCGTCGTTGGGCGAGGTCCGCCAGGAGGCGGGTCCGCCCTGCTGCTGACCGCCCTCGCCGCCGCCCTGCGCGGCGGGGCGCCGCGGAGCGGGGGAGGCGGGCTGCTGAGGCACGACCGGGGTCTGCATCGTCTGATCGACCGCACCCCGTCCGTTGTCCTGCGGAGCCTGGCCCTGGTCCTGGCCCTGACCGTGGAACCAGTTGGTCTCCAGCGTGTCGTACAGGGGGGTACGGGCGTCGCTCGGGCCGCTCGCCGGAGGCAGGGCCTCGGGCTGGCGGGGCTGCTGCAACTGAGGCTGCTGCGGCTGCTGGGGCAGGTTCCCGGCCGGGCGGGGCGCACCGTAGTCGCCGCCACCGCGCGGGCGCTGGGCCGGGGGCTGCTGCTGGTACCCCTGCGGCGCCTGGGCCTGCTGGGGCGCCTGCTGCGGCTGGCCGAAGTCCGGCCGCGGGAACTGCGCGGTGGACGCCGGGTCCTGCGAGGCCTGCGGCTGGTAGCCCTGAGGAGCCTGCTGCGGGTTCTGCTGCTGCCGTCCGAGGTCAGGGCGGGGGAACTGGCCCGTGGAACCGGGGCCCTGAGGTGCCGTCGGACGGGGGTACTGGCCCGTGGTCTCCGGCTCCTCGTGGCCGCGCGGCGCGTCCAGCGGCGACATCTCCTGCTGCGGGCGGCGGACCGGCTGCGCCTGGTCGCTGCCCCAGCTGGTGGTCTGCGGACGCTGCTGCTGCGGGTTGCCCCCGGGCAGCTCGGCGCGCGGGTAGCCGTTCTGGGCGGGGCGACCGCCCTGCGGGGCCTGGTTGCCCTGGCCCTGCTGCGGCTGCTGCTGGGGAGCCTGGCCCTGGTTGCCCTGGTTGCCCTGGTTGCCCTGGCCGCCCCAGACGTCCGTACGGGACGGAATGGCGCTCTGCGCACCGCCGAACCCACCGGCACCGAGGCCCGGACGCTGCGGCTCCTGGGACACCTGCGGCATCTGAGAGGTCTGGTGGCCCTGGGGCTGCGGCTGCTGCGGCGCCTGGCTCTGCGGACTGTTCGGGCGCTGAGCACCGTCACGGCCGGGCAGCGCCGCACGCGGGCCGCTGCCCGCACCGACCTGGCCGCGGGCGGCGCTCGGACCGGCACCGAGCCGGCCGGCCGACGCCGACGAGGCGGACGGCGCGCCACCGAGGCCCGGACGGCCACCGGCGCCGGGACCACCGGCCGCACCCGGACCACCGGTCAGGCGGCCACCGGAAGCGGAGGGAGCCTGCGGCATCGCGCCCTGCGCGCCGGGACCCTGCTTGGGCGCGGGCTTCTTGCCGCCCTGGGCGACGTCGACGGGGAGCATGACGAGCGCGGTCGTGCCGCCGGAGTCCGACGGGCGCAGCTGGATGCGGATGCCGTGTCGCAGGGACAGGCGGCCGACCACGAACAGACCCATGCGTCGGGAGACGGAGACGTCCACGGTGGGCGGCGAGGCCAGCCGCTCGTTGATCGCGGCGAGGTCCTCGGGGGAGAGGCCGATGCCGGTGTCGTGGATCTCGACGAGGACACGGCCGTCGGGCAGCGCGTGACCGGTGACGCGGACCTTGGTCTGCGGCGAGGAGAACGAGGTGGCGTTCTCCAGCAGCTCGGCGAGGAGGTGCACGAGGTCGTTGACGACGCGGCCGGCGACCTCGGTCGCCGGGACCGCGGCCAGTTCGATGCGCTCGTACTGCTCCACCTCGGAGGCGGCGGCACGGAGCACGTCGACCAGCGGGACCGGACGGGTCCAGCGACGGCCGGGCTCCTCACCGGCGAGGACGAGGAGGTTCTCACCGTTACGACGCATACGCGTCGCGAGGTGGTCGAGCTTGAAGAGAGAGGAGAGCTGGTCCGGGTCGGCCTCGCGGGACTCCAGCTCGGAGATGAGCGAGAGCTGACGCTGGATAAGACCCTGGGAGCGGCGCGAGAGGTTGGTGAACATCGCGTTGACGTTGCCCCGCAGAAGGGCCTGCTCGGCGGCGAGACGGACGGCCTCGCGGTGCACGTCGTCGAAGGCCGCGGCCACCTGGCCGATCTCGTCCCGGGAGTGCACACCGACGGACTCGACGGAGGTGTCGACGTCCTGCGGGTCGGCCTCGGAGAGCTGCTTGACGAGCTCGGGCAGACGGTCCTGGGCGACCTTGGTCGCGGTGTCCTGGAGCCGGCGCAGCGAGCGGATCATGGACCGGGCCACGACGAAGGCGCCGACGAGCGAGACACCGAGGACGAGGAGGATCAGCGCACCGTTGATGATGGCGTCGCGCTGCGACTCGGCACGCAGCTCGCGGGCCTTGGTGTCCATCTGGCCGAGCAGGTTGGCCTCGATGCGGCTCATCGCGACGATCTTGGTGCCGTACTCGTCGGTGAAGTTCAGGTGACCGCGCAGGGTGCGGCCGGCCAGGCCGCTGTCGGTGCTCAGCACCCGGTCCGCGTACTTGTCGGCGGCCTCGATGGAGGGGTTGCCGGTGGTGAGCGAGGCGGTCAGCTCGGCGGCGTCGCCACCGGCCGACTCGTAGATGGTCTCGAAGGACTTGAGTTCGACCTTCTCACCCTGCTGGGCGGCGTAGCCGTAGAGGCGGTCGCCCTGCTCCAGATTGCCCGGCCGGCTGTCGCTCGAGGGCAGAGCGGAGGCGATGATCGCCTGCTGGACGGAGGCGTACTCCTTGGCGGACGAGAACGCCGCGAGCGCTCGGGTCCGCTTGATCATCTCGGGGTTGCTGGTCGCCTGCGCCATGTCCTGGGAGAGGCTGAGCAGCGAGCGGATCAGTCGGCTGTACGCCTCGACCGTCACCGAGTGGGAGACGCCGTCCTTGTACGCCTCCTGGCGGATGCCGCCGATCTGGACGACCTGGGACGCGATCTGGCTGACGTTCTGACGGATGCTCTGCAGCGCCTCGTCGCCCTCGGTGGCGGGGATGTCGCCGGTGGCGTCCATGAACGCCTTCTGGGCCCGGTCCGTCGCCTTGCGCGGGTTGGAGACCTGGTAGTCGCCGGCCGACTTGCCGTTGGCCAGGGGGCCGGCGGAGTGGTCACGCTCGGTCTGCAGGGCCTGGGCGAGGTCGGTCGCCTCCTGCGTCAGCTTGGTCAGCAGCTGCAGGTGGTCGAGCTGCTCCATGTCCTTGAGCGACTCGCTGATTCGGATGCCGCCGAGGCTGGTGGCCGCGACCACGGGGAGGGTCAGCAGGGCGACCAGACGCGTCGAGATGCGCCAGTTGCGCAGGGCTATTCGCGGCCCGACCTCGTTCTCGGCCTTGGGCTTCTGCGCGGTGGCGGCGGACTCGGTGGCAGAGGTCGTGGCGCCGGAGCGCGCGGAGGCCTCACCACCCTCGCCTGCAGGACCCTTGCCCGGGTTCTGGGCGTGCTGGGCCGAGGAACCGCGGTCGGTTCCGGCGCGGGGCTCCTGCTCCGCGGCAGCGTTGCTGCCATCCCTCTTGAATCGTCCCTGCACTAGCGTCGCAACCTCTGGACCAGGCGTCCTTCCGCGTGAACGGAGCGGACGGTGTCGGCGTCTCGGGACGCGGATTGCGCCCCATGGTGGTCGTCGATGACCGGCGCAGTTCCCCCTTCCCCGCCGCTCACCCGGCGCTGCGTAGCGCCCCCTGCGCGCCGGCTCGAAACCCGCGGCGGTGCGTGGAATTCCAGCACAGTGCCGGATCTCCAACAAGGCCCGCGTCTCGGGCATCGAGCGGCATAACAACCCGTGAACATCATGTCACCCCACGTAGAAGATGATCACGGAGGAATCGGACTTATTACTCCCAAAGGCTTATGGAGTCCGAGTGTCCCAGTCGCCATGATCAGGAGCGGAATGAAGCATTCAGTAGGGGAATGTCCGTTTCCATGACCCTCGAGAGCAGTCCGTAATGCCCGGATCATCCCGTCCGTGGTGAGCAAACTCACACCTAGATCGTTGTCTTCCCCATGCATTCGAAGGGAATGGCACGTTTAGCCTGACGCTTTACACGACTCCCCGTTCTGTAGAGGCTCGCGAAATCATGAAGACGACGATGCTGCTCCGCTCCACGGCCAACCCCCGCCGCACCACGCTCGCCCACCTCGAGGACGCCGAGCAGCTCGGCAGGGGCGCGCAGCTGGAGCACGTGGCCGAGCTCCCCACGCAGACGGCCAACCCCCGCCGCACGGTCCTCATGACCGCCCCCGAGGCAGCGCAGACCGCACAGTAATACGGCAGGAGCCGCCCCTCACCGCGTTAGCCTGGAGCGTCAGACTCCAGCAAGTACCAAGTGAGGGGCGACAGCACTCGTGCGCATCGCCAGATTCTCCATCGACGGCAATGTCGCCTTCGGCGCCGTCGAGGGCGAGGGAACCGTCGAGTCCGGCGGCCTGGTCCTCGACATCATCAAGGGCATCCCGTACACCGACTTCGAGCTCAGCGGCACCAAGGTCCCGCTCGGCAAGGTACGGCTCCTGCCGCCCGTGCTCCCCAACAAGGTCGTGGCCATCGGCCGCAACTACGCGGAGCACGCCGCCGAACTCGGCAACGAGGTCCCGGAGGTCCCCGTCGCCTTCTTCAAGCCGACCACCTCGGTGATCGGCCCCGGCGACGCCATCGAGTACCCCTCCTTCTCCAACGAGCTGCACCACGAGGCCGAACTGGCCGTGGTCATCGGCCGTATGTGCCGCGAGGTCCCGCGCGAGCGCGTCAAGGACGTCATCTTCGGCTTCACCTGCGCCAACGACGTCACCGCCCGCGACGCGCAGGCGCGCGAGAAGCAGTGGGCCCGGGCCAAGGGCTTCGACACCAGCTGCCCGCTGGGCCCCTGGGTCGAGACCGGCATGGACCTGGCCGCGGCGAGCGACCTCACCATCCAGGCCACGGTCAACGGCGAACAGCGCCAGCTCGGTCGCACCAGCGACATGATCCGCTCCATCGAGGACCTGGTCGTCCACATCACCGAGGCCATGACGCTGCTCCCGGGCGACGTCATCCTCACCGGCACTCCCGCCGGGGTCGGCCCCCTCAACGTCGGCGACGAGGTCGCCGTCACCATCGAAGGCATCGGCACTCTCACCAACAAGGTGATCAAGCGTGGCTAACGCGATCCGCGTCCGTTTCTGTCCCTCCCCGACCGGCAACCCCCACGTGGGTCTGGTCCGCACCGCCCTCTTCAACTGGGCCTTCGCCCGGCACAACCAGGGCACCATGGTCTTCCGTATCGAGGACACCGACGCGGCCCGCGACTCCGAGGAGTCGTACAACCAGCTGCTGGACTCGATGCGCTGGCTCGGTCTCGACTGGGACGAGGGCCCCGAGATCGGCGGCCCCCACGAGCCGTACCGCCAGTCGCAGCGGATGGACATCTACAAGGACGTCGCCGAGAAGCTGCTCGCCGGCGGCTACGCCTACCACTGCTTCTGCACCGCGGTGGAGCTCGAGGCCCGTCGTGACGCGGCCCGCCTCGCCGGCAAGCCCTCGGGCTACGACGGCACCTGCCGCAACCTGAGCGCCGAGCGCATCGAGCGCTACCGGGCCGAGGGCCGCGAGTCGATCGTCCGCTTCAAGATGCCCGACGAGCCGATCACCTTCACCGACCTGGTCCGCGGCGAGCTCACCTTCACCCCGGACAACGTCCCGGACTACGGCATCGTGCGCGCCAACGGCGCCCCGCTGTACACGCTGGTCAACCCGGTCGACGACGCGCTGATGGAGATCACCCACGTCCTGCGCGGCGAGGACCTGCTCTCCTCCACCCCGCGCCAGATCGCGCTCTACAAGGCGCTGATCGAGCTGGGCGTCGCCAAGGAGATCCCCGCCTTCGGCCACCTGCCGTACGTGATGGGCGAGGGCAACAAGAAGCTTTCCAAGCGCGACCCGCAGGCCTCCCTCAACCTCTACCGGGAGCGCGGCTTCCTCCGCGAGGGCCTCCTGAACTACCTCTCCCTCCTGGGCTGGTCGTTCTCGGCGGACCAGGACATCTTCACCATCGAGCAGATGGTCGGGAAGTTCGACATCGCCGACGTCAACGCCAACCCGGCGCGGTTCGACCTCAAGAAGGCCGAGTCGATCAACGCCGACCACATCCGCCTGCTGGACGTGAAGGCGTTCGCCGCGGCCTGTGAGCCCTGGCTGACGGCCCCGCACGCCAACTGGGCCCCCGAGGACTTCGACCGCACCGCCTGGGAGGCCATCGCGCCACACGCCCAGACCCGGGTGACCGTCCTCTCGGACATCACGGCCAACGTGGACTTCCTCTTCCTGCCCGAGCCGGTCTTCGACCAGCCCTCCTGGGACAAGGCCATGAAGGGCGAGCCTGCCGCGCTGCTCACCACGGCGCGCGCCAAGCTGGAGCCGGCCGACTGGACCGACCCGGAGTCCCTCAAGAACGCGGTCCTCGCCGCCGGCGAGGAGCACGGCCTGAAGCTCGGAAAGGCCCAGGCCCCGGTCCGCGTCGCGGTCACCGGCCGCACGGTCGGCCTGCCGCTCTTCGAGTCCCTGGAGATCCTGGGCAAGGAGAAGACCCTCGCCCGCATCGACGCGGCGCTGGCGAAGCTCGCGGGCTGAGCCCTTCGCGCACGTCCCGTGGGGGCGGTGGCCGGACCTTCCGGCCACCGCCCCCACGGCCTTGTCACACCCCGTGGCTAGGGTCGCCCCCGTCGAGCCCCACCCGCGAAAGGCCCCTGCCATGCCGATGACCGCCCCCGACCACGCCCGGCTCTTCACCCCGGGCACCTCCTTCTCGTACGAGGACGGCCTCACCGGGACGATCTCCGTGGTCGAGGTCGGCGAACTGGCCCTGCCCACAGGTCGTGTCGTCGCCTGCGACCCCTTCGTGTACCTGGGGAGTGGCGAGATCGAGCCCTTCACCGCCGAGGCGCCCCCCGGCCGGTACGCGGTCCAGGCGGCCGTCGCCACACTCGTACGCCCCGGAGCGGAGCCCGGCCCGCACCCGCACACCCGGGTCGCCGCCGTCTGCCTCACCGTCCGGGACGCTCCTGCCGTCTCCTGGGAACTCGCCCTGCTCCCCGGCCAGGACATCGCCGAACTCGGCGAGGACGAGTTCTACGGCTACGGCGTGGACGCCGGGACCGGCTGCTTCTACGACGCCTCGGCCGACGGGGCCTTCCCCGGCACCGAGGACGAGGAAGGCGCCGTGTGGGCGGCGATGGAGACCGTCGGCCACGGGCCGGGCGTCTTCATGGCCGAGGGCGAGAACAGCCACAACCTGGCCGGCTTCACCTCCGGCTGGGGCGACGGCGCCTACCCGACCTGGATCGGCCGGGACGCCGACGGCGCGCTCACCTGCTTCGTCACCGACTTCTTCGTCGCCCGCGTCTGACCGGCCAGGTACGGTCGAGCCATGGCCATTCGCGCGGTTCTGTGGGACATCGACGACACGATCTTCGACTACTCGCGTGCCGACCTGGCCGGGATGCGCGACCACCTCACGGCCGAGGGCCTGGTGGACGGATTCGACTCCGTCGACCAGGCCCTCCGTCGTTGGCAGGAGCTCACGACCGTCCACTGGCGGCGCTTCGAGGCAGGCGGGGTGGACTTCCAGGACCAGCGGCGGGAGCGGGTGCGCGACTTCCTCGCCGCGCCGGGGCTGACCGCCGCCGAGGCCGACGCCTGGTTCGAGCGGTACATCACCCACTACGAGGCCGCGTGGGAGCTCTTCCCCGACGCCGTGCCCGTCCTCGATCTGCTGGCGGGTGACTACCGTCACGCGGTCCTGTCGAACTCCAGCATCCACAACCAGGACCGCAAGCTGCGCGTTCTCGGTCTGCGGGAGCGCTTCGAGGCCGTCGTCTGTGCCGCTGAGCTCGGGGTCGCCAAGCCGGCCGCCGAGGCCTTCCACGCCGCCTGCGCCGCACTGGGGCTCGCCCCGGGGGAGGTGGCGTACGTCGGCGACCAGCCGGACATCGACGCCCGCGGGGCCGCCGAGGCGGGGCTCACGGGCATCTGGCTGGACCGCGCCGGCACCGGCGGAAGGCCCGAACTGACCCGGATCACCGGCCTCCACCAGCTGCCTGGCCTGCTGCGCGGGGATACCCGTTTTGGAGCGCCGGACACCTTCAGGTAATGTTCTTCCTGCGCCGAGGGGAGCAAGCCGAAAGGCCGAAACCTCCGGAGCACAACCCGAACAAGATCCCCCACGGCGGGGGTCGCGTTTTGGTGGCCTATGGTGTAATTGGCAGCACGACGGTTTCTGGTTCCGTTAGTCTAGGTTCGAGTCCTGGTAGGCCAGCTCGCAGAGCTCATCTGCATGTACGCGGATCTCATCCGCAAAGCCCCCGTTGTGTAGCGGCCTAGCACGCTGCCCTCTCAAGGCAGTAGCGCCGGTTCGAATCCGGTCGGGGGTACAGATCCATCCTGCGGATCACCAGGGTCGCTCCCGGTGATCATGCGGTGACATCACCCGGCACCTCGTGTGCCGGGTGGGATCGCTAGGGCCCCCGTTGTGTAGCGGCCTAGCACGCCGCCCTCTCAAGGCGGTAGCGCCGGTTCGAATCCGGTCGGGGGTACTGGTCTGAGCCTCATGGTCTAGACCACAATGGCCTATGGTGTAATTGGCAACACTACGGTTTCTGGTACCGTCATTCTAGGTTCGAGTCCTGGTAGGCCAGCTCGCAGAGCTCATCTGCATCGTACGCGGATCTCATCCGCAAGGCCCCCGTTGTGTAGCGGCCTAGCACGCCGCCCTCTCAAGGCGGTAGCGCCGGTTCGAATCCGGTCGGGGGTACCACACGAAGAAGCCCTCCCCTTCGGGGGAGGGCTTCTTCGCTGTTCCGTCCCGAGCGCACAACTCCGGCCCACCGCTGCGGCGTTGAAGCGGTGGGCCGGGTCGGGCAGGAGGGACGGAGGAGGATCAGCCGTTGCGGCGGAGCGCCTCGGAGAGGCGGGCGGCGGCATCGATGACCGCCTGGGCGTGCATACGGCCCGGGTGGCGCGTCAGGCGCTCGATGGGTCCGGAGACCGAGACGGCGGCCACCACGCGGTTCGAGGGGCCGCGTACGGGCGCGGAGACGGACGCGACGCCCGGCTCCCGCTCGCCGATCGACTGCGCCCAGCCACGGCGCCGTACGCCGGAGAGGGCCGTCGCCGTGAAGCGGGCGCCCTGAAGGCCGCGGTGGAGCCGCTCGGGCTCCTCCCAGGCCATCAGGATCTGCGCCGAGGAGCCGGCCTTCATCGTCAGCGTGGAGCCGACCGGGACCGTGTCCCGAAGGCCGGACAGCCGCTCGGCCGCCGCGACGCAGATGCGCATGTCGCCCTGGCGACGGTAGAGCTGGGCGCTCTCGCCGGTGACATCGCGCAGATGCGTCAGTACGGGGCCCGCGGTGGCGAGCAGGCGGTCCTCACCGGCCGCGGCGGCGAGCTCCGCCAGGCGTGGTCCGAGGATGAACCGGCCCTGCATGTCGCGAGCCACCATCCGGTGGTGTTCCAGTGCCACGGCGAGGCGATGTGCCGTGGGTCGTGCGAGTCCCGTCGCCGCGACCAGACCTGCGAGGGTGGCCGGACCGGACTCCAGGGCGCTCAGGACAAGGGCTGCCTTGTCGAGAACGCCCACGCCGCTAGAGTTGTCCATGCAACGATACTCACGTCTCACTCTGTGAAACGCAAGTTCAATTTTCCCGGGATCTTGCGACCCTGGTGAGGCGGCCGCACAACGGCCCGCGAAACGGGTCTCTAGTTGCGCCGACGTAGCCGTCGGCCGGAGGGAAAGCGATGGGTAGGACACTCGCGGAGAAGGTCTGGGACGACCATGTCGTCCGGCGCGCCGAGGGCGAGCCCGACCTCCTCTTCATCGATCTGCACCTGCTGCACGAGGTGACCAGCCCCCAGGCGTTCGACGGCCTGCGTCAGAACGGCCGCCAGGTGCGGCGCCTCGACCTCACCATCGCCACCGAGGACCACAACACCCCGACCCTCGACATCGACAAGCCCATCGCCGACCCGGTCTCGCGCGCCCAGTTGGAGACCCTGCGCAAGAACTGCGCGGAGTTCGGCGTACGGCTGCACCCGCTGGGCGACGTCGAGCAGGGTGTCGTCCACGTGGTGGGCCCCCAGCTGGGTCTGACCCAGCCCGGCACCACCGTCGTCTGCGGCGACTCGCACACCTCCACGCACGGCGCCTTCGGCGCGCTGGCGTTCGGCATCGGCACCAGCCAGGTCGAGCACGTCCTGGCCACCCAGACCCTGCCGCTGGCCCGCCCCAAGACCATGGCGATCACCGTCGACGGCGAGCTGCCCGAGGACGTCACCGCCAAGGACCTGATCCTGGCGATCATCGCCAAGATCGGCACCGGCGGCGGTCAGGGCTACATCCTGGAGTACCGCGGCTCCGCCATCGAGAAGCTCTCGATGGAGGCCCGGATGACCATCTGCAACATGTCGATCGAGGCCGGCGCCCGCGCGGGCATGATCGCCCCCGACGAGACCACGTTCGCGTACCTGAAGGGCCGCGCCCACGCCCCGGAAGGCGAGGACTGGGACGCCGCCGTCGCGTACTGGAAGACCCTGAAGTCCGACGAGGACGCGGTCTTCGACGCCGAGGTCGTCATCGACGCCGCCTCCCTGGCGCCGTTCGTCACTTGGGGCACCAACCCCGGCCAGGGCGCGCCGCTTTCGGCGAACGTCCCCGACCCGGCTTCGTACGAAGACGCTTCGGAGCGCCACGCCGCGGAAAAGGCCCTGGAATACATGGGGTTGACCGCCGGGCAGGCACTGCGCGACATCAAGGTCGACACCGTCTTCGTAGGCTCCTGCACCAACGGCCGCATCGAGGACCTGCGCAACGCCGCCGCCCTGCTGGAGGGCCGCAAGGTCGCCGACGGCGTCCGGATGCTGGTCGTCCCCGGCTCGGTGCGCGTCGCCCTGCAGGCCGTCGAGGAGGGCCTGGACAAGGTCTTCAAGGAGTCCGGCGCCGAATGGCGGCACGCGGGCTGCTCGATGTGCCTGGGCATGAACCCCGACCAACTGGCGCCCGGTGAGCGTTCCGCGTCCACCTCCAACCGCAACTTCGAGGGCCGGCAGGGCAAGGGCGGCCGGACCCACCTGGTCTCGCCCCAGGTCGCCGCCGCCACCGCCGTACTGGGCCACCTGGCCTCCCCGGCCGATCTGTCCGACGTCGCTACGCCCGCGGGGGTCTGAGGAACCATGGAAGCTTTCACCACGCACACCGGCCGGGCCGTCCCGCTGCGCCGCAGCAACGTCGACACCGACCAGATCATCCCCGCGCACTGGCTGAAGAAGGTCACCCGCGACGGCTTCGAGGACGGGCTGTTCGAGGCCTGGCGCAAGGACTCCGAGTTCGTGCTCAACCGCCCCGAGCGGCAGGGCGCCACGGTCCTGGTGGCCGGCCCCGACTTCGGCACCGGCTCCTCCCGTGAGCACGCCGTCTGGGCGCTGCAGAACTACGGCTTCAAGACCGTCATCTCCTCCCGGTTCGCCGACATCTTCCGCGGCAACTCGCTGAAGAACGGCCTGCTGACCGTCGTCATCGACCAGAAGACCGTGGACGCGCTCTGGGAGCTGACCGAGGCCGACCCGACGGCCGAAATCACCGTTGACTTGGAGCGCCGCAAGGTGCTGGCGGCCGGGATCGACGCCGACTTCGAGCTCGACGAGAACGCCCGCTGGCGTTTGCTGAACGGCCTGGACGACATCAGCCTCACCCTTCAGAACGAAGCAGACATCGCGACCTACGAGGCGGCAAGGCCGGCCCACAAACCGCGTACAATTACGGTCTGAGCAGCGCTTTTCCACGACTGCGCCCCCCACCCTCCGGTGGGGGGCGCAGTCGCTTGTTGAGACCCCGTCGGGCGACAACTCGCCCTAGATGGCACAATCGGTGCATGGAACGCGACAGCCAACTCGAGCTCTACGAGGCAGTCGCCGCCCGATTGAAGGAAGCGCACACAAGAGTGCGTGAACTGCAAGTCCCGGAGGGCGTAAGGATGGCGCTGTCCCGGAAGCTGCTGGTCGTCACGGCAGCGGCGAAGCACGATCTCGCGGACGCGGCAACGCGTCTCGACCGGTTGATGAAGGACCTCGATGAGGGCCGATTCCCTGAAGACGACTGACACCAGGAACTCCGCAACGGCACTTCTGCGTTGCGGCACTAGGGTGATTAGCCCGTTTCGTGTTTGATTTGCGGTATATACATGCCTAACGTGCGAAAAAGCTTGAACACTTTCGTTCTGGCAATGTCTCCGAAGGGGAAGACGTGAACAAGGCGCAGCTCGTAGAAGCGATTGCCGACAAGGTCGGCGGCCGTCAGCAGGCCGCGGACGCTGTCGACGCGGTGCTGGACGCGATCGTGCGTGCCGTGGTCGGCGGGGACCGGGTTTCGGTCACCGGCTTCGGCTCGTTCGAGAAGGTCGACCGCCCGGCCCGGTACGCCCGCAACCCGCAGACGGGTGAGCGCGTGCGGGTCAAGAAGACCTCGGTGCCGCGCTTCCGCGCGGGTCAGGGCTTCAAGGACCTGGTCAGCGGCTCGAAGAAGCTTCCCAAGGGCGGCGAGGTCTCCGTCAAGAAGGCGCCCAAGGGCAGCCTGACCGGCGGTGCTTCCGCGACCGTGAAGAAGGCCGCGGCCAAGAGGGCCACCACCGCCAAGAAGGCGGCGGCCAAGAAGGCCACCACCGCCAAGAAGACCGTGGCGAAGAAGACCACCGCGGTCAAGAAGACCACCGCCGCGAAGAAGACCACCGCGGCGGCCAAGAAGACCACGGCGGCGGCCAAGAAGGCGGCCCCGGCGAAGAAGACGACGGCCACGGCCAAGAAGACCGTCGCCAAGAAGACCGCGCCGGCGAAGAAGGCCACGGCGAAGAAGGCGCCCGCCAAGAAGACGACGGCGCGCAAGACCACCGCCAAGAAGGCCGCCGCGAAGAAGTAGGAGTAAGCGGCGCAGGGGCCATTGGCCACTCACACGCCGGGCCGGGCTCCCCTCGGGGAGCCCGGCCCGCGGCGCGTTCACGCCCCCTTCGGCCCAGTCGGGCCGATCTCTTCGGTGCCTTCGGTCGGTTCGGCTCGTCGAGCCTGTCGGGATCAGAGGGTCTGCAGCGTCACCAGAGTGATCCGCAGTCCGGCGTTCTCTGCCGACCCCGTCTCCGTCTCGATCCGCACCCGCTGCCCCGGACGCAGCAGCAGCAACCCGCCCGCGTCGAAGGCGTCGGCCCCGAACTCCACCGGGGTGCCGTCGTCGAGCAGCACACTGCCGCTGCGGGTCTCGGGGTCGTACGTGTACGCGGTCGCCTGCATGGTCCGCAGCCTATCCGGCCGGGTGGAACCGATGGGCCGCCGTCCGCGGGCCGACACCCAGCGCCCACGCGGCCGCCAGATCCTCGCCGGTGTCCACGTCCCGGCGCACGGAATCCACCCCGGCCAGCCGGATTTCCACCGCCCCCGAAGACAAATGTCGCCGGCGCGAAGCGCCCCCGAATGCAGGTGCCAATTCCACTCCCGAACCCGCCGAGAGGAATGTCGTACCGATTTCGGCAGCATCCGCGAGAAATGTCCGGGGGAATTCACCGGCGGCGTCCAGGACCCGGGCCAGCTCCCCGGGGCGCAGCGCCGGCAGGTCCGCGTTGAGCGCCGCGACCCCCGCGTCCGGCCGGGACTCCCGTACCGTCCGCGCCCCGTGCGCCAGCGCCGCGTTGAGTCCGGCGGCCGGGGAGTCGGGCACGATCCGTGCGCCGAGCGCCGCCAGCGCCACCGCGGCCACCGGATCGTCCGTGACGACCGCCACATCCCGTACCCGCCCGCATTCGAGCGCCGCGGCCACCGTGTCCTGCGCGAACGCCAGCGCGAGCCGAGGGCGCAGCAGCGCCCCGGTGGCGGTGGCGAGCCTGCTCTTCGCCCGCGCAAGGGGCTTCAGGGGGACGACCAGGGACCAGCCGCCGTCCGGATCGGTGTTCATCGGGGCCCATTCTGTCCCGGCACCTGCCATGTGTGATCGACGGGCCGGACGGGCCGGTGCCCGGCGGCGGCGTGATCCCGGGGCGTACGGTGTTCTCGACAGACCAGGAGCATGGGGCGACACTTGACCCCCTGCACGCCAGTCCCAGAGGAAGGTGCACGAGTGTCCCGCCGCAGAATCGGCTTCTGGTACCGCCTGGCGGCGGTCATCGCTAAACCGCCGCTGGTGGTTCTGTTCAAGCGGGACTGGCGCGGAGCGGAACACATTCCGGCCGACGGCGGATTCATCACCGCCGTCAATCACAACTCGTATCTGGACCCGCTGTCCTACGCGCACTTCCAGTACAACACCGGACGCGTGCCGCGCTTCCTCGCCAAGGCCGGCCTGTTCAAGGGCTCGTTCGTCGGCACGATGCTGCGCGGCACGGGTCAGATCCCCGTCTATCGCGAGACGACCAACGCGCTGGACGCCTTCCGCGCCGCCGTCGAGGCCATCGAGCGCGGCGAATGCGTCGCCTTCTACCCCGAGGGCACCCTCACCCGCGACCCCGACATGTGGCCCATGGCCGGTAAGACCGGCGCCGCCCGCGTCGCGCTGCTCACCAAGGCTCCGGTCATCCCCGTCGCCCAGTGGGGCGCCAACCTCGCGATGCCGCCGTACGCCAAGGAGAACAAGCTCAACCTGTTCCCGCGCAAGACGCTGATCGTGCAGGCAGGCCCGCCCGTCGACCTTTCGCGCTTCTACGGCCAGGAGCCGACGCCCGAGGTACTGCGCGAGGCGACCGAGGTCATCATGGCCGCGATCACCGCGATCCTGGAGGACGTACGCGGCGAGAAGGCACCGGCCGAGCCGTACGACCACCGCAAGGCCCGTCTGGAACAGCGGCGCAAGGCCGCCGGGGAAGGTACGAAGTGACCAAGGTAGCCGTCTTCGGTACGGGATCGTGGGGCACCGCCTTCGCGATGGTGCTCGCCGACGCGGGCTGCGAGGTGACCCTCTGGGGCCGCCGCGCCGAACTCGTCGAGGCCATCAACACCACCCGTATCAACCCCGACTACTTCCCGGGCGTCGCGCTCCCTTCGGGTATCCGGGCCACCACCGACCCTGCCGAGGCCGCCCGCGACGCCGAGTTCACCGTCCTCGCCGTCCCCTCGCAGACCCTGCGCGCGAACCTCGCCGACTGGGCGCCGAAACTGGCCCCCGACACCGTCCTCGTCTCCCTGATGAAGGGCGTCGAACTCGGCACCGCCAAGCGCATGAGCGAGGTCATCGCCGAGGTCGCCGACGTGCCCGCCGCGCGCGTGGCCGTCGTCACCGGCCCCAACCTGGCTCCGGAGATCGCCGCCCGGCAGCCGGCCGCCGCGGTCGTCGCCTGCGCCGACGAATCGGTTGCCCAGCGGCTCCAGTCCGCCTGCATGACCCCGTACTTCCGCCCGTACACCAACACCGACGTCGTCGGCTGCGAACTGGGCGGCGCGGTCAAGAACGTCATCGGGCTCGCCGTCGGCATCGCCGACGGCATGGGGCTCGGCGACAACTCCAAGGCCACGCTCATCACCCGCGGCCTCGCCGAGACCACCCGCCTCGGCCTCGCCATGGGCGCCGACCCGCTCACCTTCTCCGGCCTCGCCGGCCTCGGTGACCTGGTGGCCACCTGCTCCTCGCCGCTCTCCCGGAACCACACCTTCGGCACCAACCTGGGCCGTGGCATGACGCTCCAGGAGACCATCGCGGCGACCAAGCAGACCGCCGAGGGCGTCAAGTCCTGCGAGTCCGTGCTCGATCTGGCCCGCCGCCACGGCGTCGACATGCCGATCACCGAGACGGTCGTCTCCATCGTCCACGAGGGCAAGCCGCCGATCGTCGCCCTCAAGGAACTGATGTCGCGCAGCGCCAAGTCCGAGCGCCGCTGAGGCACCCGCTACGCCGGACGCGCGCGGCGGGCCGGGGCTCTTAAGCGGATCGAACACGCAAGGTACGCTCAACGCGTTATGAGCGAGAACACCCAGAGCCCCCGCAAGCCGCGCGTGGCCGTCGTCTTCGGCGGACGCAGCTCCGAGCACGCCATCTCCGTCGTCACGGCCGGCGCCGTCCTGCGCGCCATCGACCGGACCAAGTACGACGTGCTGCCCATCGGCATCACGAAGGACGGGCGCTGGGCGCTGACCGCCGACGCCCCGGAGCGGATGGCCATCGCCGACCGCGCGCTGCCGAACGTCACCGACCTCACCGAGTCCGGGCACGGTGGCGTCGTCCTCTCCGTCGACCCGGCCAACCGCGAGGTCGTGTACACCGAGCCCGGCTCCGTGCCGAAGGCACTCGGCGAGGTCGACGTCGTCTTCCCGATGCTGCACGGCCCGTACGGCGAGGACGGCACCCTCCAGGGCCTCCTGGAGCTCTCCGGCGTCCCCTACGTCGGCGCGGGCGTCCTTGCCTCCGCCGTCGGCCAGGACAAGGAGTACATGAAGCGGGTGTTCACCTCCTTCGGGCTGCCGGTCGGCCCGTACGAGGTCATCCGCCCCCGCGAGTGGGGGCGGACCCCCGATGGGGATGGAGGGGTCGCCGCCCGCAAGAAGATCGTCGAGTTCGCTGCCGAGCACGGCTGGCCGCTCTTCGTGAAGCCCGCCCGCGGCGGCTCCTCCATGGGCATCACCAAGGTCGACGACCTCTCCGGTCTGGACGAGGCCATCGAGGAGGCCCGGCGCCACGACCCCAAGATCCTCGTCGAGTCGCTGCTGCGCGGCCGCGAGATCGAGTGCGGCGTCCTGGAGTTCGAGGACGGCCCGCGCGCCAGCGTGCCGGCCGAGATCCCGCCCGTCACCGACCACGACTTCTACGACTTCGAGGCCAAGTACATCGACTCGGCGTCCGGGATCGTGCCCGCGCCGATCGGCGACGAGGCCACCGCCGAGGTCCAGCGGCTCGCGGTCGCCGCGTACGAGGCCGTGTCCTGCGAGGGACTGGTCCGCGCGGACTTCTTCCTCACCGAGGACGGCGAGTTCGTGATCAACGAGATCAACACCATGCCGGGCTTCACCCCGATCTCCATGTACCCGCGCATGTGGCAGGAGAGCGGCGTCAGCTACCCGGAGCTGGTCGACCGGCTGATCCAGGCCGCGCTGACCCGCTCCACGGGCCTGCGCTAGGGGAGCCTCCTAGGGGGTCTCCGGCGGATCATGGCCGGGCCCCTAGTCGCATTCGGGTTCCAGAGCGCACGGAACGGTCTGCTCCACGGGGGCGGCGAGATCCACGAGCGGTGCGGCGTCGTGTGCGTACCGCTCGTCCAGCGTCACCTCGACGTACGTCTTCCGGTACACCGAGGTGAAGCGGGGTCCGCCGCCCTCCTGCCGTTCCAGCATCCAGCGCACGCCGTTGACCGAGATGCCCTGGGACTGGGGATCGGTCATCTTTTCGGGCCGGGGAACGCCGCAGCGCAGTACGATCGCCGCATCCCCCCACCCGGCGGTCAGCTCGGACTCGGGCTTCGGATCGGTCCGTCCCAGCCCCGCCACGGTGTCCGGAAGCTCCTTCGCCAACGCCTGGCAGAGGACGGCCTCCTCCGCCGAAGGGCTGGGAACCGGGACCGATGCCTTCGCATCCGTGGAGGAACAGCCCGCGGCGGTCAGCAGCAGGAGCGCTGCGGCGGCGGTGGGCAGGCCGAAGGGCCGGTGGGAAGACTTCACCGGCCAAGGGTAGACGGGGGCTACAGATGCACGACCGGGCAGGTGAGGGTCCGCGTGATGCCGTCCACTTGCTGGACCTTGGCGACCACCATGCGGCCCAGTTCATCGACCGTGTCGGCCTGGGCGCGGACGATCACGTCGTACGGGCCCGTCACGTCTTCCGCCTGGATCACCCCCGGGATCTTGGAGATGGTCTCGGCGACGGTCGACGCCTTGCCCACCTCGGTCTGAATAAGGATGTACGCCTGAACCACGGAACCTCCAGGGCGACCACGAGGATCTTGTGGGAGAAAGGGACGCCACGGTACCGCGTCGCCGAGGGCCGCGGGGAGACCTGCGCGCCCCGAGGCGCCCACAGTGTGGCGTACGCACGACAGAAGTTGACGGTCTACTTGACGGTACCCAGCGCCGTGACGGCTCGCGACCCGCAGAGCGAGCGGCGGGCGACGCGCACGGCCGGCACGACAACACGAGGTGATACGCGGTGAAGGGCACAGTAGGAGAGCTGGGGGAGTTCGGGCTCATCAGAGAGCTCACCTCCCGGCTCACCTCCACCCCGGCGGTACGGATCGGACCCGGCGACGACGCCGCGGTCGTCTCCGCACCCGACCGGCGCGTGGTGGCCAGTACGGACATCCTGCTCGAAGGACGTCACTTCCGCCGCGACTGGTCGACGGCGTACGACGTCGGCCGCAAGGCGGCCGCACAGAACCTCGCCGACATCGCGGCCATGGGCGCCGTTCCCACCGCACTGCTGCTCGGCCTCGTCGTCCCCGCCGAACTTCCCGCCACCTGGCCCGTGGAGCTCATGGACGGCCTGCGCGACGAGTGCCAGGTCGCCGGCGCGGCCGTCGTCGGCGGCGACGTCGTCCGCGGCGACACCATCACCATCGCCATCACCGCCCTCGGCGACCTGCGCAACCACGACCCGGTGACCCGCGGCGGGGCACAGCCCGGCGACGTCGTCGCGTACACCGGCTGGCTCGGCTGGTCCGCCGCCGGATACGCGGTGCTCTCCCGCGGCTTCCGCTCCCCGCGCGCCTTCGTCGAGGCCCACCGGCGGCCCGAACCGCCGTACCACGCGGGCCCCGCGGCCGCCGGGCTCGGCGCCACCGCCATGTGCGACGTCAGCGACGGGCTCATCGCCGACCTCGGCCACATCGCCGAGGCCAGCAAGGTCCGCATCGACCTGCGTTCCGGGCTCATCGACGTCCCGACCCAGATGAACGACATCGGCCAGGCGGTGGGCGTGGACCCGCTGCAGTGGGTGCTCACCGGGGGAGAGGACCACGCGATCGTCGCCACCTTCCCGCCGGACGTGAAGCTGCCGGCCCGCTGGAAGGTCATCGGCGAGGTCCTCAACCCCTCCGCGCTGCCGCAGGTGACGGTGGACGGGGCGCCCTGGCACAGCAAGGGCGGCTGGGACCACTTCGGGGAGACCGAGTGAGCCTGCCCCTGGTCCTCACCGTCGCCGGATCCGACTCCGGCGGCGGCGCCGGCATCCAGGCCGATCTGAAGACGATGCTCGCCCTCGGCGTCCACGGCATGAGCGTGATCACCGCCGTCACCGCCCAGAACTCGCTGGGCGTCCAGGGCGCGTGGGAACTGCCCGAGGAGGCCGTACGGGCCCAGTACCGGGCCGTGGTCGACGACATCGGCGTCCAGGCCGTGAAGACCGGCATGCTGTCCTCCGCCGCGCTCGTGGAGACCGTGGCCGAGCTGCTCGCGGGCACGCCGGACGCGCCCGTGGTCGTCGACCCGGTCGGGGTCTCCAAGCACGGAGACCCGCTGCTCGCCGCCTCGGCGCTGGAATCCGTACGGAAGAAGCTGCTGCCGGTGGCGACGGTGGCCACGCCCAACCTCGACGAGGTGGCGCAGCTCACGGGAGTCGTCGTCGAGCGGGAGGCCGATCTACGGCAGGCCGCGGCGGCGATCCTGTCGTACGGGCCCCGCTGGGCGCTCATCAAGGGCGGCCATCTCGAAGGGGACGCCGTCGACCTGCTCACGGACGGGACCGAGGAGCACTGGCTGCGCGCTCCCCGGCACGACAACCGGCACACGCACGGCACGGGCTGCACGCTGGCCTCGGCGGTGGCGTCGGGCCTCGCGAAGGGGCTGACCGTGCCGGAGGCGGTTCGGGAGGCGAAGACGTATGTGACGGGGGCCATCGCGGCCGGCTTCGCCCTGGGCGACGGGATCGGGCCCGTGGACCACGGCTGGCGATTCCGCGCCTAGGGCGTTTCGTTTCCGGGCATGGCAAAAGGCCGGTTCACCGAGGTGAACCGGCCTTTCAAGGCAACCGCAGGGGCTGCGCTACGACGAAACGTCGGCGTTAGCGCGAGACCTTGCCGGCCTTGATGCACGAGGTGCAGACGTTGAGCCGCTTCGGCGTCCGACCGACCACGGCACGCACACGCTGGATGTTCGGGTTCCAGCGACGAGGCGTACGGCGGTGCGAGTGCGAAATGTTGTTGCCGAAGCCCGGCCCCTTGCCGCAGACGTCGCAGTTGGCAGCCACGGGTCACTCCAAAGACTTCAGATTTACAGTGAAATCCGGCGCACCGGAATCAGGAGTTCTGAAGTGGCTTGCCGGGGGAATGGCCCGACTCTCGCCGGGCAACCGAAGCAGCATACAACGGCTGCTCCCGTGGAACGAAACTACCATGGCGACGGCGGCCCCCGCCCCGGGTGCAGGTCACGAGCGGGTCTACCCTGCGGGGAGCCCGCCGCAGACGCCGCCTAGCAGGAGGATCACCCGTTGCCGCAGACCGCGCAGACCCTCGACGCCGCAGCGGTCCGCTCCTGGTGCGTACGGGCGCTGGACGCGCTCGGCAGGGAGCGCGAGGAGATCGACGCGATCAACGTCTATCCGATCGCCGACGGGGACACCGGCACGAATCTGTATCTGACGGTGGAATCCGCCGCCCGGGCCGTCGAGGCGGTCTTCACGGAGGACGACCCCGACGTGGGTGACGACCCCGACGCGGGCGACGCCATACGGGCCATGGCCCACGGCGCCCTGATCGGTGCCCGGGGCAACTCCGGAACGATTCTCTCGCAGCTGCTGCGCGGCATGGCGTCCGTCCTTGCCGACGGGCGTGACGGCGATCACCTCGCCCGGTCCCTGGCGGCGGCGGCCCGCGCGGCCCGGGAGGCCGTGGCGCACCCCGTCGAAGGAACGATCCTGAGCGTGGCCACCGCGGCCGCGGACGCCTGCGACAGCGGCGGAAGCCTCGTGATGGTGGCCAGAGGGGCGTACGAGGGGGCCAGGACCGCCCTCGAGGCCACTCCTGGACAACTGGCCGTCCTCGAACGTGCCGGGGTCGTGGACGCGGGCGGACGGGGTCTGGTGGCTGTCCTCGGGGCCTTGGTGGAGGTCGTGTCGGGAGAGGCGCAGGTACGGCCGACCGGGGTGGCGCACCGGCCGATCGTCGCCGAGGCATGCGAACCCGAGGACGGACCCGCCGGACCCGCCGGACCCGCCGGACCCGCCTTCGAGGTGATCTACCTCCTGGAGGCGGAGGACGCGGCCGTGGAACGGCTGAGGGCCCGGCTGGACGCGCTGGGGGACTCGCTGGTCGTGGTCGGCGGCGACGGCCTCTGGAACGTCCACGTCCATGTCGACGACGCGGGGGCGGCCGTGGAGGCCGGCGTGGAGGCGGGCCGGCCGTACCGGATCCGTATCACGCACTTCTCGGGTGTCACCGAGACACGGGAGCGGATGCAGCGGGCGGTCGTGGCGGTCGTACCGGGCGAAGGGCTCGCGGGCCTGTGCGCGGAGGCCGGGGCGACGACGGTGCTGGCCAGGCCGGGCGAGCCGCCTGCCGGCAACGAACTCCTCGACGCCATCCGGAGGGCCCACGCGCGCGAGGTCGTGCTCCTGCCCAACGACACCGACCTGCGGCACACGGCCGGTGCCGCCGCCGAACAGGCCCGCGCGGAGGGCATCAGGGTCGCCCTGATCCCGACCCGGGCCGCCGTCCAGGGCATCGCGGCGCTCGCCGTCCACGAACCGGACCGGCGCTTCGACGAGGACGTGGTGGCGATGACGGCGGCGGCTGGCGCGACCCGGTACGCCGAACTCGCCGTCGCCGAACGGCAGTCCTTCACCTCGGCCGGCGTCTGCCAGGCCGGCGACATCCTGGGCCTGATCGAGGGAGACGTGGCCGTCATCGGGCAGGACCTGACGACGACGGCCCGCACGGTCCTGGACCGAATGCTCTCGGCGGGCGGCGAACTGGTCACCCTGATCGTGGCCGACGAGACCCCGCCCTCCCTGGCGACAGCGCTCGAACGCCACGTCCGCGAGACGTACCTGGCGGTCGACACGGCGACGTATTGCGGGGGAGTGGGGGCGCCGCCGCTCCTGATCGGGGTCGAGTGAGAGCCCGGGTTTTGGGCCCGCGAGATCACGGGCCCAAAACCCGGGCTCTTCGGGCACACCTCATCGGTCCACAGTCCGGTCCAGGTCCAGTGGAGTGGTGTGCAGTGACTCCGCCCTTGCGTGAACGCGGTGGCTCCTCACTCGCCCGCTGACGCGGGTTCATGACGGACAAGCCCTGCCCGACGCCGAACGGCACACCGAAACCTAGCGGCGAGCCGACACCTGTGTCTCCGGCTTCCAGGGTTGAGCGGCCGCGTTGTCAGAACCGTGGTGTCCAATAGATTCCGTGCCAGTGCTCGACGAACCCCTCAAGAACCTCCTCGGCGCCGCCACCGCGAAGGTGATGGCCGAGCACCTCGACCTGCGGACGGTCGGGGACCTCCTCCACCACTACCCCCGGCGGTACGCCGAGCGCGGCGAGCTCACCGCCCTCGCCGATCTGCCGCTGGACGAGCACGTCACGGTGGTCGCGCAGGTGGCCGACGCCCGCGTGCTGACCTTCAACAAGGGGGGCCGGGGCAAGGGCCAGCGCCTCGAGGTCACCATCACCGACGGCAGCGGCCGGATGCAGCTGGTCTTCTTCGGCCGCGCCGTCCACTTCCACCAGAAGGAGCTACTGCCGGGCCGCCGCGGGATGTTCGCCGGCAAGGTCGGGCTCTTCAACCGCAAGCTCCAGCTCACCCACCCCGAGTACAAACTCCTCGACGCGGAAAGCAGCGACGAGACGGTCAAGGCGTTCGCGAACGAGCTGCTGCCGATCTACCCCGCCTGCAAGCAGCTGGAGTCCTGGACCATCGAGCAGTCCGTCTCCATCGCCCTGGACTCCCTGGTCGCCACCGACTGGGCCGGGCTCGCCGACCCGCTGCCGCCCGCCCTGCGCGAGGACCGCGGCCTCACCGACCTGCCCGAGGCGCTCCTGAAGGTCCACCGCCCCCGCACCAAGGCGGACATCGAGGACGCCCGGCAGCGGCTGAAGTGGGACGAGGCCTTCGTCCTCCAGGTCGCCCTCGCCCGCCGCCGGTTCGCCGACACCCAACTGCCCGCCGTCGCCCGCAGACCCGCCTCCGACGGCCTCCTCGACGCCTTCGACGCCAAGCTGCCCTTCACCCTCACCGACGGCCAGCAGAAGGTCACCAAGGAGATCTTCGAGGACCTCGCCACCGAGCACCCCATGCACCGCCTCCTCCAGGGCGAAGTGGGCAGCGGTAAGACGATGGTGGCCCTGCGGGCCATGCTCGCCGTCGTCGACGCCGACGGACAGGCCGCGATGCTCGCCCCCACCGAGGTCCTCGCCCAGCAGCACCACCGCTCGATCACCGAGATGATGGGCGAGCTCGCAGAGGGAGGGATGCTCGGAGGGGCCGAGCACGCCACCAAGGTCGTCCTGCTCACCGGCTCGATGGGCGCCGCCGCACGCCGGCAGGCCCTGCTCGACCTCGTCACCGGCGAGGCCGGGATCGTGATCGGTACGCACGCGCTCATCGAGGACAAGGTGCAGTTCCACGACCTCGGCCTGGTCGTGGTCGACGAGCAGCACCGCTTCGGCGTCGAGCAGCGCGACGCCCTGCGCGGGAAGGGAAAGCAGCCGCCCCACCTGCTCGTCATGACGGCCACCCCGATCCCGCGGACGGTCGCCATGACCGTCTTCGGTGACCTGGAGACCTCCGTCCTGGACCAACTGCCCGCCGGACGCTCCCCGATCGCCAGCCACGTCGTGCCGGCCGCCGACAAGCCGCACTTCCTCACGCGCGCGTGGGAGCGGGTACGCGAGGAGGTGGAGAACGGACACCAGGCGTACGTGGTCTGCCCCCGCATCGGCGACGACGAGGACGAGAACGGCAAGGCGGCGAAGAAGAAGCCGTCGCCCGAGGACGAGGCCGAGAAGCGCCCGCCGCTCGCCGTCGTCGAGATCGCCGAGCAGCTCACCAGGGGACCTCTCGCCGGGCTCCGTATCGAGGTCCTGCACGGCCGGATGCACCCGGACGACAAGGACGACGTCATGCGCCGCTTCGCCGCCGGCGAGGTCGACGTCCTGGTCGCCACGACGGTCATCGAGGTCGGCGTCAACGTCCCCAACGCCACCGCCATGGTGATCATGGACGCCGACCGCTTCGGTGTCTCCCAGCTCCACCAGCTCCGCGGCCGCGTCGGCCGAGGCTCCGCCCCCGGCCTGTGCCTGCTCGTCACCGAGATGCCCGAGGCCAGTCCCGCCCGGCAGCGCCTCGGCGCCGTCGCCTCCACCCTCGACGGCTTCGAACTCTCCCGTATCGACCTCGAACAGCGCCGCGAGGGCGACGTCCTCGGCCAGGCCCAGTCCGGTGTCCGCTCCTCGCTGCGGATGCTCACCGTCATCGACGACGAGGAGGTCATCGCCGCAGCCCGCGAGGAGGCGACCGCCGTCGTCCTCGCCGACCCGGACCTCACCGACCATCCCGAGCTGCGCACCGCCCTGGACGCCCTCCTGGACAAGGAGCGGGAGGAGTACCTGGAGAAGGGGTGACGTCACACCCGCCCGACCCGCCATATCGTGGAGGCACAGACCACGGAGCGCCCCCGAAAAGGACAAGGACGTCAGATGACCCGCGTGATCGCCGGTACCGCCGGCGGACGCCGACTGGCCGTGCCCCCCGGCAACGGCACCCGCCCCACCTCCGACCGGGCGCGCGAGGGCCTCTTCTCCACCTGGGAGTCGCTCCTCGGCACCCTCGACGGCACCCGGGTGGCCGACCTGTACGCGGGTTCGGGCGCTGTCGGCCTGGAGGCGCTCTCCCGGGGCGCCTCCCACGCCCTCCTCGTCGAGGCCGATGCCCGCGCCGCCCGGACCGTCCGCGAGAACGTCCGGACGCTCGGACTGCCCGGCGCGGAACTCCGTACGGGCAAAGCGGAACAGATCGTGACGGGACCGGCCCCCGCCGCCCCCTACGACCTGGTCTTCCTCGACCCGCCGTACGCCGTCTCGGACGACGATCTTCGCGAGATCCTCCTCACACTCCGCTCAGGGGGCTGGCTCACGGAGGACGCCCTCGTCACCGTGGAGCGCAGCACCCGAGGCGGGGAATTCGGCTGGCCGGCCGGATTCGAGCCACTGCGGGCCCGTCGTTACGGCGAGGGAACGTTTTGGTACGGTCGCGCCGCCTCTACGTGCGAAGACGCACGATGACCGGACCGGAGAGCGAGGGACCCAAGTTGCGCCGCGCCGTCTGTCCGGGGTCATTCGACCCCATCACCAACGGACATCTCGACATCATCGCCCGCGCCTCCAAGCTGTACGACGTCGTACATGTCGCGGTGATGATCAACCAGTCCAAGAAGGGACTGTTCACCGTCGACGAGCGGATCGAGCTGATCCGCGAGGTCACCGCCGACTTCGGCAACGTCGAGGTGGAGGCCTTCCACGGCCTGCTCGTCGACTTCTGCAAGCAGCGCGACATCCCCGCCATCGTGAAGGGCCTGCGCGCGGTCAGCGACTTCGACTACGAGCTGCAGATGGCGCAGATGAACAACGGTCTCTCGGGCGTCGAGACCCTGTTCGTCCCCACCAACCCCACGTACAGCTTCCTGTCGTCCTCCCTGGTCAAGGAGGTCGCCGCCTGGGGCGGCGACGTCTCCCACCTGGTGCCGCCGGCCGTCCTCGGCAGGCTCACCGACCGGCTCGCCGAGCAGCGCGGCGGGCAGTGACCCGGACGTGACCGCGAGCGACCACCGCTGACGGTCCGTCATCTTGTGTCAGGCGGGGGGCGACTGCCTTAAAGTCGTCCCGTCCGTCTCCATCCAGCTGTAGAGAGTGGCGAGCACCCGGTGGACGTGCAGAAGAAGCTCGACGAGATCGTTTCGACGGTCACCAACGCCCGCTCCATGCCCATGTCGGCGTCCTGCGTGGTCAACCGCGCCGAGCTGCTCGCCATGCTCGAAGAGGTACGGGAAGCCCTGCCGGGCTCCCTGGCCCAGGCCCAGGAGCTCCTCGGGGGCCGTGAGCAGATGGTGGAGCACGCCCGGCAGGAGGCGGAGCGGATCATCGAGGCCGCCCACGCCGAGCGCGGCTCGCTGATCTCCGACACCCAGGTCGCCCGCCAGTCCCAGGACGAGGCGGACCGGATCCTCTCCGAGGCCCGCAGGGAGGCCGAGGAGATCAGGGCGGAGGCCGACGACTACGTCGACTCCAAGCTCGCCAACTTCGAGGTCGTCCTCAACAAGACCATCGGCTCGGTCGACCGCGGCCGCGAGAAGCTCCTCGGCCGCGGCCCGGGCCTGGACGCGCAGGGCTACGCCGACGAGGACGCCCCCGAGTACAGCGCGGACCCTCAGACCCTGATCCACCGGGCCGACGAGTACGTGGACGCCAAGCTGGGCGCCTTCGAGGCCGTGCTGTCCAAGACCCTGGAGGCGGTCGGCCGCGGCCGGCAGAAGCTGCACGGCCGGATCGCCACCGACGACCTCGGCGCCCACATGGCGGCCCAGGACGCGGCGGGCGGCGCGGTGCACACCAGCGACGCGGACTACCTGGCCGGGCTCGCGGAGCTGGCCGACCCCGAGCCGGTCCAGCAGCCTGTCCACCAGCAGGCCCCGCAGATCCCGGCGCAGCAGCCGGACCCGTACGGCTACCAGCAGCCGCAGCACCAGGACGCTTACGCCTACCAGGCCCAGGCCCAGGACCCGTACGGGTACCAGACCCAGGACCCCTACGCGTATCAGCAGCCGCAGCAGCAGCCGGTCTACGACTATCAGCAGCCGCAGGCCGCCGCGCTCGACGAGACCAGCTTCTTCGACACGAGCATGATCGACCTGGAGCAGCTGCGGCAGTACGAGCAGGGACACGGCCAGGGACACGGTCAGGGGCACTGAGCCGAGCCCCCGCCAAGGCCGGATTGGGCCCTGAGCGAAGCGTCCAGTATCCTGGCTCTTCGGTCGCGCGTATGTCCGCGATCCATGCTGCCCGCTTCGTCTCCCGATTCGAACACGGCAGCCCCCTCACGATCCGAAAGCAGGAAGAACCCTGAGCACGCGCCTTGACCACCGCAACCCCCTCGTGTTCGACACACACGAGCTGGGGCGGCGTCCTGGTGCCCTCCAGAGGATCTCCCGCTCGGCCTCGGCCCCCAACGACTTCGGTGTCGAAGGGGTCGTCGGTGTGCCGGAAGGCGCGCCCGTGGAAATCGAGCTCCGTCTCGAGTCGGTCATGGAAGGTGTGCTCGTCACAGGCACCGCCCGTGCATCGGCCGAGGGGGAGTGCGTAAGGTGTCTGGAGCCCGTCGAGCTCGAGCTCGACGTGGACTTCCAGGAGATGTTCTCGTACCCCGACTCCGACGACCGGGGCCGCTCCAAGGCGGCCGCGGACGACGAAGCCGAGGACGACGAGGACATGATCCCCCTCGAGGACGGCATGTTCGACCTCGAACCCGTGCTGCGTGATGCGGTGGTGCTCGCACTGCCGATGCAGCCGGTGTGCCGGGAGGACTGTGCGGGTCTGTGTTCCGAATGCGGAACCAACCTGAACGACAACCCGGACCACCACCATGACGCCGTCGACATTCGTTGGGCGGCACTGCAGGGACTCGCCGGTTCGCTGGGAACCGATGAGAAGGACAACATGAGCGGCGCCGAAGCTGGCGTCGACGAGAAGCAGGAGAAGTAGCCGTGGCTGTTCCGAAGCGGAAGATGTCGCGCAGCAACACGCGCCACCGCCGGTCGCAGTGGAAGGCTGCGGTCCCCACCCTGGTTTCGTGTGAGCGTTGCCAGGAGCCGAAGCAGCAGCACATCGCGTGCCCGAGCTGCGGCACCTACAACAAGCGCCAGGTCCTCTCGGTCTGAGTGGCTGGTGAGAGGCGCAATGTCTGAGTCCAACAAGACGGACAATGCCTCGTCCCACACGCTTCTGGAAGGGCGGCTCGGGTATCAGCTCGAGTCCGCCCTTCTGGTGCGTGCGCTGACGCACCGCTCGTACGCGTACGAGAACGGCGGTCTGCCCACCAACGAGCGTCTCGAGTTCCTCGGGGACTCCGTGCTCGGCCTGGTGGTCACGGACACGCTGTACCGCACCCACCCCGACCTGCCCGAAGGCCAGCTGGCCAAGCTGCGGGCCGCGGTGGTCAATTCGCGTGCGCTGGCGGAGGTCGGTCGCGGCCTCGAACTCGGCTCCTTCATCCGGCTCGGCCGGGGCGAAGAGGGCACGGGTGGCCGGGACAAGGCGTCCATCCTCGCCGACACCCTTGAAGCGGTGATCGGTGCGGTCTATCTCGACCAGGGCCTCGACGCGGCCTCGGAGCTGGTGCACCGGCTCTTCGACCCGCTGATCGAGAAGTCCTCGAACCTCGGTGCAGGACTGGACTGGAAGACCAGCCTCCAGGAACTGACCGCGGCCGAGGGTCTGGGTGTTCCGGAGTACCTCGTCACGGAGACGGGTCCGGATCACGAAAAGACCTTCACTGCTGCTGCCCGCGTCGGTGGTGTCTCGTACGGCACCGGCACCGGCCGCAGCAAGAAGGAAGCGGAGCAGCAGGCGGCGGAGTCCGCATGGCGCGCGATTCGCGCGGCGGCGGACGAGCGTCTCGCGGCGGCGAAGGCCGCGGCGGACGCGGCGGCCGAAACGACGCCGGAAGAGGTCGCCGACACCTCTTCCCCTGTGGACCAGGCCCCGGCCTGAAGCCCTCCCCTTCCTGACGGCACTGCTTCTTGACGACCCCGCCCGGGGCCCCGCGAGGGTCTCCGGGCGGGGTCTTCTGCTTCCGTTCGGTCGTCCCGGTCCGGGCGGTAGGCTTCGGGCGTCGCCTGTCCCGTACCCCTCCGGAGGAGTCCCGTGCCCGAGTTGCCCGAGGTCGAGGTCGTACGACGCGGTCTCGAGCGCTGGGTCGGCGGGCGTACCGTGGGCGAGGTCGAGGTGCTCCATCCGCGGGCCGTGCGCCGGCACCCGGCCGGCGGGGCGGACTTCGCCGCCCGACTCAAGGGGCACCGCTTCGGGACAGCGCGCCGGCGCGGCAAGTACCTGTGGATCCCGCTCGCGGACTCCGACGTCTCCGTCCTCGGCCATCTCGGCATGAGCGGGCAGCTGCTCGTCCAGCCCGAGGACGCCTCCGACGAGAAGCACCTGCGGATCCGCGTCCGTTTCGAGGACGGCCTCGGCACCGAGCTGCGCTTCGTCGACCAGCGGACCTTCGGCGGGCTCTCGATCCACGAGAACACGGCGGACGGCCTTCCCGACGTCATCGCGCACATCGCCCGCGATCCGCTGGACCCGGAGTTCGACGACGCGGCCTTCCAGACGGCGCTGCGCCTGCGCCGTACGACCGTCAAGCGCGCGCTGCTCGACCAGACGCTGATCAGCGGGGTCGGCAACATCTATGCCGACGAGGCGCTGTGGCGCGCGAAGCTGCACTACGAACGCCCCACCGCGACGCTGACCCGGCCGCGCTCCGCCGAGCTTCTCGGCCATGTGCGGGACGTCATGAACGCGGCCCTGGCCGCGGGCGGGACCAGCTTCGACAGCCTCTACGTCAATGTGAACGGGGAGTCCGGCTACTTCGACCGCTCGCTGGACGCCTATGGGCGTGAGGACGAGCCGTGCCGCCGCTGCGGTACGCCGATGCGGCGCCGGCCGTGGATGAACCGGTCCAGCTACTTCTGCCCGCGTTGCCAGCGCCCGCCGCGCGCTACGGCCTGACGCTCGCGGTCCCTCACGCGCCGGCTGCGGCCGCGCGCTCCTCGTCGTAGCTCTCGCGCGCCGAGAGGACGTCCGGCATCCGGCCCTCGACGAGATCGATCAGCGCGCGCAACCGCTCCGCGATCTCGCGGCCCAGCGGTGTCAGCCGGTAGTCCACCCGCGGCGGGTTGGTCGGCTGGGCCTCGCGGTGGACGAGCCCGTCGCGCTCCAGCGCGTGCAGGGTCTGCGCCAGCATCTTCTCGCTGACCCCGTCGACCCGGCGGCGCAGCTCGTTGAAGCGGAACGTGCCCTCGTGGAGCGCGCCGAGCGTGAGCGTGCCCCACCGGCCCGTCACATGCTCCAGCGTCTCGCGCGAGGTGCAGGCCCGGGCGAACACGTTGAACACGAGGTCGTCAGTCATGCCCTCCACCATACTCGCGCACAGCGCTAACCGAGAGGGTGCGCTTTCTTGGAGATTGCACTTTCAGAAAGTTAGCTCCCTGCTCGGCTAGCCGACGTACATGGAGACATGACCTGGGTGAACCTGGGCCTGAAGCCGGGCTGGAACACCACCGAGGCGTCGGAGAACTGCGGTACGCGGAGGGCCCCGTCACCACCCGGTGACGGGGCCCTTCCGCATGTGGGCCGCCCCGGTCGCCGATGGCGGCCCGAGACGGCCCACGAAAGCTGGAGGTCGCTGTGACCTGCCGACGGCTCAGAAGCCGAAGTCCTGCGTCCACCACGGGCCGCCGTCCGCGAAGTACACGCCGACGCCCAGGGTCTTGTAGTCGCAGTTCAGGATGTTCGCGCGGTGGCCGTCGCTGTTCATCCACGACGCCATGACGGCTGCTGCGTCCACCTGGCCGCGGGCGATGTTCTCGCCGCCCATGCCCGTGACGCCTGCCTGGCCTGCGCGGTCCCAGGGGGTGTCGCCGTCCGGGTCCGTGTGGTCGAAGAAGCCGCGCTGCGCCATGTCCTGGCTGAACGCGCCCGCCAGTGCGGCGAGAGCGCCGTCGGACCGGATCGGGGTGCAGCCGACCTTGGCCCGCTCCACGTTGACCAGTCGCACGACCTCCGCCTCGGCCGCCGCGGCGCGGCTGGTCACGGACGGGGTCGGCGCCGGGGCCGGGGTGCGCACGACGGGCTTCTCGGTCGTGGGCACCGGCTTGGGCTTCGGCTTCGCCGTCGTCTTCGACGGCTGCGGGGCCGGCTTCTTCGGCGCCGGGGACGCCGTGGTCTTCGACGGCTTGGGCGACGGGGTCGCGGAGGGGGAGGAGGCCTTGCCGGTCGCCTTGCCGGTGGCCTTGCCCGTACCGGTACCCGTGCCCGTCGACGGGCTCGACGACTGGCTCGACGGGGTCGCGGACGAGCCGCCCTGAGTCGTCAGCTCCGGCGTCTGCCGGGACTGGGTGGTCTGCTGCTCACCGGAGCCGGCACTGCCCACGGTCAGGGTGTCCCCGCCGGGCAGAAGGCCCGAGGCGACCGCGACCGCGCCGACGGCCACCGCGGCGGAGGCGCCGAGCAGTCCCGTACGCAAGCCGCGCTTCCTGCGGCGTTCACCCCGGTGCCGGCGGTCCGAACCCGCCGCGTAATCTTCTGCGGCGGGCGCGGCGCCGGAGCGACGATGGCGTCCCATCTGCTCTGCCTTCCTGACGACCTGTGCTGTCTCTTTGCTGATCTTTGCTTCTGCGTGGCCCGTGACGGGCCTGCACGATGAGGCGCACCCGAACGGGTGAGCCTCATTCGGTCGGGACTGTACGCCATGACGCGCCGGGGCGACGTGCTCCTTCTGCAATTGGCCCGTTAGCGTGCAGCCATGAATGAAGACGTACGGCTCACCGCCTGGGTGCGCGGCCGAGTACAGGGAGTGGGCTTCCGCTGGTTCACCAGGGCAAACGCCTTGGAGATCGGAGGCCTCGTCGGCTTCGCCCTGAACCTCGACGACGGGCGCGTCCAGGTTGTGGCCGAGGGGCCGAGTGAGAATTGCCACCGACTGCTCGACTGGCTCCGCTCCGGCGACACACCCGGGCGCGTCGACGGAGTCACTGAGATCTGGGCCACCCCGCGCGGCGGTTACGACAGCTTCGCGATCCGCTGACGAAGGACTCGGCGGAGCCCCGTGCGGTGGGCTGCTCGACCCCCGAGCGGACGTTCGGCGACGAGCCGCCGAAGTGGAAATGGCCTGATGGTTGCCGAGAGGGGCTTGCGGTCGCGCGCTCCGCGCGGAAGGATGATCGATACGCCCCTGAGGCACCGAGTTGCGAGGCGCCGCCGTCTGTTCCGCGGCCGCAGACCCCCCGGTTGCCCTTGATACGGGGCGTGATCGTGTTGACCGTCAAACTTTTTGGTGAGACGCTGGAATCCCCGCGCACCTTAGCTGTTTGGCAGTACGAACCGGCACGACATGAAGCACTGCCGAGCACCGCGGGTGCGAAATCCCTCACGACCCACACCGCTTCGGTCGGTCACTCAGTGTGGAGGACCATCCATCATGGCAAAGGCGCTTCTCGGTTACGTCGGCGGCTCCGACCCGCGACTCCTCGCCGAGATGCGACGGCTTCAGCAGCGCGTCCAGGACCTGGAGTCCGAACTCGTTCGGATCCAGTCCGAGAACGACGCGCTCAACGCTGCCGCCGCACAGCACGGAGAGTCGCTGCTCGACAGCATCGACCTCGACGTTCCCCAGGCGGAGCCTGCGCTCACCTGACAGTCAGCCCCGTGCCGGGGCCAGGTGAGAAACACTCACGCCAGCACAGCTGGATATGCAAGGGGCGCTCCGGCGTCCCTTCTTTCTTGAGCCCCCATGAGCCCCCCATGCCCCACCGTTCCTTAGGGGAGGGTGTGCCCTGCACCTTCATGGGTGAAACGCGCAACCCCAGGTAGAGTCCGGGGGCGTGCACCTCAAGGCCCTGACCCTCCGCGGTTTCAAGTCGTTCGCCTCCGCCACCACGCTGCGGTTCGAACCGGGAATCACGTGTGTCGTCGGGCCGAACGGCTCGGGCAAGTCCAATGTCGTGGACGCGCTGTCCTGGGTCATGGGAGAGCAGGGCGCCAAGTCGCTGCGCGGCGGCAAGATGGAGGACGTCATCTTCGCCGGCACGACCGGGCGCCCGCCGCTCGGCCGCGCCGAGGTCTCGCTGACCATCGACAACTCCGACGGCGCGCTGCCCATCGACTACGCCGAGGTCACCATCACCCGGATCATGTTCCGGGGCGGCAGCAGCGAGTACCAGATCAACGGCGACACCTGCCGGCTGCTCGACATCCAGGACCTGCTCTCCGACTCCGGCATCGGCCGCGAGATGCACGTCATCGTCGGCCAGGGCCAGCTCGACTCCGTCCTGCACGCCGACCCGATGGGCCGCCGAGCCTTCATCGAGGAGGCCGCCGGCGTCCTCAAGCACCGTAAGCGCAAGGAGAAGGCGCTGCGGAAGCTCGACGCGATGCAGGCCAACCTCGCGCGCGTGCAGGACCTCACCGACGAACTGCGCCGCCAGCTCAAACCGCTCGGCCGGCAGGCGGCGGTCGCCCGACGGGCCGCGGTCATCCAGGCCGATCTGCGCGACGCCCGGCTGCGCCTGCTCTCCGACGACCTCGTACGCCTCCAGGAAGCGCTGAAGGCCGAAGTCGCCGACGAGGCCGCGCTCAAGGAGCGCAAGGAGAGCGCCGAGGCGGAACTCCGCGCGGCGCTCGCCAAGGAGGCCGACCTCGAGGACGAGGTCCGCCGGCTCGCACCGCGCCTCCAGCGCGCCCAGCAGACCTGGTACGAACTCTCCCAGCTCGCCGAGCGGGTCCGCGGCACCGTCTCGCTGGCCGACGCGCGCGTGAAGAGCGCCACCGCCCAGCCGCCGGAGGAGCGCCGGGGCCGCGACCCCGAGGACATGGAGCGCGAGGCCGCCCGGATCCGCGAGCAGGAGGCCGAACTGGAGGCCGCCCTCGAAGCGGCCGAACGGGCCCTGGAGGACACCGTCGCCCACCGCGCCGAACTGGAGCGCGAGCTGGCGGTGGAGGAGCGTCGGCTCAAGGACGTGGCCCGCGCCATCGCCGACCGGCGCGAGGGCCTCGCCCGGCTGCACGGCCAGGTCAACGCCGCCCGCTCGCGCGCCGCGTCCGCCCAGGCCGAGATCGACCGGCTCGCCGCCGCGCGCGACGAGGCCCAGGAACGGGCGGTCGCCGCACAGGAGGAGTACGAGCAGCTCAAGGCCGAGGTCGACGGACTCGACGCGGGCGACACGGAACTGGGGGAGCGGTACGAGGCCGCTCGCCGGGACCTCGCCGCGGCCGAGTCGGCGCTGACGGCCGCCCGCGAGGCGGCCACGGAGGCCGACCGCAGCCGCGCGGCGACCCGGGCCCGGCACGAGGCGCTCTCCCTGGGGCTGCGCCGCAAGGACGGGACGGGAGCGTTGCTCGGCGCCCGGGACACTCTGGGCGGACTGCTCGGCCCGGCCGCCGAACTGCTCACCGTCACCCCGGGATACGAGATCCCCCTCGCCACCGCCCTCGGCGCGGCGGCGGACGCGATCGCCGTCTCCGGCCCCGCCGCGGCCGCCGAGGCCCTGCGTCTGCTGCGCAAGCAGGACGCGGGCCGGGCGGCGCTGCTGCTCACGGGCGGGGAAGCCCCGGGGGAGCCCCCGGAGCCCGCGGGCGGACACCCCCGCGCGGCGGACTTCGTCCGGGGCCCCGAGGAACTCATGACGTCCGTACGACGGTTGCTCGCCGGGATCGTGGTCGTCGGGACGCTGGAGGAGGCCGAGGAACTGGTCTACGCCCACCCGGGTCTCACCGCCGTCACCGCCGAGGGGGACCTGCTCGGGGCGCACTTCGCGCAGGGCGGCTCCGCCGGGGCGCCCAGCCTCCTGGAGGTGCAGGCGTCCGTCGACGAGGCGGCCGCCGAGCTGGACGAGCTGGAGTCGCGCTGCGCACGGCTGGCCGCCGCCCAGCAGGAGGCCACCGAACGCCGGCGCACGTCCGCCGTGCTCGTCGAGGAGCTGGCCGAACGCCGCCGCGCCGCCGACCGCGAGAAGTCCCAGGTCGCGCAGCAGCTCGGCCGGCTCGCCGGACAGGCCCGCGGCGCCGCGGGGGAGGCCGAGCGCACCACCGCGGCGGCCGCCCGCGCGGAAGAGGCCCTGGAGAAGGCGCTCTATGAAGCCGAGGAGCTCGCCGAGCGGCTGCTGGTCGCCGAGGAGGCCCCGGCCGAGGAGGAGCCCGACACCTCGGTGCGCGACCGGCTCGCCGCCGACGGCGCCAACGCCCGCCAGACCGAGATGGAGGCCCGGCTCCAGCTCCGTACCCACGAGGAGCGGGCCAAGGGCCTCGCGGGACGCGCCGACTCCCTCGACCGCGGCGCCCGCGCCGAACGCGAGGCACGCGCGCGTGCCGAGCAGCGCCGCGCCCGGCTGCGCCACGAGGCGGAGGTCGCCACCGCCGTCGCCGCCGGCTCCCGGCAACTCCTCTCCCACATCGAGGTCTCCCTGGTCCGGGCCGAGCAGGAGCGCGCGCTCGCAGAGGCCGCCAAGGGCGCCCGCGAGCAGGGTCTGGCCGGGGCCCGGAACCGGGGCCGCGACCTGAAGGCGGAGCTGGACAAGCTCACCGACTCCGTCCACCGGGGCGAGGTCCTCGGCGCGGAGAAGCGGATGCGGATCGAGCAGCTGGAGACCAAGGCCCTGGAGGAGCTGGGCGTCGAGCCGGCCGGGCTGGTCTCCGAGTACGGCCCCCATCAACTCGTACCGCCGTCGCCGCCCGCCGAGGGCGAGGAGCTGCCGGAGGACCCGGAGCATCCGCGCAACCAGCCGCGCCCCTTCGTACGTTCGGAGCAGGAGAAGCGGCTCAAGTCCGCCGAACGGGCGTACCAGCAGCTCGGCAAGGTGAATCCGCTGGCCCTTGAGGAGTTCGCGGCGCTGGAGGAACGCCACAAGTTCCTCTCCGAGCAGCTGGAGGACCTCAAGAAGACCCGGGCCGACCTTCTTCAGGTCGTGAAAGAGGTCGACGTCCGCGTCGAGCAGGTCTTCACCGAGGCCTTCCGGGACACCGCCCGCGAGTTCGAGGGTGTTTTCTCGCGTCTCTTCCCCGGCGGCGAGGGGCGGCTGATCCTGACCGACCCCGACAACATGCTCACCACCGGTGTCGATGTGGAGGCCCGTCCCCCGGGCAAGAAGGTCAAGCGGCTCTCCCTGCTCTCCGGTGGCGAGCGTTCGCTGACCGCCGTGGCGATGCTGGTCTCCATCTTCAAGGCCCGTCCCAGCCCCTTCTACGTGATGGACGAGGTGGAGGCGGCCCTGGACGACACCAACCTCCAGCGGCTGATCCGGATCATGCAGGAACTCCAGGAGTCCTCGCAGCTCATCGTCATCACGCACCAGAAGCGGACGATGGAGGTCGCCGACGCGCTCTACGGCGTCTCCATGCAGGGCGACGGCGTCTCGAAGGTCATCAGCCAGCGACTCCGGTGATCGACTCCATGATCAACTACAACTCTTGAACTCAAGATGCCATTCAATGCGGTTGAAGTCATACGACATCAAGTATTGACTTCGAAACTTGAAGGCATAGTCTCTGCAACGTTGCTTTTACCTTCACGTGGTGGGCGGCGTGATGTTGTGCGCCACTGGAAGGGCTCGCCCCCCACGCCCCGGCGACGCTGCCGGAGGCCTCCAGGAGTCCATGTGACCAGCACCGCGCAGGCGCCCACGCCGCCGCCTTCCGAAGGCCGAGCCGCCCACCCGGACCACCTCGGCCACGTCATCTTCATCACGGCGTCGGCCGCGATGGGCGGTTTCCTCTTCGGCTACGACAGCTCCGTCATCAACGGCGCCGTCGAGGCCATCCGGGACCGGTACGACATCGGATCTGGCACGCTGGCCCAGGTCATCGCCATCGCTCTGATCGGCTGCGCGATCGGCGCCGCGACCGCCGGCCGGATCGCCGACCGCATCGGCCGCATCCGCTGTATGCAGATCTCGGCCGTGCTCTTCGCCGTCAGCGCCGTCGGCTCCGCACTGCCCTTCGCCCTCTGGGACCTCGCCTTCTGGCGGATCGTCGGCGGCTTCGCCATCGGCATGGCCTCGGTGATCGGCCCGGCGTACATCGCCGAGGTCGCCCCCGCCGCGTACCGCGGCCGCCTCGGCTCCTTCCAGCAGGCCGCCATCGTCATCGGCATCGCCATCTCCCAGCTGGTCAACTACGGCATCCTGCAGATCGCCGACGGCGACCAGCGCGGTGAGATCGGCGGCCTCGAAGCCTGGCAGTGGATGCTCGGCGTGATGGTCGTCCCCGCCGTGCTCTACGGACTGCTCTCCTTCGCCATCCCCGAGTCCCCCCGCTTCCTGATCTCCGTCGGCAAGGTCGACCGCGCCAAGGAGGTCCTCGCCGAGGTCGAGGGCCACGAGGTCGACCTCGACCACCGCGTCGCCGAGATCGACCGCGCCATGCGCAGCGAGCACAAGTCCACCTTCAAGGACCTGCTCGTGGCCGGCGGCCGCTTCAAGCTGCTCCCCATCGTCTGGGTCGGCATCGGACTCTCGGTCTTCCAGCAGCTCGTCGGCATCAACGTCGCCTTCTACTACTCGTCGACGCTCTGGCAGTCGGTCGGCGTCGACCCCTCCAGCTCGTTCTTCTACTCGTTCACCACGTCGATCATCAACATCGTCGGCACCGTGATCGCGATGGTGCTGGTCGACCGGGTGGGCCGTAAGCCGCTCGCGCTCGTCGGCTCCGTCGGTATGGCCGTCGCCCTCGCCGTCGAGGCCTGGGCGTTCTCCGCCGACCTCGTCGACGGCAAGCTGCCCGAGACCCAGGGCGTCGTGGCGCTCGTCGCCGCCCATGTCTTCGTGCTCTTCTTCGCCCTCTCGTGGGGCGTGGTGGTCTGGGTCTTCCTCGGCGAGATGTTCCCCAACCGGATCCGCGCCGCCGCTCTCGGCGTCGCCGCCTCCGCGCAGTGGATCGCCAACTGGGCCATCACCGCGAGCTTCCCGTCCCTCGCGGACTGGAACCTCTCCGGCACGTACATCATCTACACGGTCTTCGCCGTGCTCTCCATCCCCTTCGTGCTCAGGTACGTGAAGGAGACCAAGGGCAAGGCGTTGGAGGAGATGGGCTAAACCCCGCTGCCCCTCTCCTCGAATCCGGAACTGCCCCGGCTCACGGTCCTATGCCGTGAGCCGGGGCAGCACCGTCTCCCCCAGCAGACGCAGACTGCGCCACGCCTCCTCGACCGGCATCCCGCCGCACAGCGGATGCAGCACCAGACTCTCCAGCTCCCGCCCCAGCGCCACGCACTCGTCCGACGTCACGATCCGGTACACCCCCTCCGCCCGCAGCTCCGCGACCGTCGTCGCCGTCGAGCGCACCGCCGAGCGGATGTCCTTCGACTGCCAGGAGGCGTACGTCCGCGCCTCGTGCAGGAAGTGCTCCCCGTACAGCTCCCAGGACCGGTCCGGGTCCTCCGAGAGATGCAGCAGCGGGGTCTGCTCGGCCGGCATCATCGTCCAGCCCTCGGTGCCGTACTCCGCGCACCGCTCCCGGTAGTACGTCTCCAGCTCAGGCAGATGCGCGCTCGGGAAGAACGGCAGCCCGAGCCGGGCCGCCCGTCGCGCCGCCGCCTTCGAGGAACCGCCGACCAGAAGCAGCGGATGCGGCCGGGTGAACGGCCGCGGAGTGACCCGTACCGTACGGCCCTGATACGTGAACGGCTCACCGGACCACGCCTGCAGCAGGGTCTCCAGGAGCAGGTCCTGCAGCTTGCCGCGGCGGCCCCAGTCGACCCCGCGCTCCTCGTACTCCTCCGGCCGGTAGCCGATGCCCGCGACCGTCACCAGGCGCCCCGCGCTCAGCAGGTCGAGGACGGCGATCTCCTCGGCGAGCCGCAGGGGATCGTGGAGCGGCCCGATGATCGCGGAGACGGTGACCGCGATCTTCTTCGTCGCGCCGAACACGGCCCCCGCGAAGGTGAAGGGGGAGGGCAGCCAGTTGTTGGTGGCGCCGTGGTGCTCCTCGGTCTGGACGGTGTCGACGCCGTGCTCGTCGGCGTAGGCGGCCATGGCGAGGGCGGCGCGATAGCGCTCCGAGAGGGACTCGGGGGTCGCGTGGGGATCGACGAGGTTGAACCGTACGACTGTGAAGGGCATGGGAAGTCCCCCTCCGCGAGCGTGGGATGCCGGCGAAGGGGGACGTTATCTGACGTTGCGTCAGATGGAAACAGTCTCGCGGACCTCGGTCGGCGCCACGGCCGCCGGCGCGGGCGTCCGCGGCAGCACCGCGTACAGCGCACCCGCGACCACGATCGTCGCGCCCCAGCCGAGCCCGTTCTCCCCGATCCAGGAGGAGGCGAGCGGACCGGAGAACCAGTCGACCTTGGTGAACAGCAGACCCACCAGCAGGGCCACCGCCCACGCCGTCATCGCCTGCCAGGCGAAGCCGCCCCGGTACCAATAGGCGCTCGTGCGCGTGGTGTCCATCAGCGCCACGCCGTCGTACGACCTCCGCCGCAGCATGTCGACGCCGAAGACGCCGATCCACGCGGAGAACGCCACCGCGAGCAGCGTCAGGAACGAGATGAACGAACCGATGAAGCTGGTCGCCACCACCATCAGCAGGAAGCCGAAGACCAGGCTGATCACCGCGTTCACACTCACCGCCGCGGCGCGCGACACCTTGATGCCGAGCGTCTGCGCCGTGAACCCGGCCGAGTACATCGACATCGAGTTGATCAGCAGCATCCCGATCAGCGCGATGATCAGGTACGACACGGAGATCCAGGTCGGGAGCAGCTCGCCGATGAACGACACCGGGTCCTGCGCCGACGCCAGACCGGGGGTGGCCACCGCCATCACGGCACCCATCAGAACCATCGGCAGCACGACGATCCCGGCGCCGCCGATCGTGGAGCCGACCATCGCCTTCGAGGACGCCGTACGCGGCAGATAACGGGTGAAGTCGGGGCCGGAGGGGACCCAGCTGATGCCGCCCGCCGCGATCGTGCCGATACCCGCGATCATCATGGCCGTCGAACCGGCCGGCTTGTCGAAGACCGCCGACCATTCGGTGTTGGCGACGAGATACACCAGCACGAGGACCGAGAACGCACCGAACAGATACGTCGACCACTTGCTGCACACCCGCAGCGCGTTGATGCCGAGCCCGGACACCAGGAAGGTGCAGGCGACGAAGAGCATCAGCGTGACGACGATCAGCGCGGTGTTCGACTTGATGCCGAAGAGCAGATCGAGCACCGTCAGCACGGCATAGGCGCCGGTGACCGCGTTGATCGTCTCCCAGCCCCAGCGGGCCACCCAGATCAGCGACCCGGGGAAGAGATTGCCGCGCTGGCCGAAGACGGCCCGCGACAGGGCCATGCCGGGGGAGCCCCCACGCTTTCCGGCGATCGATATGAGGCCGACGATCCCGTACGAGAGGATCGGCGCGGCCGTCGCGACGACGAGGACCTGCCAGAAGTTCAGGCCGTTGAAGACGACCAGGCCCGCGCCCATCGTGAGCAACAGCACACTGATGTTGGCGGCGACCCAGGTCGGGAACAGCTCACGGACGTGGCCGGTGCGCTCGGCGTCAGGGACGGGTTCGAGACCACGGGTCTCGACGGCACCTTCGCTCTCGGCGGCGTGGGGCATGGGGGTACTCCGTGCGGGGGGTGGGGGACCCACCCAGCGTACGTGCTCCTCCTAAGGTCCGCTCGTGGCCGATACTGGAGCCGTTATGGAACTCATTCTTGCTGTAGTCATCGCCCTGGTCGTCGCCGTCGCCGTGACCAGCGGGCTCGTGATCAGCGGCCGCAAGAAGAAGCAGCTGCCGCCGCCCGAGGCGCCGCCCACCACGCCGACCATCACCGCTCCGCCCGCCGAGCCGCACGTCGGCGACGAGGCGGAGACGCCGCGGGAAGAACCACGCCGGACCATCGAGGAGGTCGACCTCCCGGCCACCGAGGCCCCGGTCGCGGTCGAGGACCCGGTCGTCGCCGAGGCGCCCGCGCTCGAGATCGAGGTGCCGGAACCGACCGCGGGCCGTCTCGTACGGCTCCGGGCCCGCCTCGCCCGCTCCCAGAACTCCCTCGGCAAGGGGCTGCTCACGCTCCTGTCGCGGGACAACCTCGACGAGGACACCTGGGAGGAGATCGAGGAGACCCTCCTCACCGCCGACGTCGGCGTCGCCCCCACCCAGGAGCTGGTCGAGCGGCTGCGCGAGCGCGTCCGCGTCCTCGGCACCCGCACCCCCGACGAGCTGCGCGGCCTGCTCCGCGAGGAGCTCATCACCCTTCTCGGCCCCGACTTCGACCGCACCGTGAAGACCGAGAGCGACCCCGGCACCCCCGGCGTCGTCATGGTCGTCGGCGTCAACGGCACCGGCAAGACCACGACCACCGGCAAGCTCGCCCGGGTCCTGGTCGCCGACGGCCGCTCCGTCGTCCTCGGCGCCGCGGACACCTTCCGTGCCGCCGCCGCGGACCAGCTCCAGACCTGGGGCGAGCGGGTCGGCGCGAGGACCGTGCGCGGCCCCGAGGGCGGCGACCCGGCGTCGATCGCCTTCGACGCGGTCAAGGAGGGCATCGCCGAGGGCGCCGACGTCGTCCTCATCGACACCGCCGGCCGTCTGCACACCAAGACCGGCCTCATGGACGAGCTCGGCAAGGTCAAGCGGGTCGTCGAGAAGCACGGCCCGCTGGACGAGGTCCTGCTCGTCCTCGACGCCACCACCGGCCAGAACGGCCTGGTCCAGGCGCGCGTCTTCGCCGAGGTCGTCGACATCACCGGCATCGTGCTCACCAAGCTCGACGGCACCGCCAAGGGCGGCATCGTCGTCGCGGTCCAGCGCGAGCTGGGCGTCCCGGTCAAGCTGATCGGCCTGGGCGAGGGCCCGGACGACCTGGCCCCCTTCGACCCGGCCGCCTTCGTCGACGCCCTGATCGGCGACGGGGCCTAGAGCGGCCTGCAGCCTCGGTGACGTGGCCCTGGTCCCACCACCGGTGGGACCAGGGCCACGCCCGTTCCAGGGCGGTTCGGGCCGAGGGCCCGCGCCCGCCGCCTAGAAGTGCGTGCGATGGCAGATGTACGCCAGGGTCCCGAGAAGCAGCCGCGCCTGCGGCGGCGCACCCGCCGTGTCCAGCGTCGGCGGCCGCAGCCACCGCACGGGCCCCAGGCCCCCGAGATCCGACGGCGGCGCCGTCACATGGTCGCCGGGACCGAGGCCCCGCAGATCCAGGTCCGCGTCGTCCCAGCCCATCCGGTACAGCAGCTGCGGCAGCTCCGCCGCCGCTCCCGGCGCCACGAAGAACCACGCCCGTCCCGTCGGCGTCGCGCAGACCGGGCCCAGCGGCAGCCCCATGCGCTCCAGCCGGACCAGCGCCCGACGCCCCGCGGGTTCGGCGACCTCGATCACGTCGAAGGTCCGGCCCACCGGCAGCAGCAGCGACGCCCCCGGATACTCCGACCACGCCTTCGTCGCGTCGTCCAGACCCGCGCCCGCCGGGACCTCCGCGGCGAACGAGAACGGATGCGCCCCCGGAGCCGTACAGGAAGGATCCCCGCAGGAGCACTGGCCGGAAACCGCCCGCGCTCCGGGGACCACGTCCCAGCCCCACAGTCCTGTGTACTCGGCCACCGCTGTGCACTCTGTGGTGCGGACGCGGCGTCGTGAGCCGGACCGCATCTCACGAATGCCGCCGATCGTGAAGCCCATGCCCCCTCCAACGGGTCGAACGCGCCGGTGGTTACGACCCGGAGCACCGCCGTCACGCTCCGTCGCCGGGGGTGGCGTACCGTCGCGGGCGAGGTGGTGCGGCCCGTCGCGCGCGCCTCCTCGCGCAACGCTCCGCCGATCCAGGTCGTCGCATGTCAAGTGAATCGTGTTCGGCGGCAGGCGAGTTCATTCGAAGGGGTGGCGAATGGTGGCGTTTCTTGAATCCGCCTCGCTAGGGGGTGATCGTAGGATTACTTTCGGTGCACGAACCCTGGAGTTCATTGCGCGCGTGGGTATGCCGGGGGCAACCCGCTTTCCAGTTCGAAGGGGTCCAAGCTCCAGACGAACGCCGCAACACACGGCATTCTGATAGGGGTTCGCGCAACAGAGGCATCGACGTGGATGGGGGCGTTCCTGTGGGCGGCAACGGCGCAGACGGTACGACTGCCGGCAAGCGCCCGAACGAGCAGCTGAGCTCGTGGTTCGTGCGAAGCGGCTGGTCGAAGGGTGAGCTGGCGCGCCAAGTGAACCGCAGGGCACGCCAGATGGGCGCGCACCACATCTCCACCGACACCTCCCGCGTCCGCCGCTGGCTGGACGGCGAGCAGCCCCGCGAACCCATCCCGCGGATCCTCTCCGAGCTGTTCTCCGAGCGGTTCGGCGCCGTCGTGGCCATCGAGGACATCGGGCTGCGCACCGCCCACCAGTCACCGTCCGTCTCCGGTGTCGACCTGCCCTGGGCCGGACCTCAGACCGTCGCCCTGCTCAGCGAGTTCTCCCGCAGCGACCTGATGCTCGCCCGCCGCGGCTTCCTCGGCTCCGCCCTGTCGCTCGCCGCCGGACCCTCCCTCATCGAGCCCATGCAGCGCTGGCTCGTGCCCACCCCCGCCGGCGAACCCGCACGCCCCGAACCGGCCGTCGACACCCGACGCCCCGGCCGCCTCTCCCGGGGCGAGCTGGACCTCCTCGAATCCACCACGGCGATGTTCCGCCAGTGGGACGCCCAGTGCGGTGGCGGACTGCGGCGCAAGGCAGTCGTCGGCCAACTCCACGAGGTCACCGACCTCCTCCAGGAACCCCAGCCGGCCGCCACCGCCCAGCGCCTGTTCAAATGCGCCGGCGAACTGGCCGAACTGGCCGGATGGATGAGCTACGACGTGGGCCTGCAGCCCACCGCCCAGAAGTACTTCGTCCTCGCCCTGCACGCCGCGAAGGAAGCGGGCGACAAGCCGCTCGGCTCGTACATCCTCTCCTCCATGAGCCGCCAGATGATCCACCTCGGCCGGCCCGACGACGCCCTCGAACTCATCCACCTCGCCCAGTACGGCAGCCGCGACTGCGCCACCCCGCGCACTCAGGCCATGCTGTATGCGATGGAGGCCCGCGCCTACGCCAACATGGGCCAGCCCTCCAAGTGCAAGCGGGCCGTCCGCATGGCCGAGGACACCTTCGCCGACGTCGGCCTCGACGGCGAGCCCGAGCCCGACTGGATCCGCTTCTTCTCCGAGGCCGAGCTCAACGGCGAGAACTCCCACTCCTACCGGGACCTCGCCTACGTCGCCGGACGCTCCCCGACATACGCCTCCCTCGCCGAGCCCGTCATGGAGCGGGCCGTCGCCCTCTTCGAGAAGGACAGCGAGCACCAGCGTTCGTACGCACTCAACCTGATCGGCATGGCCACCGTGCACCTCCTCAAGCGGGAGCCCGAGCAGTCCGCCACCCTCGTCGAGAAGGCTCTCGGCGTCGCCAAGAGGGTCCGCTCCGAGCGCGTCAACACCCGGCTCCGCAAGACCGTCGACACGGCCGCCCGCGACTTCCGCGACGTCGCCGAGGTCGTCCAGCTCACCGACCGGCTCACCGCCCTGCTGCCCGAGACCGCCGAGGCGGTCTGAGCACCGGCCCCCTCCAGACCCCGGCCGCGACAGACGTCCCCCACTGCCCGACTCGGCTCCCCCGCCGCCAGGACACAGGGACGCTGCCGCGGCCGGTCTGCCTTTGCGCCTAAACCGGCGCGCGCTCTCGCGGAGGTGGCTGGTCGCCGTCGTGGTTGCTCCATCGATGGGTGCGCTCTCGGGAGGGCGCGCGCGTTACATACCCGTGACCTTGCCGTTCACAGTCGCGTAACACGTCCCACCCCTTCGTCACTGCGGCGAAACATCGTGCGGCATCGACGGAAACCGCGCTGCGCGAATCTCTGGCGCATAACCGGCCACCCCTCACGGCCAAGCCGCTTTCCGGCCCGCCCCCGCACAGGCCGTACCGACGACGAGGAGACGCCGATGGCACCAGCCATCACGACCCTGGCCGCAGACGAGCTGTCTGCCGCCAACACCGGGTTCATGCTCATCTGCTCCGCCCTGGTCATGCTGATGACCCCGGCACTCGCCTTCTTCTACGGAGGCATGGTCCGCGTCAAGTCCAGCCTGAACATGCTGATGATGAGCTTCATCAGCCTCGGGATCGTCACGATCCTCTGGGTGCTCTACGGCTTCAGCCTGGCCTTCGGCACCGACTCCGGATCGCTCATCGGCTGGTCCTCCGAGTACGTAGGCCTCAGCGGCATCGGCGTCACCGAGCTGTGGGACGGCTACACCATCCCGGTGTACGTCTTCGCCGTCTTCCAGCTGATGTTCGCGATCCTCACCCCCGCCCTGATCAGCGGCGCCCTCGCGGACCGCGTCAAGTTCACCGCGTGGGCCCTCTTCATCGCCCTCTGGGTCACCGTCGTCTACTTCCCTGTCGCCCACTGGGTCTGGGGCGCCGGCGGCTGGCTCTTCGAGATGGGCGTCATCGACTTCGCCGGCGGTACGGCGGTCCACATCAACGCCGGTGCCGCGGCCCTCGGCGTGATCCTCGTCATCGGCAAGCGCGTCGGCTTCAAGAAGGACCCGATGCGCCCGCACAGCCTCCCGCTGGTCATGCTCGGCGCCGGTCTGCTCTGGTTCGGCTGGTTCGGCTTCAACGCCGGCTCGTGGCTCGGCAACGACGACGGCGTCGGCGCCGTGATGTTCGTCAACACCCAGGTCGCCACCGCCGCCGCCATGCTCGCCTGGCTGCTCTACGAGAAGATCCGCCACGGCTCCTTCACCACCCTGGGCGCCGCCTCCGGCGCGGTCGCCGGCCTCGTCGCCATCACCCCGTCCGGCGGCTCCTGCTCCCCGCTCGGCGCGATCGCCATCGGCGCCATCGCCGGTCTCGTCTGCGCCATGGCCGTCGGCCTGAAGTACAAGTTCGGCTACGACGACTCCCTCGACGTCATCGGCGTCCACCTCGTCGGTGGTGTCATCGGCTCCCTGCTCGTCGGCTTCTTCGCCACCGGCGGCGTCCAGTCCGACGCCAAGGGCCTCTTCTACGGCGGCGGCCTGGAGCAGCTCGGCAAGCAGGCCATCGGTGTCGTCGCCGTCCTCGCCTACTCTCTGATCGCCTCCGCGATCCTCGCGCTGCTCATCGACAAGACGATGGGCATGAGGGTCAGCGAGGACGACGAGGTCTCCGGCATCGACCAGGTCGAGCACGCCGAGACCGCGTACGACTTCAGCGGAGCCGGCGGCGGCGCCTCCTCGCGCTCCACCGCCGCCCCCGCCCCCGCCGTCACGGAGAACAAGAAGGTGGACGCATGAAGCTCATCACCGCGGTCGTGAAGCCGCACCGGCTCGACGAGATCAAGGAAGCCCTCCAGGCTTTCGGGGTCCAGGGCCTCACGGTGACCGAGGCCAGCGGCTACGGCCGCCAGCGCGGCCACACCGAGGTCTACCGCGGTGCCGAGTACACCGTGGACCTCGTCCCCAAGATCCGCATCGAGGTGCTCGTCGAGGACGACGACGCCGAACAGCTCATCGATGTCGTGGTCAAGGCCGCCCGAACCGGCAAGATCGGTGACGGCAAGGTGTGGAGCGTGCCGGTCGAGACCGCCGTACGGGTCCGCACCGGCGAACGCGGTCCGGACGCACTGTAAGCGCGGAGCACTAGGGAGCTGCTGGGTGACGAGCCTCGATACGAGTACGCAAGCGGAAGACTCGGGACCCAGCGGATACGCGGCGGCCCGGCTGCGCCTTCTCACCGAGAAGGCGCAGTCCGGGCCGCCGCGCCGTGCTGCCCTGGCCCGGCTCACCGACGACTGGCTGACCGGACTGTTCACCGCCGCCCAACCGCCACGAGGGGTGGCGCTCGTCGCCGTCGGCGGCTACGGGCGCGGTGAACTCTCCCCGCGCAGCGACCTCGACCTGCTGCTCCTGCACGACGGAACCGCCGACGCGGGCACCATCGCCACCCTCGCCGACCGGATCTGGTACCCGGTCTGGGACCTGGGCCTCGCCCTGGACCACTCCGTACGCACCACCGCCGAGGCGCGCAAGACCGCAGGGGACGACCTCAAGGTCCAGCTCGGACTCCTGGACGCCCGGACCGTGGCCGGCGACCACGGACTCGTCGCCGGACTGCGGACCGCCGTCCTCGCCGACTGGCGCAACCAGGCACCCAAGCGGCTCCCCGAACTCGACGCGCTGTGCCGGGAGCGGGCCGAGCGCATGGGGGAGCTGCAGTTCCTCCTCGAGCCCGACCTGAAAGAGGCCAGGGGAGGGCTCCGCGACGCCCAGGTCCTGCGCGCCGTCGCCGCCTCCTGGCTCGCCGACGCCCCACGGGAGGGCCTGGACGGCGCCCGCCGCCGCCTCCTCGACGCCCGCGACGCCCTGCACCTCGCCACCGGCCGGGCCACCGACCGGCTCGCCCTCCAGGAGCAGGACGCCGTCGCCGACGAACTGGGCCTCCTCGACGCCGACACCCTGCTGCGCGAGGTGTACGAGTCCGCGCGGATCATCTCGTACGCCACCGACGTCACCTGGCGCGAGGTCAACCGCGTCCTCAAGGCCCGCTCCGCCCGACCCAGGCTGCGCACCATCCTGGGCGGCAGGAACGGCACGAAGCCGCCCATCGAACGCACCCCGCTCGCCGAAGGCGTGGTGGAGATGGACGGCGAGGTCGTCCTCGCCCTCAGCGCCAAACCCGAACGGGACTCCGTACTCCCGCTGCGGGCCGCCGCCGCGGCCGCCCAGTCCGGACTCCCCCTCTCCCTGCACGCCGTACGCAGGCTCGCGGCCGCCGCCAAACCACTGCCGGTGCCCTGGCCCGCCGAGGCCCGCGAGGAACTGGTCACCCTGCTCGGCGCGGGGGAGCCGACCGTGCCCGTCTGGGAGGCACTGGAAGCCGAAGGGCTGATCACCCGGCTCCTGCCGGACTGGGAACGCGTCCGCTGCCGCCCGCAGCGCAACCCCGTCCACACCTGGACCGTCGACCGGCACCTCGTCGAGACCGCCGTCCGCGCGTCCTCACTCACCCGCCGCGTCGGCCGGCCCGACCTCCTGCTCGTCGCCGCACTCCTGCACGACATCGGCAAGGGCTGGCCCGGCGACCACTCCGTGGCCGGCGAGACCATCGCCCGGGACGTCGCCACCCGGATCGGCTTCGACCGCGCCGACGTCGCCGTCATCGCCACCGTCGTACGCCACCATCTGCTGCTCGTCGAGACCGCGACCCGCCGCGACCTCGACGACCCCGCCACCGTACGGTCCGTCGCCACCGCCGTCGGCACCCAGGGCGCGCTGGAACTGCTGCACGCCCTCACCGAGGCCGACGCGCTGGCCACCGGACCGGCCGCCTGGTCCTCCTGGCGCGCCTCGCTCGTCGCCGATCTCGTCAAACGCGTCGGCGCCGTCCTCGCCGGAGAGCCCGAACCGGAACCGGAACCCGCCGCCCCGAGCGCGGAGCAGGAACGCCTCGCGATCGAGGCACTGCGCACCGGGGAGCCCGTCCTCGCCCTCCACACCCAGCCGGAGACCGAGCCCCAGGACGGTGAACCGGAACCCGTCGGCGTCGAACTGCTCATCGCCCTGCCCGACCAGCCGGGCGTCCTGCCGGCCGTCGCCGGCGTCCTCGCCCTGCACCGGCTGACCGTACGCGCCGCCGACCTGCGCGCCATCGAGCTCCCCACGGAGCTCGGCCCCGGCGCCGTCCTTGTCCTGAACTGGCGCGTCGCCGCCGAATACGGATCCCTGCCCCAGGCCGCTCGGCTCCGCGCCGACCTCGTACGGACTCTCGACGGCAGCCTGGACATCCGCGCACGGCTGGCCGAACGCGAGGCCGCCTACCCGCGGCGACGCGGAGTCACCGCCCCGCCGCCCCGCGTCACCGTCGCCGCCGCCGACTCCCGCCTCGCCACCGTCATCGAGGTCCGCGCCCAGGACGCCCCCGGCCTGCTGCACCGCATCGGCCGGGCCCTGGAGGGCGCCGACGTCCGAGTCAGGAGCGCCCATGTCTCCACCCTGGGCGCCAACGCCGTGGACACCCTCTACGTGACCCGCCCCGACGGCTCCCTTCTGCCTGATGAAGAGGCCTCCGACCTGGCCCAGGCCCTGGAGGGCGCGCTGCGGTGAGAGCGTCCCGCCCCCGCCCGTTTCGACGGGCGGGGGCACACACTTCGACCGGGCAGATACCCTGGAGGGCAATCCGTCCGCCCGCCCCCGACACCGAGGATCCGCGACCGCCGTGTTCGATACCCTCTCCGACCGCCTTGCAGCGACATTCAAGAATCTCCGGGGCAAGGGGCGCCTGTCCGAGGCGGACATCGACGCCACCGCGCGCGAGATCCGTATCGCCCTCCTCGAGGCGGACGTCGCCCTGCCCGTCGTCCGGGCGTTCATCAAGCAGGTCAAGGAGCGGTCCGCCGGCGCCGAGGTCTCCCAGGCGCTGAACCCCGCCCAGCAGGTCATCAAGATCGTCAACGAGGAGCTCATCGGCATCCTCGGCGGCGAGACCCGGCGCCTGCGGTTCGCCAAGACCGCGCCGACCGTGATCATGCTCGCCGGTCTCCAGGGTGCCGGTAAGACCACCCTCGCCGGAAAGCTCGGTCTCTGGCTCAAGGCGCAGGGCCACTCCCCGCTGCTCGTCGCCTGTGACCTCCAGCGCCCCAACGCCGTCACCCAGCTCGGCGTCGTCGCCGAGCGCGCGGGCGTGGCGTTCTACGGCCCGCAGCCGGGCAACGGCGTCGGTGACCCGGTCCAGGTCGCGAAGGACTCGATCGAGTACGCGCGGACCAAGATGTACGACGTCGTCATCGTCGACACCGCCGGCCGCCTCGGTATCGACCAGGAGCTGATGCAGCAGGCCGCGGACATCCGCGACGCCGTCAGCCCCGACGAGGTCCTCTTCGTCGTCGACGCCATGATCGGTCAGGACGCGGTCAACACCGCCGAGGCCTTCCGTGACGGCGTCGGCTTCGACGGCGTCGTGCTCTCCAAGCTCGACGGCGACGCCCGAGGCGGTGCCGCGCTCTCCATCGCGCACGTCACCGGCCGCCAGATCATGTTCGCCTCCAACGGCGAGAAGCTGGACGAGTTCGACGCGTTCCACCCGGACCGCATGGCGTCCCGCATCCTCGGCATGGGCGACATGCTCTCCCTGATCGAGAAGGCCGAGCAGACCTTCAGCCAGGAAGAGGCCGCCAAGATGGCCTCCAAGCTGGCGTCCAAGAAGGGGCAGGAGTTCACGCTCGACGACTTCCTGGCCCAGATGGAGCAGGTCCGCAAGATGGGCTCCATCAGCAAGCTCCTCGGAATGCTGCCCGGCATGGCGCAGATGAAGGAGCAGATCAACAACATCGACGAGCGGGACGTCGACCGCACGGCCGCGATCATCAAGTCGATGACCCCGGGCGAGCGCCACGACCCGACCATCATCAACGGCTCGCGCCGCGCCCGTATCGCCAAGGGTTCGGGCGTCGAGGTCAGCGCGGTCAAGGGCCTGGTCGAGCGGTTCTTCGAGGCCCGCAAGATGATGTCCCGCATGGCCCAGGGCGGCGGAATGCCGGGCATGCCCGGGATGCCCGGCATGGGTGGCGGCCCCGGCCGGCAGAAGAAGCAGGTCAAGCAGGCCAAGGGCAAGCGCAAGAGCGGCAACCCGATGAAGCGCAAGGCCGAGGAGGAGGCCGCCGCGGCCCGCCGTGAGCAGGGCCAGCAGGGCGGCGCGTTCGGCCTCCCGGCGGCCGGGCAGGGCCCGCAGGACTTCGAGCTCCCCGACGAGTTCAAGAAGTTCATGGGCTGACAGTCGTACGAGAAGGGGCCCGGGGCGGTGCGAAACCGCCCCGGGCCCCTTTTCATCCCCACGCCATGCCCGCAATGCCGCATTGATCCGGTTCTCGAATAATGAGGCCTGACGTCGGCTTGAGGAGAGCAGCGTGGCCAACCCCGTACCCCCTCGCGACCGGACCGACCAGCCCTGGCGCTCGGAAGGCGCCCCGCCGCCCGCACCGCCGAAGCGGAAGATGCCCGGCGGCTGGGGAGGGCTCATCCTCACCGCCTTGGTCGTCTACCTGATCGCCAACCTCGTCCTGTCGTTCTTCAACCGGGGCGACGAGCCGACGATCTCGTACACCGAGTTCAGCAAGCAGGTCACGGCCGGCAACGTCACCAAGATCTACTCCAAGGGCGACGCCATCCAGGGCGAGCTCAAGAACGAACAGCCCCTGCCCAACGGCGACAAGGGCGATTACACCAAGTTCGTCACCCAGCGGCCCGCGTTCGCCGACGACAACCTCTGGGACGAACTGACCGCAAAAGGCGTCACCGTCACCGCCGAGCCCGTCGTCCAGGAACGCAGCTTCCTCGCCAACCTGCTCATCTCGCTCGCACCGATGCTGCTGCTCGTCGTCCTGTGGATCTTCATCGCCCGCCGCATGAGCTCCGGCCTCGGCGGCGCGGGCGGAATGCTCGGACGCAAGGCCCCACCCAAGCCCGTCGAGCTCGAACCCGGCGCCACACGCACCACCTTCGACGACGTCGCCGGCATCGACGAGGTCGAGGGCGAACTCAACGACGTCGTCGACTTCCTCAAGAACCCCACCGCCTACCGCGACATGGGCGCCAAGATGCCGCGCGGCGTCCTCCTCGCCGGCCCGCCCGGAACCGGAAAGACTCTCCTCGCACGAGCCGTCGCCGGCGAGGCGGGAGTGCCCTTCTTCTCCGCCTCCGCGTCCGAGTTCATCGAGATGATCGTCGGCGTCGGCGCCTCCCGCGTACGTGAACTCTTCGCCGAGGCCCGCAAAGTCGCCCCCGCGATCATCTTCATCGACGAGATCGACACCATCGGGCGCGCCCGCGGAGGCGGCTCGGGCATGGGCGGCCACGACGAACGCGAGCAGACCCTCAACCAGATCCTCACCGAGATGGACGGCTTCACCGGCTCCGAAGGCGTCATCGTCCTCGCCGCCACCAACCGCGCCGACGTCCTGGACCCCGCGCTCACCCGGCCCGGCCGCTTCGACCGCATCGTCCACGTCAACCCGCCCGACCGCGGAGGCCGCGAGGCCATCCTCAAGATCCACACCCGCGAGATCCCCCTCGCCCAGGACGTCGATCTGGTCCAGGTCGCCCGCACCACCCCCGGCATGACCGGCGCCGAACTCGCCAACCTCGCCAACGAGGCCGCCCTCCTCGCCGTCAAACGACAACAGAAGACCGTCACTCGGTCCGACATCTCCGACGCCCTGGAAAAGGTCCAGCTCGGCGCCGAACGACCCCTCGTCATGCCGGAGGAGGAGCGCCGCCGCACCGCCTACCACGAAAGCGGCCACGCCCTCCTCGGAATGCTCCAGCCCGGCGCCGACCCGGTCCGCAAGATCACCATCGTGCCGCGCGGCCGCGCCCTCGGCGTCACCCTCTCGACGCCCGACTCCGACAAGTACGCGTACACCGAGGAGTACCTGCGCGGCCGGATCATCGGCGCGCTCGGCGGAATGGCCGCCGAACAGGTCGTCTTCGGAGTCATCACCACCGGCGCCGAGAGCGACCTGGAACAGGTCACCAACATCGCCCGCGGCATGGCCGGCCGCTGGGGCATGAGCGAACGCGTCGGCCGCCTCACCGCCATCCCCGGCGACGCCCAACAGGCGTACGGCCTCTCGGCGGCCCCCGCGACGCTCGACATGGTCGCCGACGAGATGCGCCGGATCGTCGACGAGTGCTACGAGAGCGCCATCCGCCAACTCCGCGAGAACCGCGACAAACTCGACGCCCTCGCAACCGCCCTCCTGGCCAACGAAACCCTGGAGGAGGACGCCGCCTACCGCGCGGCCGGCATCACACGCCTGACGAAGGAGACGTAGGCGCCCGGGCGGGCGCGGGTCGTGCCGTCTGCCGCACGCTGTCGGACCGGTCGAGGCGGGCTCACGCCGCCCGGACCGGTCGAAGCGGTCACGCCGCCCGGACCCGTCGAACCGGACTCACACCGCCGCTACGCGCCGGCCACGGGCCGCGCACGCGTGCCGAAGCGCACCGACCACGTCGGGTGAGGGACGGATGCCCATGCGGCCGAGCCACACCGCTCACGGGCCGCGCACGCGTGCCGAACGCACCGACCACGTCGGGTGAGGGACGGATGCCCATGCGGCCGAGCCACACCGCTCACGGGCCGCGCACGCGTGCCGTACGCACCGACCACGTCGGGTGAGGGACGGATGCCCATGCGGCCGAGCCACACCGCACCGGGTCCGCCCGGCGCCACGCGGGGCACCGGGTCCGCCCGGCGCCAGGCGCGCTGGCGACCTGACCGGCCTCGGTGCGTGCCGGCTACGGCACGCGGGCGATCAGGTAGCGGAAGACGTTCGGCATCCACACCGTCCCGTCCCGGCGGACATACGGATCCAGCGCCTCCGTGATCTCCTTCTCGACCTGGGACGGATCCGTAGCCCGGACCGCCGCGTCGAACTCGCCCGTCGACAGCAGCCCCCGCACCGCACTGTCCTGGTCCGCGTACCCGAACGGGCACGACACCCGACCCGAACCGTCCGGCTTCAGACCGGCCCGCGCCACCACCTCCTCCAGGTCGTCACGGAGCGCCGGCCGCCAGCCCGTCAGCCGGGCGGCGACCCGCAGCACCGACGCCGTCGCACACCGCTCGGGCGGCCCCCAGCCCGCGAGCACGATCGCCGTGCCCTGTTGCGCCAGAGGAGTGACGTCCGCCAGCGCCCGGCCGAGCCCCGCCGAGGCATGGAAGGCCGTGATCACGTCGTACGGTGCGCCCCCGGCGGCCGACGCGTCGGCCGGGTCCCCCTCGACCACCGCGTGCCCCGAACCCTCCGGCAGCCGCTCTCTGGCCAGCTCCACGCGCGCGTGGTCCCGGTCCACGCCAGTGGCCGTGGCCCCCCGGGAGGCCGCCATCAGAAGCGCGAGCCCCGAACCGCAACCGAGCCCCAGAACCCGCGAGCCGCGGCCCACGTCGAGGCGGTCGTACACCGCCTCGTAGAGCGGCACGAGCATGCGCTCCTGGATCTCGGCCCAGTCGCGCGCGGGATCGTGCCGGACGAGCGTAGGTGTCATGGAAAGCGCCCCAATCAGTGCCTGGTCGACAGCCCCCGTGTACGTGCGCCCGCATCCCCCCGTATGTCAGGGAACTGCGCATCCGTCCCCGCGTCCAGTGCTCGCACCGGACCACTTCCCCTTCGGCGCAGGGCCGGTGCGCCGCCTTGCATCCGGACCCGGTACTGTCCCCGCATCGGGCCGCGTCGGCCCCCGGGGCACGAACGCCCCCGCATACACGCCGACGTATGCGCCACTACGCACCACCTTGCCGCGACCTGCGAGCCTTCTCCACAGATCGGCGCACTGACCCTCGTCCGGACGCATGAACGGCAACTGACGGGTACGTGCAAATTATTTGGGATGCCCCGGAATGGAACCCGGGAGCACTTCGGCTCGTTGTACGCGACGTGAGCACGACACCACCTGTTCTCGCCGCAGAGCTGGCACAGGCGTGGGCCGACATTCAGCGGCACCACCCCGAACTGCCGGATCTTGCCGCGCCCGAGTCCCTGATCGGAGAGTCCTCGTCCGCCTGCGGCGCCGAGCTCTCCTTCGAGCGACTGCTCCACGAGGCAGTCCACGGCATCGCCGCCGCCCGAGGAGTCCGCGACACCTCACGCGCCGGCCGCTACCACAACCGCAGATTCCTGGCCATCGCCGAGGAGATGGGCCTCGACCACCCCGAGGAGCCGCACGCCAGCAGCGGCTTCTCCCTGGTCACGCTCAACCCCGAGGCGAAGCGGCGGTACCGGCCCACGATGGAGCGGCTCCAGCGCGCCCTCAAGGCCCACACCGTCGCGACGGCCGCGGACACCAAGCGCTCCTTCCGCGGCCCGGCCGCGCGCCACGGCTCCTCAGGCGGCGGCGTCCGCGTGAAGGCCGTCTGCGACTGCGGCCGCAACGTCCGCGTGGTCCCGTCCGTCCTCGCCCAGGCGCCCATCGTCTGTGGCGGCTGCGGCAAGCCCTTCCGTATCCCGGAAACGGTCGGAGCGGCGAGCTGAGCCGGAGTGTGCGCCCGGTCCGGCGTGCCACAGGCATGTGGCACAATGGCTAGCTGTACTCGACAGTCGCACAGGACCCCTCTCTCCTCCGGCTGACGCGTCCATCGGGCACCCGAGTACCGCAACCCCACGTGGCATCTCATGTGCCCAACCACGTCAAGACCAGGAGACACCACTCCAGTGGCAGTCAAGATCAAGCTCAAGCGCCTCGGCAAGATTCGCCAGCCGCACTACCGCATCGTCGTCGCCGACTCCCGCACCCGCCGGGACGGTCGTGCGATCGAGGAGATCGGTCTGTACCACCCGACGTACAACCCGTCGAAGATCGAGGTCGACTCGGACCGCGCGCAGTACTGGCTGTCCGTCGGCGCCCAGCCGACCGAGCCGGTCCTCGCCATCCTGAAGCTCACCGGCGACTGGCAGAAGCACAAGGGCCTGCCGGCCCCGGCGCCGCTGCTGCAGCCGGCGACGAAGGAAGACAAGCGCGCCTCCTTCGACGCGTTCGCCAAGACCCTCGAGGGCGACGACGCCAAGGGTGAGGCCATCACCCCGAAGGCGAAGAAGGCCGACAAGAAGGCGGACGAGGCCGAGGCCACGTCCACCGAGTCGACCGAGGCCTGATCGTGCTCGAGGAGGCTCTCGAGCACCTCGTGAAGGGCATCGTCGACAACCCTGACGAAGTGCAGGTCGCCTCGCGCAACCTGCGCCGTGGCCGCGTGCTCGAGGTCCGGGTCCACCCCGACGACCTCGGCAAGGTGATCGGCCGCAACGGCCGCACCGCGCGTGCGCTGCGTACCGTCGTGGGCGCCATCGGCGGCCGTGGCATCCGTGTCGACCTCGTCGACGTGGACCAGGTCCGCTGAGCAAGTTGGACACACCGGCACGGGCCGGGGAGGGCCTTCGGGTCCACCCCGGCCCGTCGTCGTCGGACAGGAGAGAATGAAGTCGTGCAGCTGGTAGTCGCGCGGGTCGGCCGCGCCCATGGCATCAAGGGCGAGGTCACCGTCGAGGTACGGACGGACGAGCCCGAGCTGAGGCTCAGCCCCGGAGCGGTCCTGCTCACCGATCCGGCCTCCACAGGGCCCTTGACCATCGAGACCGGCCGAGTGCACAGCGGACGGCTGCTGCTCCGCTTCGAGGGCGTACGCGACCGCAGCGCGGCCGAGGCCCTGCGCAACACCCTGCTGATCGCCGACGTCGACCCCGAGGAGATGCCGGAGGGCGAGGACGAGTACTACGACCACCAGCTCATGGACCTGGACGTCGTACTCGCGGACGGCACCGAGATCGGCCGGATCACCGAGATCACCCACCTGCCGTCCCAGGACCTCTTCATCGTCGAGCGCCCCGACGGCACCGAGCTGATGATCCCCTTCGTCGAGGAGATCGTCACCGACATCGACCTGGAGAAGCAGCAGGCCGTCATCAACCCGCCGCCCGGTCTCATCGACGACCGCGCCGAGATCGTCTCCTCCCGGGACGAGGACTCCGCTCGGGACTCCTCCGAGGACGCATCCAGGGACAAGGGCTCTTCCGGGGACGCCGGCGCATGAGGCTCGACGTCGTCACGATCTTCCCCGAGTACCTGGAACCGCTGAACGTCTCCCTGGTCGGCAAGGCACGCGCGCGTGGACAGCTCGACGTCCACGTCCACCACCTGAGGGAGTGGACCTACGACCGGCACAACACGGTCGACGACACCCCCTACGGCGGCGGCCCCGGCATGGTCATGAAGACCGAGCCCTGGGGCGACGCCCTCGATCAGACCCTCGCCGACGGCTTCGAGGCGGGCGCCCACGGCCCCGCCCTGGTCGTCCCCACACCCAGCGGACGCCCCTTCACCCAGGAACTCGCCGTCGAGCTCTCCGAGCGCCCCTGGCTGATCTTCACGCCGGCCCGCTACGAGGGCATCGACCGGCGCGTCATGGACGAGTACGCCACCCGCATCCCGGTGTACGAGGTCTCCATCGGCGACTACGTCCTCGCCGGCGGGGAGGCCGCGGTCCTGGTGATCACCGAAGCGGTGGCCCGACTGCTGCCCGGCGTCCTCGGCAACGCCGAGTCCCACCGCGACGACTCCTTCGCCCCCGGGGCCATGGCCAACCTCCTCGAAGGCCCCGTCTACACCAAGCCCCCCGAATGGCGCGGCCGCGCCATCCCCGACGTACTCCTCAGCGGGCACCACGGGAAGATCGCGCGCTGGCGCCGCGACGAGGCCTTCCGCCGCACGGCGGCGAACCGGCCCGACCTGATCGAACGCTGCGACCCCGCTGCCTTCGACAAGAAGGACCGGGAGATCCTCTCCATGATGGGCTGGGCCCCGGAGCCCGGCGGCCGATTTTGGCGCAGGCCCGGCGCCGTGGAAGAATAGGCCGCTGCTGTGTGTCCGGCGTGCGCCCCTGCCACAGGGGGACGACGCCCGCCCGGTACACCCGGCGCTCCATCTCCTTCTCGAACGTTCCGCTGATGACCTGTGGCATCAGCGAGGAAAGAGACCACCATGGCCTCCCTGCTCGACTCGGTCAACGCGGCTTCGCTCCGCACCGACCTCCCCGGCTTCCGTCCCGGCGACACCGTGAACGTCCACGTGCGCGTCATCGAGGGCAACCGCTCCCGTATCCAGCAGTTCAAGGGCGTTGTCATCCGCCGCCAGGGCTCGGGCGTCAGCGAGACCTTCACGGTCCGCAAGGTCTCGTTCTCCGTCGGCGTCGAGCGCACCTTCCCGGTGAACAGCCCGATCTTCGAGAAGATCGAGCTCGTGAGCCGCGGTGACGTCCGTCGCGCCAAGCTCTACTACCTGCGTGAGCTGCGCGGCAAGGCTGCCAAGATCAAGGAGAAGCGCGACAACTGAGCTCCGGCTCACCGATCGCGCGGGGCTTCGGAGCGATGATTCTCAGGGTGGCCGGATAGGCTCTGCCCCCGATGGACACCGAAGCACAGCACACGGAGCGCGACCGCTCCTCCGAGACGGAGGAGCGGTCGCGCTCCGCGCGTATTTCCGGGACAGACGGGCCGGACTCCGGGTTCGAGGCGCAGGAGCCCCGGCGCGACGCTCGGGAGCCTGGGCGTGACGGTCGGGAGCCCGGGACGGATGAGCGGGCGGCCTCGCCGGACTCCGGGCCCGATGGACGGCCGGACTCAGGGCCCGATGGGCAGGACTCCGCGGCCACGGGCCAGGACGGGGACGTCGCCGGATGGTCCTGGCGCCGTACGAGCGTCATCGGCGGCGTCTGCGTGGTCTTCCTGCTGCTCCTGAGCCACTTCGTGATGCAGCCCTTCCTGATCCCCAGCCGCTCGATGGAACCCACCCTCCAGGTCGGGGACCGGATCCTCGTGAACAAGCTGGCGTACCGTTTCGGCGACCAGCCGCGCCGGGGTGACGTCGTCGTCTTCGACGGCACAGGCTCCTTCCTCCAGGAGGCCCCCGAGCAGAACCCGGTCACCGGTCTGCTGCACGGCGCGGCCGCGGCCCTCGGCATCGCCGAGCCCGCCGAGACCGACTTCGTGAAGCGGGTGGTGGGCGTGGGCGGCGACCGGATCGTCTGCTGCGACGGCAACGGCCGACTGACCGTCAACGGCGTGCCCGTCGAGGAGCGCTACGTCATGCTGGGCGACTCGCCCTCGAAGGTTCCCTTCGACATCGTCGTCCCTCAGGGCACCCTGTGGGTCATGGGCGACCACCGCAGCCAGTCCAGCGACTCCCGCGACCATCTCGGTCAGCCGGGCGGCGGAGTCGTGCCCGTGGAGCGCGTGATCGGGCGCGCGGACTGGATCGGCTGGCCCTTCGGCCGCTGGTCCGAGGTGGAGGAGACCGGAGCCTTCGACTCCGTACCCACTCCCGTGGCGGGCGGCCATGGGTAACCGGGGCAGGCCGGCCGGGCACCGCGGCGACACCCGGCTGCCCACCGGCACACGGCCGACGGAGGCCGGCGGCCGCCCGCTGCCCGGCCGGGCGGAGCGGCGCAGACTCGCCCGCAAGGTCAAGCGCCGGCGACAGCGCTCCGCCGTCAAGGAGATCCCGCTCCTGATCACGGTCGCCCTGCTGATCGCGCTCGTCCTGAAGACCTTCCTCGTCCAGGCCTTCGTCATCCCGTCCGGCTCGATGGAGCAGACGATCCGGATCGACGACCGCGTCCTGGTCGACAAGCTCACGCCCTGGTTCGGCTCCAAGCCGCAACGCGGCGACGTCGTCGTCTTCAAGGACCCCGGCAACTGGCTCCAGGACGACACCGCCCCCGTCACCGAGGACCCGATCGGCGTCAAGCAGGTCAAGCAGGCCCTGACCTTCATCGGGCTGCTGCCCTCGGCCGACGAGCAGGATCTGATCAAGCGGGTCGTCGCGGTCGGCGGTGACACGGTCGAGTGCTGCGGCACGGACGGCCGGATCAAGGTCAACGGCGTACCGCTGGACGAACCGTATCTGCACCCGGGCAACGAGCCCTCGAAGATCAAGTTCAAGGTGACGGTTCCCGCCGGCCGGATCTTCGTGATGGGCGACCACCGGTCGGACTCCGCCGACTCCCGCTTCCACCTCGACGAGAAGGAGCAGGGAACGATCTCCGAGGAGGACGTGGTGGGCCCGGCCGTCGTCATCGCCTGGCCGGTGAGCCACTGGCGACGGCTGGAGGAGCCGGACACGTTCGCGGCCGTACCGGACGGTCGTACGGCTTCTGTGTCCGCACACGGTGTGTCGCATAGTGTGTCCTCGCGGAATCTGAACGGATTGCCCTGGCTCCCGACCCCTGCGGAACTCCCGCTCGTTATGGGAGTGGTGGGCCTGTCCCTGTTCTGGGGCAGGCATATGCACGGACTGAGGAGTGGATGTGGGGGATGTGGCCGTCGGCGCACGATCCGGACACGACGAGCCGGAGGAGAGGCCCGAGCGGCTCGCCGAATCGGCGGTGGCCATGAGGGATGACACCCCCGGCCCGCACGACGCCGACCCCGCGGACGGCGACGGCGAGACCGGACGGAACCAGCAGGACGGGCCGGACGGGCCCGGGCAGACCGGCCAGGGCGCGAAGAAGCCGCGTTCCTTCTGGAAGGAACTGCCCCTGCTGATCGGTATCGCGCTGCTCCTCGCGCTGCTGATCAAGACCTTCCTGGTGCAGGCGTTCTCGATTCCCTCGGACTCGATGATGAACACGCTGCAGCGCGGCGACCGGGTCCTCGTGGACAAGCTGACCCCGTGGTTCGGCTCCGAGCCGGAGCGCGGCGAGGTCGTCGTGTTCCACGACCCGGGCGGCTGGCTGGAGGACACGGCCACCCCCGACCCCAACGTGCTGCAGCAGTTCCTGAGCTTCATCGGGCTGTACGCGGAGGAGAAGGACCTGATCAAGCGCGTCATCGCGGTGGGCGGTGACACGGTCTCCTGCAAGGAGGGCGGCAAGGTCATCCTCAACGGGAAGACGCTGGAGGAGAGCTCGTACATCTACCCCGGTTCCTCGCCGTGCGGTGACAAGCCCTTCGGGCCGATCACCATCCCCGAGGGCAGCATCTGGGTGATGGGCGACAACCGCCAGAACTCCCTGGACTCCCGCTTCCACCAGAACCTCCCGGGCGGCGGCACGGTCCCGAACGACAAGGTCGTCGGACGCGCGGTCGTCGTGGCCTGGCCGGTCACCCGCTGGGCGACGCTGCCCGTGCCGAGCACGTTCGACCAGCCCGGGCTGAGCCAGGCGCTGGCCGTCGCCCCGGGCGCGGCCGGACTCGCCGGCGCGGTGCCGCTCGTACTGTGGCGCAGGAAGAGGCTCGCGTCTCGGCATACCGCCGAGTAGGAACCCGCGGGTAGGGTGCGATCCCAGATCGACGAACCGACCTTGAGGGTGGGGAGCGCTGGGATGAGCGGAACGATACGAACGGACGGCGGCCGCGGCCGCCTCGGCAGCGTGCTGTCGGGGCTGGCCGTGGCCGTCGGCTGTGTGCTCTTCCTCGGCGGCTTCGCCTGGGGAGCCGTCCTCTACCAGCCCTACAGCGTCCCCAGCGACTCCATGACCCCGACCCTGGCCGTCGGGTCCAAGGTCCTCGCCCAGCGCATCGACGGCGACGAGGTGCGACGAGGCGACATCGTCATCTTCGAGGACCAGCTCTGGGGCGGCGTCCCCATGGTCAAGCGGGTCGTCGGCGTCGGCGGTGACACGGTCGCCTGCTGCGACGCGGACGGCCGGCTCACCGTGAACGGCAAGGCGGTCGAGGAGACGTATCTGCCCCCTGGCACCCCCGCCTCCGGGCAGCGGTTCTCCGCGACCGTGCCGGAGGGGAGCCTTTTCCTCCTCGGCGACGAGCGGCACAACTCCCTCGACTCCCGGGTCCACCTCGAAGAGGCCGGCCAGGGCTCCGTGCCCCGCTCCGCGGTCACCGGCCGGGTGGACGCCGTCGTCTGGCCGATGAACGGCGTCCTGGCGAGGCCCGAGGGCTTCGCGGCACTGCCGGGTGGGATCTCGCAGCCAGGACCCGTGATGCCGCTCTTCTACGCGATCGTCGCCGGGTGTGTACTGATCCTGGCCGGGGCCGCATACGGTCCGCTGGCGGCGCGGCTCGGTGGGCGGTCCGGTGGCGCCTCGGGTGGTGGGTCCGGTGGTGCGTCGGGCGGGCGGTCCGGCAAGGAGACGGTGAGCACGTGACGGGTACTGAGGGTTCGGCCGGGGCTGCGGGTTCGCCGGGCTCGGCAGCGGCAGGGCGGGAGCTGCGGCGGGTCGCACGGGTCGTGCTGCTCGACCCCGACGACCGCATCCTGCTCATGCACGGCTACGAGCCCGACGCCCCCGACCAGACCTGGTGGTTCACGCCCGGCGGCGGCCTCGAGGGCGACGAGACCCGCGAGGAGGCGGCACTTCGCGAGCTGGCAGAGGAGACCGGGATCACCGAGGTCGAACTCGGGCCGGTCATCTGGCAGCGGATCTGCTCCTTCCCCTTCGACGGGCGGCGCTGGGACCAGGACGAGTGGTACTACCTGGCACGAACCACCCAGACCGTGACGGCCCCCGGCGGGCTCACCGAGCTGGAAGCGCGCAGTACCGCGGGGCTGAGGTGGTGGACCTCCGCCGAACTGTCGGCGGCGCGTGAGACGGTGTACCCGACCAGACTCGCCGAGCTGCTGCACACGCTGCTCGACGAGGGACCGCCGAGTGCGCCGGTGGTGCTCGCCCCGGAAATCGTCTAGGGGTGCGAGTGGCTGGCGCACAATAGGTGGACGCACGGCTGAAGGGGAACATGCCATGAGCGCCGAGGACCTCGAGAAGTACGAGACCGAGATGGAGCTGAAGCTCTACCGGGAGTACCGCGATGTCGTCGGCCTGTTCAAATACGTGATCGAGACCGAGCGGCGCTTCTACCTCACGAACGACTACGAGATGCAGGTGCACTCGGTCCAGGGCGAGGTGTTCTTCGAGGTGTCCATGGCCGACGCCTGGGTCTGGGACATGTATCGGCCGGCCAGATTCGTCAAGCAGGTCCGGGTGCTCACCTTCAAGGACGTGAACATCGAGGAGCTCAACAAGAGCGACCTGGAACTCCCCGGCAGCTGAGGCGGCGGGCTGAAACCACCCGCAAGGGTGAGGCGGTTGTCCACAGACAGGCAACCGTCCACCAAGATCCACACGCGAAGTCGCGGAGCGTCACAGTCGGTGCCGGAGGTGGTACCGAATGAACACGACCCACGCGACGAACGCAGCCGGACCGAACAGCACGACCCACGGAACGAACCCGGCAGGACCGGCCGGCCCGACCCGCGCGACGAACACAACCGGCCCGACCAACCCGACGAACGCACTCGGACGGTACGGGGAAGAACTGGCCGCCCGGCGCCTCACCGAGGCCGGGATGTCCGTCCTCGCACGGAACTGGCGCTGCGGACGCACCGGCGAGATCGACATCGTCGCCCGCGACGGCGACACCGTCGTCATCTGCGAAGTGAAGACGCGCCGCGAAGGCGCATTCGAACACCCCATGGCCGCCGTCACCCCCACCAAGGCCGACCGGCTCAAACGACTCGCCGCCTGCTGGCTCGACCGCCACGGAGGACCACCACCCGACGGCGGCGTCCGCATCGACCTGATCGGCATCGTCCTGCCACGCCGCGGCGCCCCCGTCGTCACCCACGCCCAGGGGGTGGCCTGAGATGGGATTCGCCCGCACCTGCTCCGTCGCCCTCGTCGGCGTCGAAGGCGTCGTCGTCGAGGTCCAGGCCGACCTCGAAGCCGGAGTCGCCGCCTTCACCCTCGTCGGACTCCCGGACAAGAGCCTCAGCGAGAGCCGCGACCGGGTCCGCGCCGCCATCGTCAACTCCGACGCCGAATGGCCCCAGAAGAAACTCACCGTCGGACTCAGCCCCGCCTCCGTCCCCAAAGGCGGATCCGGCTTCGATCTGGCAGTCGCCGCGGCCGTCCTCGGCGCCGCCGAGCGCATCGACCCCAGGGTGATCGCCGACCTCGTCCTCATCGGCGAACTCGGGCTCGACGGCCGCGTCCGGCCCGTCCGCGGCGTCCTGCCCGCCGTCCTCGCCGCCGCCGAAGCCGGCTACCAACAGGTCGTCGTCCCCGAACAGACAGCCGGCGAAGCCGCCCTCGTCCCCGGAGTGTCCGTCCTCGGCGTCCGCAGCCTGCGCCAACTCATCGCCGTCCTCTCCGACGAACCCGTCCCCGAAGAAGAAACGGCCGAGGAAGGCCGCCCCGACTCCATGCTCGCCGGACTCCTCGTACCCGGCGCCGGCGTCGGCACCGGCCTCGCCGCCGACCCTGCCGACGGACCCGACCTCGCCGACGTCGCCGGACAGCACAGCGCCCGCCGAGCCCTGGAAGTCGCCGCCGCAGGCAGCCACCACCTCCTGCTCTCCGGACCACCCGGCGCCGGAAAAACCATGCTCGCCGAACGACTCCCCGGCATCCTGCCCCCACTCACCCGACAGGAGTCCCTCGAAGTCACCGCCGTCCACTCCGTCGCCGGCATCCTCCCGCCCGGCGAACCCCTCGTCCGCCGCGCCCCCTACTGCGCACCCCACCACTCCGCGACCATGCAATCCCTCGTCGGCGGCGGCAACGGCCTCCCACGCCCCGGCGCCGTCTCCCTCGCCCATCGAGGCGTCCTCTTCCTCGACGAAGCCCCCGAGTTCTCCGGCAAAGCCCTCGACGCCCTACGACAACCCCTCGAGTCCGGCCACGTCGTCGTCGCCCGCGCCGCCGGAGTCGTCCGACTCCCCGCACGCTTCCTGCTCGCCCTCGCGGCCAACCCCTGCCCCTGTGGACGGCACACCCTGCACGGCGCCGGATGCGAATGCCCCGCCTCCCTCATCCGCCGCTACCAGGCACGCCTCTCCGGCCCCCTCCTCGACCGCATCGACCTCCGCGTCGAAGCCCAACCCGTCACTCGATCCGACCTCCTCGGACAAGGCGGCCGCGGCGAAACCACCGCCGCCGTCGCCGACCGCGTCCGCGAAGCCCGCGCCCGCGCAGCCGCCCGCCTCGCCGACACCCCCTGGAACGTCAACAGCGAAGTCCCCGGACACGAACTGCGTACCCGCTACCTCGTCCACCCCGGAGCCCTCGCCGCCGCAGAACGCGACATCGAACGCGGACTCCTCACCGCACGCGGCCTCGACCGAGTCATCCGCGTCGCCTGGACCGTCGCCGACCTCGCCGGACACGACCGGCCCGACACCCACGACATCGACCTCGCCCTCCAACTGCGCACCGGCATCGCCCGAGGCGTACCCGTCGGAGCGGGGCACATCGCATGACCCCGGACGAAGCCCACACCGCGGCAGAAACGCGCCGCGCCACCCACGACGAAGAACACGATCACGACAGGGAAGAAACACCCCACGCCACCCCGGACGAAGAACGCCTCGCCCGCGCCGCCCTCACCCGCATCGTCGAACCCGGCGACGAACACGCCGGCCGCTGGCTCCGCAGATACGGCGCCGCTGGCTTCCTCCGGCGCCTCCGCGACCCCGCAGCGGACGATCACGAAACCCACGCCCACACCGACCCCACGCTCCCGCCCCACCCGAGTCCCTCAGCCGCGCGCGGCTCCACCCGTCCCCCAGAGACCGGACCCTTCCCCGGCACAGGGGAGAAACGGGTCGACGGATGGCGGCGCCGAGCCGCAGCCGTCGAACCACGCCGAGACCTCGACGCCGCCGAACGGCACGGCGGCCGACTCGTCATCCCCGGCGACACCGAATGGCCCCGGCAACTCGACGACCTCGGCGACGCCCGCCCGATCGGACTCTGGATCCGCGGCCCGGCCGACCTGCGGACCTGGGCCCTGAGATCCGTCGCCGTCGTCGGCGCCCGCGCCTGCACCCCCTACGGCGCGCACACGGCCACTACCCTCGCCTCCGGACTCGCCGAACGCGGCTGGGTCGTCGTCTCCGGCGCAGCGTTCGGCATCGACGGCGCCGCCCACAGAGGCGCCCTCGCCGCCCAAGGCGCCACCGTCGCCGTCCTCGCCTGCGGCGTCGACATCCCCTACCCCCGCGGCCACGCCGGACTCATCGGACGCATCGCGGAACAAGGCCTCGTCGTAGGGGAGTTGCCGCCCGGAAGTCACCCCACACCCAGCAGATTCATCCTCCGAAACCGCGTCATCGCCGCACTCACCCGAGGCACCGTCGTCGTCGAGGCCGAGTACCGCAGCGGCTCCCTCGTCACCGCCCGCAACGCCCACCGCCTCGGCCGCCACACCATGGGCATCCCCGGCCCCGTCACCAGCGGCCTCTCCGCGGGAGTCCACGAACTCCTGCGCGGCGAAGCCACCCTCGTCACCGACGCCGCCGAAGTGATCGAACTCGTCGGCGACATGGGTCAACTCGCCCCCGCCCGCCGCGGACCAGTCCTCCCCAGAGACCTCCTCGACCCACACACCACCCGCGTCCTCGAAGCGCTGCCCGCCGGCCGCCCCACACCCGCATCGGAGATCGCCGACCGCGCCGGCACCACCCCGGACGACACCCTCGCCAGGCTGTACGAACTGCACTCCCTCGGGTTCGTCGAACGGCAAGGCGACGACTGGCGGTTGACGAACAGCCACACAGAAGGAGCGAACGCGCGGCGAGGCGGTACTTGACCTGGAGCATTCGGGTGAAAAGGTGATGCCGATGAACAATCGAGTTCTCTCGGCCGCACCCGAGGGGCCGACACGCGCCACGGCCCGGGTTCGAAGGTGTGGACGAGGGCGCCCACCCAGACCGGTGCGATCCGCAGAGGTTCGCTCACCGCGACAGTCCAGTCACGCTACGCTCACCAGGATTCCCTACCGGACACATCCACCGACCCACACCACAGCAGAACGGCTCAAGGCAACGCATGCCCCAGCACACCTCCGGGCCTGACCGCGCTGCGGTGCCCCCAGCAGCCCGGGGAGGCGCCGTGCGACCGCCCGCACCGACATCGCTCGACGAGCTGTGGCGCTCGTACAAGGACACGGGCGACGAGCGGCTGCGGGAACAGCTGATCCTGCACTACTCGCCGCTCGTGAAGTACGTCGCCGGCCGCGTCAGCGTCGGACTGCCCTCCAATGTGGAACAGGCCGACTTCGTCTCCTCCGGAGTCTTCGGGCTGATCGACGCCATCGAGAAGTTCGACGTCGAGCGGTCGATCAAATTCGAGACCTACGCCATCACGCGCATCCGCGGCGCGATGATCGACGAACTCCGCGCCCTGGACTGGATTCCCCGCTCCGTGCGCCAGAAGGCACGCAACGTCGAGCGTGCCTACGCGACCCTCGAGGCCCAGCTGCGACGGACCCCCTCCGAGAGCGAGGTCGCCGCCGAAATGGGCATCGCGCTCGAGGAACTGCACGCCGTTTTCAGCCAGTTGTCCCTGGCGAACGTCGTGGCACTCGAAGAGCTGCTGCACGTCGGCGGCGAGGGCGGCGACCGGCTGTCCATCATGGACACCCTCGAGGACACCGCCGCCGACAACCCCGTCGAGGTCGCCGAGGACCGCGAGCTCAGAAGGCTGCTCGCCCGGGCGATCAACACGCTCCCCGAGCGCGAGAAGACCGTCGTCACGCTGTACTACTACGAGGGCCTCACCCTCGCCGAGATCGGCCACGTCCTCGGCGTCACCGAGAGCCGGGTCAGCCAGATCCACACCAAGTCGGTCCTGCAGCTGCGCGCCAAGCTGGCCGATGTAGGACGCTGACGCCGCGAGGCCGGTCGTACAGTGGAGCCGTGCCCAGGATTCGAGCGGCCAGTGTGGCCGAGCACCGGACGATGCAGCGCGGCGCCCTGCTGGACGCCGCGCGATCCCTGCTGTCCGAGGGTGGTACGGAAGCGCTGACCTTCCCCGCCCTCGCCGAGCGCACGGGCCTCGCCCGCTCCTCGGTGTACGAGTACTTCCGCTCCCGCGCGGCCGTGGTCGAGGAGCTGTGCGCCGTCGACTTCCCCCTCTGGGCGGCCGAGGTCGAGGCGGCGATGGCCCAGGCCGACACGGCCGAGGGCAAGGTCGAGGCGTACGTACGCAAGCAGCTCGAGCTGGTGGGGGACCGGCGCCACCGTGCGGTCGTCGCGATCTCCGCGAGCGAGCTCGACGACGGCGCCCGCGAGAAGATCCGCGCCGCCCACGGCGGTCTCGTCGCCATGATCGTCGAGGCCCTCGCCGACCTCGGCCAGGCACAGCCTCGCCTCGGCGCGATGCTCCTCCAGGGCGTGGTGGACGCGGCTGTACGCCGTATCGAGCTGGGAGCGGCGGAGGAGCCGGACCGGATCGCCGACGCGGCGGTCTCCATGGCCCTCCGAGGCGTCAGCGGCTGATCCTCCCCGGGGGCCCTCCCCCCGCCCCCTCCCCCCTCCCCTCCCACCCCCGCCCTCCCTCATTCGTGGTTCTGGATCACGGCACCCCCGTCACCGGCAGCAGCCTCGATGGGCCCTGTCGGAGGAGGAGCAGTGGGTTCAGGTAGGTGTCACCGCGGAGGAGGCCCCAGTGGAGGCAGGACTCCGGGCAGTGGGGGGTTTCCTCGGGTGGTGCGGTGAGTGTGGCGACCGGTTGGCCGCGGGTGACCGTGGTGCCGGTGGTGACTGTGGGGGTCACCGGTTCGTAGGTGGTGCGCAGGGGTGGGTTTCCGGTGTCCGGCAGGGTGATCGTGAGGACTCCGCGGCCGGCCACCTGGCCTGCGAAGGTGACGACGCCGGAGGCCGCCGCGTTCACCGGGGTGCCCGGTGGGGCGGCCAGGTCGAGGCCGCGGTGGCCGGGGCCGTAGGGGCCGGCCGGTGGTTCCCAGCCGCGGACGATCTCGGGGCGTGGTGGTCCCACGGGCCAGATCAGGGTGGCCATCAGGAGCAGTGTCGTGAGGTGCATGGGGATCACACTCACGTGGGCGCCCGGTTCGTGGGGATCATGGTTGATATCTGTGGAATACCGGCCGGTTGTGGACAGCGCCGTCACCCGGCACGCCCCGGGTCCCGTACACTTCCTATGGCGATCCGGGTCACCGGGTCGACTTCGCACGCCCCGCCACTCAACCCTCACCGGTCGTGGCAGCGCCTTTTCGGTCCCTTGTGGCACGGCGCGTCGGGGCGTCAGGACATAACCGAGAAACTCAAGGAGATACGGCCATGGCCGTCGTCACGATGCGGGAGCTGCTGGAGAGCGGCGTCCACTTCGGTCACCAGACCCGTCGCTGGAACCCGAAGATGAAGCGCTTCATCTTCACCGAGCGCAACGGTATCTACATCATCGACCTGCTCCAGTCGCTGTCGTACATCGACCGCGCCTACGAGTTCGTCAAGGAGACCGTCGCCCACGGCGGCTCCATCATGTTCGTCGGTACGAAGAAGCAGGCCCAGGAGGCCATCGCCGAGCAGGCGACGCGTGTCGGCATGCCGTACGTCAACCAGCGTTGGCTCGGTGGCATGCTCACCAACTTCTCCACCGTCTACAAGCGTCTGCAGCGCCTCAAGGAGCTCGAGCAGATCGACTTCGAGGACGTCGCCGCCTCGGGTCTCACCAAGAAGGAGCTCCTGGTCCTCTCCCGCGAGAAGGCCAAGCTGGAGAAGACCCTCGGTGGTATCCGCGAGATGCAGAAGGTGCCGAGCGCCGTCTGGATCGTCGACACCAAGAAGGAGCACATCGCCGTCGGTGAGGCGCGCAAGCTCCACATCCCGGTCGTCGCGATCCTCGACACCAACTGTGACCCCGACGAGGTCGACTACAAGATCCCGGGCAACGACGACGCGATCCGCTCCGTCACCCTGCTCACCCGCGTGATCGCCGACGCTGTCGCCGAGGGCCTCATCGCCCGCTCCGGCGCCGCGACCGGCGACTCGAAGCCGGGCGAGAAGGCCGCGGGCGAGCCGCTCGCCGAGTGGGAGCGCGACCTGCTCGAGGGTGAGAAGAAGGCTGACGAGGCCGAGGTCCAGACCTCTGCCGAGACCGAGCCGGTCGCCGACGCCGAGGCTGCCACCGAGGCTGCCGACGCCGTCGCCGCCGAGGTCGTCGAGGCTCCGGCCGCCGAGGCTCCGGCCGCCGAGGGCGAGCAGGCCTGACCCACGGCCCGGCCTTCACAGGCCAGGTCCGGTTGGTTGTATCGGATGTCGACGGCGGGGGCCCACGAAGCCCCCGCCGTCCACCCGTAGATCTTTCAGACTTCGAGAGAGAAACTCAGACTCATGGCGAACTACACCGCCGCTGACGTCAAGAAGCTCCGTGAGCTCACCGGCGCCGGCATGATGGACTGCAAGAAGGCTCTGGACGAGGCCGACGGCAACGTCGACAAGGCCGTCGAGGCCCTGCGCATCAAGGGCCAGAAGGGCGTCGCCAAGCGCGAGGGCCGCTCTGCCGAGAACGGCGCCGTCGTCTCCCTCATCGCCGACGACAACACCTCCGGTGTCCTCGTCGAGCTGAAGTGCGAGACGGACTTCGTCGCCAAGGGTGACAAGTTCCAGGCCGTCGCCGCCGCGCTCGCCGCCCACGTCGCCGCCACCGCTCCGGCCGACCTGGAGGCGCTGCTCGCCTCCGAGATCGAGCCCGGCAAGACGGTTCAGGCGTACGTCGACGAGGCCAACGCCAACCTGGGCGAGAAGATCGTTCTCGACCGCTTCGCGCAGTACGCCGACGGCTTCGTCTCGGCCTACATGCACCGCACCATGCCCGACCTGCCCCCGCAGATCGGTGTTCTTGTCGAGTTCGACAAGGAGAACGCCGAGATCGCCAAGGGTGTCGCGCAGCACATCGCCGCCTTCGCGCCGAAGTACCTCACCCGTGAGGAAGTTCCGGCCGAGGTCGTCGAGACCGAGCGTCGCGTCGCCGAGGAGACCACCCGCGCCGAGGGCAAGCCCGAGGCCGCGCTCCCGAAGATCGTCGAGGGTCGCGTCAACGGCTTCTTCAAGGACGCCACGCTGCTCGGCCAGCCGTACGCGCTGGACAACAAGAAGTCCGTCCAGCAGATCCTGGACGAGGCCGGTGTCACCCTGAAGCGCTTCACGCGCATCAAGGTCGGCATCTGAGTCCGTACGCAACGGACACCGGACCCCGGTAGGGTCTGAAGCAGTCGTCCACGCTCGCGTAGGACGACCGCAGATCTGACGAGGAGGCCATTGCCGTACGGGAAACCGCAAGGACCCACCGGCAATGGCCTTCGTCGTATGTGCACGAGGAGATCTCCATGAACCAGTCCGCCGCACAGGGCGACGACATCCACGGCAAAAAGGCCGGCCGCTTCATGCTGAAGCTGTCCGGCGAGGCATTCGCCGGCGGCGGCGCGCTCGGCGTCGACCCCGACGTCGTGCACAAAATCGCGCGCGAGATCGCCGCAGTCGTCCGCGACGGAGCGGAGATCGCGGTCGTGATCGGCGGCGGCAACTTCTTCCGCGGCGCCGAGCTGCAGGTGCGCGGCATGGACCGGGCGCGCTCCGACTACATGGGAATGCTCGGCACCGTCATGAACTGCCTCGCCCTCCAGGACTTCCTGGAGAAGGAAGGCATCGACTCCCGCGTCCAGACCGCCATCACCATGGGCCAGGTCGCGGAGCCGTACATCCCGCTGCGTGCCGTGCGCCACCTGGAGAAGGGCCGTGTGGTCATCTTCGGTGCCGGTATGGGAATGCCGTACTTCTCCACCGACACCACGGCCGCCCAGCGTGCCCTGGAGATCGACGCCGAGGCCCTGCTCATGGGCAAGAACGGCGTGGACGGGGTCTACGACTCCGACCCGAAGACCAACCCCGACGCGGTCAAGTTCGACGCGCTGGAGTACGGCGAGGTGCTCTCCCGCGACCTGAAGGTCGCGGACGCCACCGCCATCACGCTGTGCCGCGACAACAACCTCCCGATCCTCGTCTTCGAACTGCTCGCGGAGGGCAATATCGCGCGCGCGGTGAAGGGTGAGAAGATCGGCACTCTCGTGAGCGACCAGGGCACCCGGGCCTGAGCCTCGGCTCGAATCCGGGTACCTCCCCGCGAGGGGATGGACAGAGCCCTGCCGGTCGTACACCGTGCAGGACAAGACGCGACGACACGCAGGAGCAAGTGGTGATCGAAGAGACCCTCCTCGAGGCCGAGGAGAAGATGGAGAAGGCCGTCGTGGTCGCCAAGGAGGACTTCGCCGCGATCCGCACCGGCCGTGCGCACCCGGCGATGTTCAACAAGATCGTGGCCGACTACTACGGTGCCATCACGCCGATCAATCAGCTGGCGTCGTTCTCGGTGCCCGAGCCGCGCATGGCCGTGGTGACCCCGTTCGACAAGAGCGCGCTGCGCAACATCGAGCAGGCGATCCGTGACTCGGACCTCGGCGTCAACCCGAGCAACGACGGCAACATCATCCGTGTGGTGTTCCCGGAGCTCACCGAGGAGCGCCGCCGCGAGTACATCAAGGTCGCCAAGGGCAAGGCCGAGGACTCGAAGATCTCCATCCGTTCCGTGCGCCGCAAGGCGAAGGAGACCATCGACAAGCTGGTCAAGGACGGCGAGGTCGGCGAGGACGAGGGTCGCCGCGGCGAGAAGGAGCTCGACGACACCACCGCGAAGTACGTGGCGCAGGTGGACGAGCTGCTCAAGCACAAGGAAGCCGAGCTGCTCGAGGTCTGATGAACGACTCTTCCTGGGGGGCCCCGGCCGGTTCCGGCTACTGGGGGCCCGACCAGGGGCCTGCCCCGGCGGGTCCCGCATACGATGGGCTGCAGGCGGCGCAGACTCGGCCCATGCCCATCGTGCCCGACGTCCCCGCCGGCGATCACCAGGACGACCACGACCGGGGGGCCGCTCAGCCGAGCGGTCCCCCGTTCCGTGACGAGACGCCGAACGAGCACCCGCAGGAGCCCATGTCCAGCCCGTCCCAGCCCGCTCCCGCGGCTCCGCAGAAGAAGAGCGCGGGGCGCGACCTGGGCGCGGCCATAGGGGTCGGCGTCGGACTCGGCGCCGTGATCATCGCGTCGCTTTTCATCTGGAAGGCCGCGTTCGTCGGCGTGATAGCGATCGCCGTCGTGGTCGGACTGTGGGAGCTCACCTCCCGTCTGCAGGAGCGCAAGGGCATCAAGGCTCCGCTCGTCCCGCTCGCCGTCGGCGGTGCGGCGATGGTGGTGGCCGGGTACGTCCGGGGAGTGGAGGGGGCCTGGGTCGCCATGGCCCTGACCGCCCTCGCGGTGCTGGTGTGGCGGATGACGGAGCCGCCCGAGGGTTATCTGAAGGACGTCACGGCGGGCGTGTTCGCGGCGTTCTACGTGCCGTTCCTGGCGACGTTCGTGGCGTTGATGCTCACGGCCGACGACGGGCCGGAGCGGGTGCTCACGTTCCTGGTGCTGACCGTGGTCAGTGACACCGGTGCGTATGCGATCGGCTGGCGTTTCGGCAAGCACAAGCTGGCTCCGCGGATCAGCCCCGGGAAGACCCGTGAGGGTCTGCTCGGTGCGGTGACGTTCGCGATGGCGGCGGGCGCGCTGTGCATGGAGTTCCTGATCGACGGCGGCTCGTGGTGGCAGGGTCTGCTGCTGGGCCTTGCGGTGGCGGCGAGTGCGACGCTCGGCGACCTCGGCGAGTCGATGATCAAGCGTGACCTGGGCATCAAGGACATGGGCACGCTGCTGCCGGGCCACGGCGGCATCATGGACCGGTTGGACTCCTTGCTGCCGACCGCTCCGGTGGTGTGGCTGCTGTTCGTGCTGTTCGTCGGCACGGCCTGATAGGGCATTCGTGGTGAAGGGCCCGTCGTCCCCCCGGGGACGGCGGGCCTTTCCCGTTGTTCGTGCGCCATGTGGTGGACGCCCACGGCGGGTCGTGGCTACGCCGTCGGTGTCGTTGGCACGATGCGTCCATGGCACGCAGGGGAGGCAGCGCGGAAGGTCCGGCGGCGGGGGCGCGACTGGTTCTGCTGACTCTTGCGGCCGGTCAGTTCCTGATGGCGCTCGACAGCTCGGTCATGAACGTCTCGATCGCGACGGTGGCCGACGACGTGGGGACCACGGTCACCGGGATCCAGGGCGCCATCACGGCGTACACGCTGGTGATGGCGATGTTCATGATCCCCGGGGGCAAGGTCGGGGCGCTGATCGGCCGTAAGCGCGCCTTCATGATCGGTTGTGTCGTCTACGGCTGTGGGTCCCTCACCACGGCGCTGGCACCGAACCTTCCCGTGCTGCTGTTCGGCTGGTCGTTCCTGGAGGGGATCGGGGCGGCGCTCATCATGCCCGCGATCGTGGCCCTGGTGGCCGGCAATTTCGCCACGGAGCGTCGGGCAGCGGCGTACGGCATCGTGGCGGCCGCCGGGGCGGTGGCCATCGCTCTGGGACCACTCATCGGCGGTGTCGCTACGACGTACTTCTCCTGGCGCTGGGTCTTCGCCGGTGAGGTCCTGGTGGTGCTCGTCATCCTGGTGTTCGCCCGCCGTATCGCGGACGCCGTGGGCGAGGAGCGCTCTCGGATCGACCTTGTCGGCGCCGCCCTGTCCGCGCTCGGGCTGGGGATCTTCGTCTACGGTGTGCTCCGCTCGGACGAATGGGGCTGGTTCCGGCCGAAGCCCGACGCACCCTCGTGGCTCGGTGTGTCGATGGTCGTGTGGATGATGCTGGCGGGCCTGCTGCTGGTGTGGCTGTTCCTCCGCTGGGAGGCCCGGCTCGTGCGCGTCGGCCGGCAGCCGCTCATCGACCCGGCGATGCTGCGGAACAAGCAGCTCACCGGCGGTCTGACGATGTTCTTCTTCCAGTACCTCGTACAGATGGGCGTGTTCTTCGTCGTACCCCTCTATCTGTCCGTCGCCCTGGGCCTGTCCGCGCTCGCGACCGGGGCGCGCATCCTGCCGCTCTCGCTGACGCTGCTGGCGGCGGCCGTCCTGATCCCGCGCTTCCTCCCGGACATCTCGCCGCGGCGGGTGGTGCGGGTCGGGGTGCTCGCGCTGCTCGCGGGCGCGGTCGCCCTGATGGCCGCGCTCGACGCCGACGCCGGCGCGGAGATCGTGACCGTCCCCCTCCTGCTGATCGGGCTCGGCATGGGCGCGCTCGCCTCGCAGCTGGGTTCGGTCACCGTGTCCGCCGTTCCGGACAGCAAGAGCGCGGAGGTCGGCGGCATCCAGAACGCCGTCACCAACCTCGGCGCCTCGATCGGTACGGCACTGGCCGGGTCGCTTCTGATCGCCGCGCTGACGTCGTCGTTCCTGGCCAGCGTCGAGCAGAACGCGGCGATTCCGGCCGAGGTCAAGAACCAGGCAGCCGTCGAACTCCAGAGCGGCGTGCCGTTCCTCTCGGACGCCCAGCTCAAGACGGCTCTCGACGAGGCGGGCACCAGCCCCGAGGTGACTCAGGTCGCTCTGGACGCGAACGCCGCCGCCCGTCTGGACGGCCTGCAGGCCGCCCTCGCCATCCTTGCCATGTCCTCGGCCCTCGCGCTGTTCTTCACCTCGCGCATCCCCTCCACGCAGCCCGGCTCGCCGCAGCCCTGACGGGGCGTGCCGCTGCTGGGGGCAGGCCACCGAGGAGGAATCCGTTCGGACCTGTCGGAGGGCGAGGGGGAGCGGTCCGCGTGAGTCTGGAGGTCAGGCCCAGGGCGCCGGACGGTGAGCCCGTAGTGGCCCCACCGTCCGGAAGGAGCGTGATCGGCGTGGCCCGGAACCGCCGCCTGATCCTGAGCACACCGTCGGAGGTCTGGCGTCTGCTGTCCGACGGCCATCGTTACGGGGAGTGGGTCACGGGAACCCAGCAGGTCCTGGCGGCGGACCCGCACTGGCCGGACGTGGGCGCCCGTCTGAAGGTCCGGGTCGGCGGCGGCCCCTTCACCCTCGACGACACGGTCGTCGTTCGTATCTGCGATCCGGAACGGCGCCTGGAGCTGGAGGCGAAGGCGGAGCCCTTCGGCGCGGCCCGCATCTCCATGGCCTTGCTCCCCTGGGGTGAGCACACCCTTTTCACCCTCGACTGGCATCCCCTCCGGGGCCCGGGAATCCGGATGCACGGGCTCCCCGTGGACTACATCGTCGCCGTCCGCAACGGCATGATGCTGACGAAACTGGCGAGGATCGCGGTGCAGGAGCACGCCGAGAACTCGGTCCGGGCCGTCTGAGGGCCGTGCGGGACGCCGGCGGCGGCCCGGGCGAGGACGCTGGTCCGCCGCCGGGGCGAGCATTCCTTGGTACCCAGCCCGTGCAAGTTGCCGTACCGCTTCGACCTGGTGAGCGGGAGTACGTAGCTGTAGAGGACAGCTCGACCGGGCAGAAGCTGCTGGCACTCGCCCAGAGCCTCCAGCTCGATGGGGGCTTCAGTACATCCCGGTGACGGGCGAGTTCGTGCGGCGGCGGCCTCGGGAGAGGTCTTCGGCCCGCAGACGATCATCAGCGCTTCGGAATCGACCAGGCGGCTACTGGGTGGCGGCCGCGGATCCGCAGGCAGCCGACGCGGCGCTGTCCGGCTCGTACCTCGCCAGCGACGTGGCTCGGGCAGCACTCATGACCGATGGTGGGCTGACGGGTGTCGTTCGGCGTTGCACTCGCGCGGCTACCGATAGATCAAGGCGTGCCTGCGCATTCCGCAGCATGACGAATGGCTGCGTACCTGGGCGGAAGCGCTGCGGCGTTGGAGCGCGCAGCGGGCACAGGCATCGCCGGGACTCGTCTGGTGTGCTTGAGGCGGACAGGATCGAGAGCCGATATCGGTTTCGTCATTGTCGGAGGTGGGCCAGGGTGAGGGAGTTCCAGCGGGGTGCAGTGCGGCTGCACATCCTGCATCGCGCGGCCGAGGAGGAGATCCACGGTGCGTGGATGACCGAGGAGTTGGCCTCCCACGGCTATCAGATCAGTCCCGGCACGCTGTACCCGACGTTGCACCGGCTGCAGGCCGACGGACTGCTGGTCTCAGAGCAGCGGGTGGTAGACAGCCGTACCCGGCGCGTCTATTGGGCGACCGAGGCCGGGAAGACGGCTCTGGCGGAGGACCGGCGGGCGCCGAAGGAGCTGGCCCGTGAGGTCCTGGGGGACGAGACGCCATGGCGCACTGGCCGGTCAACGGCGCGCGGGTTAGGAGGCGCGCGGGGTCACCAGGCCGGATTCGTAGGCAAGGACCACGAGCTGGGCGCGGTCGCGGGCGTGGAGCTTTGCCATGGCCCGGTTGATGTGGGTCTTGGCGGTCAGCGGGCTGATGACCATGTGGTCGGCGATCTCGTCGTTGGACAGGCCCTGTGCGGCCAGGGCGACCGCCTCGCTTTCACGGTTGGTCAGCTCCTCCAGCCCGTTCCCGGCGCGGGCGGGCGGCGGCTGGGTGACATACCGGTCGATGAGCTTCCGGGTGATCGTGGGCGCGAGCAGGGCGTCGCCGCGGGCGGCGACGCGTACGGCGTGCAGGAAGTCCTCCGGCAGGATGTCCTTGACGAGGAAGCCGGCGGCGCCGGCGCGCAGCGCGTCCAAGACGTACTCGTCCATGCCGTAGTTGGTCAGCATGACGACGTGTACGCCGGCCAGAGCCGGGTCCGCGGCGATGCGCCGGGTCGCTTCGATGCCGTCCATGACCGGCATCTGGATGTCAATGAGCGCGACGTCGGGCAACTGCTCCTTGACGAGGGCCAAGCCCTCTTCGCCGTCGGCGGCCTCGGCCACCACCTCGATGTCGTCTTCGAGGTCGAGCAGCGCGCGGAAGCCGCTGCGGATGAGCGGCTGGTCGTCGACCAGCAGGACACGGATCACGACGCTCCGTTCGTGGGGAGTTCGGCCTGGACGGTGAAGCCGCCTGCGCTACGCGGCTCGGTGCGCAGTCGGCCGCCCAGGGCCGTGACGCGTTCGCGCATGCCGAGCAGCCCGAGGCCGGGCGTCGGCGCGGTGTCCGGCGTGGCCTTGCCGTTGTCGTCGACGCGGACGGCGAGGGCGTCCGGCCGGTAGTCGATCAGCACCGAGGCGGTGGTGGCGGCGGCGTGTCGGGAGACGTTGGTGAGCGACTCCTGAACGATCCGGTAAGCGGTACGGCCCACCGCGGCCGGTACGGCGTGAGGAGGTCCTTCGATCGTCAGCGTCGTCTCCAGGCCGGTCGTCTGGAACCGTTTCACCAGGTCGGGGATGTGGTCGAGTCCGTGCGGCGGGGTGGTGTCGTCGTCGCGGAGCGCCTCAAGGGTCGCGCGCAGCTCCAGGCTCGCTTCCCGGCCGGCTTCCTGGATCGCCAACAGGGCCTCTGGCACCTGCTCGCCGCGGCGTCGGGCCACGTGGACGGCGACCTCGGACTGCACCTTGATGACCGAGATCTGGTGGGTGAGCGAGTCGTGCAGCTCCCGCGCGATGCGCAGTCGCTCCTCGTCGGCCCGGCGGCGCCCGGTCTCCTCGCGGGTGCGTTCGGCTTCGTCCGCTCGTCGTTCGGCCTGCCGCACTGCCTCCCCGGCGGCGAAGGCGGCGATCAGCCAGGCGATCTCCAGGGTGCTCCGGGCCTGTGTCACGACCTCGCGTACGGGAGCGTCATGGAAGGCCAGGGCGGTGAGGTGGAGCACGGCCAGCAGGATCACGGATGCGGCCAGTGTGACGGCGCGGTGCCCGACGCGTACGGCGCTGTAGACCGCGACCAGGTACGAGACGGCGAGCACCTCGAACCCGGCTGCCAGGTAGCCCACCGCGCACAGCGCGGTGACGGCCAGGACCACGAGCGGCACCCGGCGGCGCGCGGCCAGCGCCAGCCCGCCGGCCGCCAGCAGCACGGAGCCGAACAGCTCGCGGCTCCCGGCCGGGTGTGGCCCGGACAGCCCGGTGCCCAGCAGCAGCGCCGCCACGCCCACGGCGATCGCCCAGTCGGTGACCCCGGCCGGGACAGTGAACCGCCCTTTGTTCATGGGTGCACCGTAACCGGATGCGGTGGTGGGCGAATCCGGCTCATGGACGAGCGGCTGGCTACCGCAGGTGCGGTACCCGCGCGCTGCCTGCCGCGTCCGCAGTATCCGGATGCCGCAGCGGTGGCAGTGGGAAGTGCCTGCATCTGCTGGACGACCGGCAGGGGATCCGGGGCGCATGCTCAAGGCGCATGGGACCTCGCAATCAGCTACGGAGAAGGAGGAGAGCGATATGAGTGCTTCAGTAGCGCTGATGGTGGCCGTCGAGGGCGGGATCATCGGCGACGGGCGGACCGGGGCCAACTTGGCCCTCGGGGTGGGGCTGCTCGGCCTGGTTATCGGCTGGCTCGCCCTGGCCCGCGTCGGCGGCCGGATCAGCACGGGCAACGCGCGCACCGGCGGGATGTCGGCCATCGTGGTGGGGATGGCCGGCACGGTCCTCGCGGTGCTGCACGCGGCCACCTCCAGTGGCGGTCCCGGCACCGGCAACGGACTCATTGGCGCCATCGTGGCCATCCCGCTGGGCCTGGGCGCCGTGCTCCTCGGCCGCCGGACGCTGACCCGCTGCCGCCGCGCCAACCGGCCGGGCGACCGGATGCCCGCCTGAACACCGCCACCGGGTCACGGCGTGCCTGCGGCCACGGCACGCCGGATCCTGCCCGCCCCTGGATCAGGCGGAGACGCCGACAGGTTCGGCGTGCGAGGCCAGTGCGGCAAGGTGGCGCTCGGTGTCGAGGGCTGCGGCGCAGCCGCTGGCGGCGGCCGTAATGGCCTGGCGGTAGGTGTGGTCGACGACGTCACCGGCGGCGGGGCCGGAGCCTATGACGATGACGTTGCGTACGTCGTCGCCGGTGGCGGCGGTCGGGTCGGTCACTTCGGTCACGCCTCCTGCTTCGCGTCGATCTCGGCGATCAGGCCCTCGATGAGGACCTTGATCTCGTCGCGGATCGGACGGACGGCCTCCACGCCCTGGCCGGCCGGGTCCTCCAGGGCCCAGTCGAGGTACTTCTTGCCGGGGAAGATCGGGCAGGCGTCGCCGCAGCCCATGGTGATGACGTAGTCCGACGCCTGAACAGCCTCGGTGGTCAGCACCTTCGGCTTCTGGTCGGAGATGTCGATGCCCAGTTCGGCCATGGCGGCGACCGCAGAGGGGTTGACCTGGTCACCCGGGATGGAGCCGGCGGAGCGGACCTCGACCCGGTCACCGGCGAGGTGGCGCAGGAACCCGGCCGCCATCTGGGAGCGGCCGGCGTTGTGGACGCAGACGAAGAGCACGGAGGCGGCAGGAGTGGAGGACATCAGTTCTTCCTAGGGGTGAGTCAACTGCGGTGGGGACGTGGGAACTCAGAGAGCGAGCCGGCTGAGCAGTTCGGTGATGTGGGCGTCGATCGCGTCCCGGATGTCGCGGACGACAGCGATGGGCGCACCGTCGGGGTCGGCGACGGGCCAGTCGAGGTAGCGGCGGCCTGGAACCACCGGGCAGGCATCCCCGCAGCCCATCGTGATGACGATGTCGGCCGCCTGGACCACTTCCTCCGTCAGCGGCTTGGGATACGCGCCCTCCGGATCTCCGCTCATCTCTACGCCTGCTTCCGTGAGCGCTTGGACGATGAACGGCTCCACCTCGTGCGCGGGGTGGGTACCGGCGGAGGAGACGGTGACGTGCTCTCCTGCCCGGTGGGCGAGGAGGGCAGCGGCCATCTGCGAGCGGCCGGCGTTCTGGCTGCAGACGAACAGCACGCGCGGCCGGTCGCCACTTGTCAGCCCCTGGGTGTGGGCGAGGGCGTCCAGGCGCTCCGCGGTCAGTCGCTCGGCGAGCACGACCAGGTGGGAGTGGATGCGGGCTTGCTCGGCGAGTCGCGTGTACGAGTCGGCGAGCAGGCCCAGCACGGTCTCCGGCGCGAAGTGGCCGGCGTACCGGGAGGCGAGACGGGCCGCCCCCGCGGCCAGGCGTTCGTCCGGCAGGGAGGGCGATGAGGACGTGGGCATGGCATTCCCGTTCAAAGGAGCCAATATGGTCAGCCCGGACTGGTGTCAGCCCCAGCTGATGTGACAGTATCAGCCCATGATGACGTCAGTCGACACTGATCTGCTCCGGGTTCTGGCCGACCCGCTCAGGCTCCAGATCGTGACCCTCCTCGCCCGCGAGACGCTCTGCACCACCCACCTCGTGGAGGAGACGGGTGCCAGACAGACGAATCTCTCCAACCACCTGAAGGTGCTGCGCGAAGCCGGGGTCGTGGAGACAGAGCCCTGCGGGCGGTTCACCTACTACCGCCTGCGCCCGGACGTCATCGACTCGCTCGCCGGTCAGTTCGCCGACCTCGCACAGACCGCGCGCGCCACTGCCGAAGCGAACCTCAAGCGGTCCTGCCCGTAGTCCTCCGCGCTCCTCCTCACCTGCCCCAGGAGAACCTGCCTTGACCGCCACCGAGCCCGTCGGCACCGCCCCCGCAGCGGAGTCCGCCATAGCCGCCGACGCGCCACAACCCGCCCCCGGCGCCACCCCACCCCGCACCCCGCTGATCGCCCGCGCCGCCGCCGAGCTCGTCGGCACCGCCGCCCTCGTGGCGATCGTCGTCGGCTCCGGCATCCAGGCCACCGACCTCACCGACGACGTGGCCCTGCAGTTGCTGGCCAACTCCACGGCCACCGTCTTCGGCCTCGGGATCCTCATCGCGCTGCTCGGCCCGGTCTCGGGTGCCCACTTCAACCCCGCCGTCACCCTGGCCGAGTGGTGGACCGCCCGCCGCGGGGGAGCCGGCGTCAACGCCCGCGAACTCGCCGTCTACGTGCCCTCCCAGATCGTCGGCGCGGTTCTGGGCGCGATCCTGGCGGACGCGATGTTCGGCGAGCCGCTGGTGAAGTGGTCCACCCACGATCGCTCCGCCGGGAACCTGCTCCTCGGTGAGGTGGTCGCCACCGCCGGTCTGATCCTGCTCATCTTCGGGCTCGCCCGTACCGACCGGCTCCGCTTCGCCCCCGTCGCCGTCGCCTCGTACATCGGTGCCGCCTACTGGTTCACCTCCTCCACCTCCTTCGCGAATCCGGCCGTGACGATCGGGCGCGCGTTCACCGACACCTTCGCCGGTATCGCCCCCGCCTCCGTCCCCGGTTTCATCGCCATGCAGCTCGTCGGCACGGTGGTGGGCCTGGCGCTGGTCGCCGTCATCTTCATGCGCGGCAGGACGGACAGCGGGACGCCCGCCGCATGACCCGGCGGACGGACGTGGTGGTGATCGGCGGCGGCCAAGCAGGGCTCGCCGCCGGCTACCACCTGCGCCGCCTCGGCCTGGACTTCGTCATCTTCGACGCCCAGGCCGAACCGGGCGGAGCCTGGCAGCACACATGGGACTCGCTGCATCTGTTCTCCCCGGCCGCGTACTCCTCGCTTCCGGGCCGACTCATGCCGCCCCAGCCTGGGGAGACGTACCCGGACGCGGCGCATGTCGTCGCGTACCTCACCGACTACGAGCAGCGGTACGAACTCCCCGTTCACCGGCCCGTCCGTGCCGTGGGTGTCCATCGCGACGGCGAACTCCTCCGTGTGGAGACCGACTCGGGCGCGTGGAGCGCCCGCGCCGTCATCAGCGCCACCGGCACCTGGTGGCGCCCCTTCGTTCCCGCCGTCCCCGGCCGTACGGAGTTCCAGGGCGATCAGCTCCACACCGTGGAGTACCGCAGTGCGTCCGACCTCGCGGGCCAGAAGGTCGTGGTGGTGGGGGGTGGCAACTCCGGCGCACAGATCGCCGCCGACCTCGCCCACGGCACCGACCTCACCTGGGTGACCCTGCGCGAACCGCGCTACCTCGCCGACGACATCGACGGCCGGGCCCTGTTCGACCATGCCACCGCGCGCCGCCGCGCCCTGGACGAGGGCCGCACCGACACCGGGGGTGTCGCCTCGCTCGACGACATCGTCGCCGTACCGCCCGTCCGTGAAGCCCGTGACGCCGGACGCCTGAAGGCCCAGCCGATGTTCACCCGTCTCACCTCGACGGGCGTGGAGTGGGCCGACGGAACGCACGCCGACGCAGACGCGATCATCTGGTGCACCGGCTTCCGCCCAGCCTTGTCCCATCTGGGACCCCTCGGTCTGCGCGGCCCCCGCGGCCACATCCCTACCCACGGCACGCAGACCCTCGCCGAACCCCGGCTGCACCTCCTCGGCTATGGCGACTGGACTGGCCCCGCCTCCGCCACCCTCATTGGCGTCGGCCGCCCCGCCCGGGATGCCGCCCGCCGGATCGCTCAACTCCTGCGTTGACAACGAGAAGGCGAACGACTGCGAACAAGCCGAGCCCGCAGCGCCTCCCTGGAATCAGTCGTGCCGGGCGATCTTGAGAGCGGAGACGAGCAGAATCACGGCCAGGGCAGGAATCAGCACTTGATCCGGGATCACTCCGAGCAGCAGCCCGCCCACGACCGCACCCGCGACAGAGCCGCCGATCATGGTCATCGTGAAGTGGAGGTTGGCGCCGAGCACCGCGAAGCTGCCGTCGCGGCTGTAGCGGGCGAAAGCCACCAGCATGGTCGGCAGTGAGACCAGCAGCGACAGGCTTCCTGCCGCTTTGATGTCCACCGCGAACAGCAGCACGATCGTCGGGATCAGCAGCTCGCCCCCGGCCACGCCCATGATCGCCGCGACCACTCCGATGCCGAAGCCGGCCACGACTCCACAAGGCACCTGAGCCCACACGGGCAGATCGAGGGACCCGAGGGCCGTGCTGTGAGTGGTCACCACGGCTGCGGCCATGAGCACCATCAGCGCGGCCAGCACCTTGTAGAGCGTGGCGCTCCGCATCCGTACCGCCCACGACGCACCGGCCCCGGCACCCAGCAGGCTCCCGGCCAGCAGGTTCAGGGCGATCGGCCAGTGCCCGGCGACCTCGGACGGGGGAACCGCCGCGAAACGGGCGGGCAGCGCGACCAGGACCACCACGAGGCTCATCGCCTTGTTCAGGATGACGGCTGAGAGCGCGGCGAAGCCGAACAGACTGATCAGCAAGGGCAGACGGAACTCCGCGCCGCCCAGGCCGATCATCCCGCCCAGAACGCCGACGGCCCCGCCCGCGGCGAACGCCAAGGGGGCGGAGTGCATCGACGAAGTCGGAACGAGGTCTTTGTCCGTGGCCATGGCCGGATCCTGCCCCGCCCTACCCGCCGCCCGCTACGACGTGGCTCCACCTTCGGGGAAAGCCACCGGCCGTCCGTACACCATTCGTCGGGAACTCCGAACGCTTCCCGAAGGGCGCCCCGCCCATCGAGCCGCCGCGCTCACACCACGGTGCTGCGGCGTTCGACGAGGGCGGTGTCGCGCCAGACACCGTGGTGGCGGCCGATGCGCTCGCGCCTGCCGATGACGCGGAACCCGGCCTGCTTGTGGCCCGCGAGACTGGCCGTGTTCTCCGGGAAGATGCTGGACTGGATCGTCCAGATCCCCGCCGCTTCGGTGGACTCGAAGGTGGCGTTGCCCTCGTCGATGCCGGCCTGGTAGATCGCGACGACCTCGGCGGTGAGGGGCATGACGACTGTGGTGGCGACTGTCATGCGGCAGCCGCCTTGGTCAGGAGCGCACCCATGGCCGCGAGGACGGCAGGCTCGACGCGGTAATACACCCACGTGCCGCGCCGCTCGGAGGAGAGTAGCCCGGCCTCCTTCAGCTTCTTCAGGTGGTGGGAGACCGTGGGCTGCGAGACGCCGACGTCGGAGATGTCGCAGACGCATGCCTCGCCGCCCTCGTGCGAGGCGACGGCGGAGAAGAGCCGCAGGCGGACCGGATCTCCGAGTGCCTTGAACATGACGGCGGTCCGCTCGGCCTCCTCCGCCGTCAGCGGCCGCTCGTTCAGCGGCGGGCAGCAGGGTTCGACGGCGGGCTCCAGGAGCGGCAGCACCTTCATATTCGACATGCGTCTATGTTGACACATGTCGAAGCAAGCGCCCAAGGGGCTATGGGTGGGCCTCCTCCGACGCCTCCAAGAGCACGGGAGTGAGGCCCTCCCGTCGCAGGCTGTGCGCCGCGGCCAGGCCCGACTGGCCGCCCCCGATGGCGGCGACATCGACATACTCCGCTGGATCAGCCTCCAGATTGATGGATGTCTATGTTGACGTTCATCAAAACAGGTGCCAAGCTGAGGGCACAAGAGATCGACGGACGTCGAAACAAAGGGGACTCGTCATGAACGCCACCGCCGCCGAGCAGCTGCCCGTCGTGGTCATCGGGGCTGGGCCCGCGGGTCTGGCCGCTGCCGCTCACCTCGTCGACCGGGGCCTTGAGCCGCTGGTCCTGGAGGCGGGCATGCAGGCGGGTGCGGCGGTGCGTGAGTGGTCGCACGTGCGGCTCTTCTCGACGTGGGGCGAGGTCACGGACCCGGCGGCCGAGAAGCTGCTCGGGTCGACCGGGTGGGTGAAGCCGGACGCGGGCGCGTACCCGACGGGCGGCGACTGGGCGGCCGGCTACCTCCAGCCGCTGGCCGACGTCCTGGGCGAGCGGGTCCGCCTTGGCGCCCGCGTCACCGGCGTCTCCCGGACCGGCCGCGACCGGATTGTCGACGCCGACCGCGAGGCGCAGCCCTTCACCGTCTACGTCCAGCACGCGGACGGGCGTGAGCAGCGGATTCTCGCCCGCGCTGTCATCGACGCCTCGGGTACGTGGACCATCCCCAGCCCGGCCGGCGGCGACGGGCTTCCGGCGCTCGGCGAGCGCGCGGCCGCCGACCGCATCTCGTACCGCGTCCCGGACCTCAAGGACCCCGCCGCACGGGCCCGTTACGTTGGTAAGCGCACTGCCGTGATCGGTTCCGGTGCCTCCGCCTTCACCGCCCTGGCCTCCCTCGCCGAGCTCGCGAAGGCCGAGGAGGGCGCCGGTACGCACGCCACCTGGATCCTGCGCCGGGGCATCTCCGGTTCCACCTTCGGCGGCGGCAGCGCCGACCAGCTCCCCGCCCGCGGCGCCCTCGGCCTCGCCGCGAAGGCCGCGGTCGACGAGGGTCACGTGGACGCCGTCACCGGCTTCCGCACGGACGCGATCGAGCGCGCCGCCGACGGCCGCCTGGTTCTGGTCGCCGAGGACGGCCGCCGCCTGGAACCGGTCGACGAGGTCATCGTCCTGACCGGCTTCCGCCCCGACCTGTCCTTCCACGACGAGCTGCGCCTCGGCCTCGACGAGCGCCTCCAGGCCCCCGTCGAGCTGGCTCCCCTCATCGACCCGAACCAGCACTCCTGCGGCACGGTCTACCCGCACGGCGTGAAGGACCTGTCGCACCCGGAGGAGGGCGTCTACCTGGTCGGCATGAAGTCCTACGGTCGCGCGCCGACCTTCCTCGCCCTGACCGGCTACGAGCAGGTCCGCTCCGTCGTCGCCGCGATCGCAGGTGACCACGAGTCGGCCGAGCGCGTCGAGCTGGTCCTGCCGGAGACCGGCGTCTGTGGCGGCGCCGGCCTGTTCGACCAGACCCAGACCGAGGAAGCGGCCGACGGGGGCGGCTGCTGCGCCCCCGCCCCCGCGCTCATCCAGCTCGGCGCCGGCTCCCCAGCTGCCTCCGGCGGCTGCTGACCCTGCCCCACCCACCGACAGCAGGAGGACCGTGATGTCCCGCATACAACTCGCCCTGCGCGTTCCTGACCTGGCGGCATCCGTCGCCTTCTACTCGAAGCTCTTCGGCACCGAGCCGGGCAAGCTCCGTGACGGGTATGTCAACTTCGCCATCACGGAACCGCCGCTCAAGCTCGTCCTCATCGAAGGCGCCGCTGACGAGGACACCCGCATGGATCACCTCGGTGTAGAAGTCGACAGCTCCGAGGCCGTCCACGCCGCGACCACGCGGCTGAGCGAGGAAGGTCTGGCGACGAGCGAGGAGAACAACACCAGCTGTTGTTATGCCCTGCAGGACAAGGTCTGGGTCCACGGCCCGGGCCGTGAGCCGTGGGAGGTGTACGTCGTCAAAGCCGACGCCGACACCCTGGCCAAGCAGCAGGGCAGCACGTGCTGCTCCAGCCCGGCCACCACTGAGACCGATTCCCGCGAACCAGTCACCGCCGGCGGCTGCTGCTGACCTCTAATGACCGACCTCCACACCCACGGGGCCGCGACCGGGACAGGGGACCGTCGCGGCCCCGCGCCGTGCTGCTCGCGCTCTGCGCCACCGACCGCAGGCTCTGCCGTCGGCACCTTGAGTCTCGTGATCGTGGCCTGGAACCCGAACCTGCCGGTGTTCTTCGTCGGCTGGATCCTGGCCGGGCTCGCCATGGCCACCACCTTTTACCACCTTGCGTTCGCCGCAGTCACCCGCTGGTGGGCACCCGACCACGTCCGCGCCCTCACCATCGTGACCCTCGCCGGTGGGCTCGCCTCCACGGTCTTCGCCCCACTCACCGCCGCGCTCGCCGACCGCCTGTCCTGGCGCAGCACCTACCTCGTGCTCGCCATGGTCCTCGCCGCCGTCACCATCCCCGCCCACGACTACCCCATCACTCCGGTGAGGAATTGGTGCGGCACCTGTTGCACCCGGTAGCTTCCTCGGCACCGCTGCTGAGCTGCGCTGAATCGTCGCGACCCGTCATGCGACACGGACGTGCCCCAGAGAAACCCTTGTGCCCAGACCCACCAGGCCGAGGTCGCCGAGCTGCAGAAGCCCGAGCGAGCCCTCGTCCCTCGGCGTGACCTGATGTCCGAGCTCCCGCCAGACCTGCCGCGGCTCCGGACTCTGGAGCACTGGCTCGTGCCGTCCCTGGACCGGGTTCGGGCCCGGATCGCCGAGGTCGAGACGCGCGAGGCCGCGATGCGCCCCGTCCGCGTGCTGCCCGAGGGCCCCGGCTGGGTTCACTCCTGTCTACGGGAGCGCGGTCGCCCTGTGGTGGGCAGCGTCCACATCGGGGACTGCCGCCTGGCCGGGAAGAACACCCGACCGCTCGGCCGTGGCGAGGCTCGCCAGGCTCTGACCGCAGGCGGGGTCCGGGCCTGCGAGATCTGCCGACCCGACTCCGACCTCGGCATCCTCGACTGAGCGCCGGGGGCCGCGATCCAACTACTCCGGCGGCCGGCGGCCTGCTGGGGTGGTGTGCATCAGAGCTCGGCGAGCCTCCACTGGTGCGGCGCACTGGAGGCGCCAGTCGCGCTGATCTGGGATTTCGCGTGCCAGGCAGGGGTGCAGAGGGGAGATCCTGGGCCGTCTCTGGGCCGTCTGAGGTCCACTTGCGACGGCCCGGGACGACCCGTAACGACCGCCTCCCATGGCTTCCGCCCCAGGCCACAGGGTTCGGTCTGCGACACTGGTAGCACCATGCCCAAGCCCGGAGAACTCACTTTCGTCGCCCCCCGCGGAGCCAAGAAGCCGCCGCGGCACCTCGCCGACCTCACGCCCGCCGAGCGCAAGGAGGCCGTCGCCGCGATCGGCGAGAAGCCGTTCCGCGCCAAGCAGCTGTCCACGCACTACTTCGCGCGGTACGCCCACGACCCCGCCGAGTGGACCGACATTCCCGCGTCCTCGCGCGAGAAGCTGCAGGGCGAGCTGCTGCCCGACCTGATGTCCGTGGTCCGGCACATCTCGTGCGACGACGACACCACCCGTAAGACCCTGTGGAAGCTGCACGACGGCACGCTCGTCGAGTCCGTGCTCATGCGGTACCCGGACCGGGTCACCATGTGCATCTCCTCGCAGGCCGGCTGCGGGATGAACTGCCCGTTCTGCGCCACCGGACAGGCCGGTCTCGACCGGAACCTGTCGACCGCAGAGATCGTGCACCAGATCGTCGACGGCATGCGCGCCCTGCGTGACGGCGAGGTGCCGGGAGGACCGGCGCGCCTCAGCAACATCGTCTTCATGGGCATGGGTGAGCCGCTCGCCAACTACAAGCGGGTCGTCGGCGCCGTCCGCCGGCTGACCGACCCCGAGCCGGACGGTCTCGGCCTTTCGCAGCGCGGGATCACCGTCTCCACCGTCGGTCTCGTGCCCGCGATGCTGCGCTTCGCCGACGAGGGCTTCAAGTGCCGGCTCGCCGTCTCCCTGCACGCCCCCGACGACGAGCTGCGCGACACCCTCGTGCCCGTCAACACGCGCTGGAAGGTCCGCGAGGTCCTCGACGCGGCCTGGGAGTACGCGGAGAAGTCCGGCCGCCGGATCTCCATCGAGTACGCCCTCATCCGCGACATCAACGACCAGGCATGGCGGGGCGACCTGCTCGGGCGGCTGCTCAAGGGCAAGAGGGTCCATGTGAATCTCATTCCGCTGAACCCGACGCCCGGGTCGAAGTGGACCGCCTCCCGCCCCGAGGACGAGAAGGCGTTCGTCGAAGCCATCGCCGCCCATGGTGTGCCGGTCACCGTCCGTGACACCCGCGGTCAGGAGATCGACGGCGCCTGTGGACAGCTGGCGGCGTCCGAACGCTGACCTTGTACTCTGTGCTCGAACACATCTCCATATTCCGACAGGGGAGCGCCACAGCGCTGAGAGTGCGGTCAGGACCGCAGACCCTCTGAACCTCGCCCAGGTCATTCTGGGTAGGAAGTTCGGTCGTAACTCGAGCTGTTGCGCCCTGCCCGCCCTTGCGGTCGGCAGGGCCGCGTCTCTTCCTGGTCACACCCAGGAGGAATTTCAGTGAGCACCAAGAAGATGGCCGCCGCGGCGATCGTCGCCGCGCTCGGCGTCACCACGCTCGCCGCGTGCGGTACCGAGGGCGTCCGGGACGCGGCGGGCAAGTCCGGCGCGCCCACGCCGAAGACCGTGACCCTCGTGAGTCACGACTCCTTCAACGCCTCCAAGGAGGTGCTGGCGGAGTTCACCAAGCAGACCGGCTTCACGGTCAAGGTCCTCAAGAGCGGCGACGCCGGCGAGGCCGTCAACAAGGAGATCCTGACCAAGGGCTCCCCGCAGGGTGACGTCTTCTTCGGCGTCGACAACACCCTGCTGTCCCGCGCGCTCGACAACGGGATCTTCGTCCCGTACGAGGCAAAGGGCCTGGACCGGATCCCCGCCGAGGTCCAGCTCGACAAGGAGCACCGGGTCACCCCGATCGACTCCGGTGACATCTGCGTCAACTACGACAAGAAGTACTTCGCGGACAAGAAGCTCAACCCCCCGCAGACCTTCGACGATCTTGCGAAGCCCGCGTACAAGGACCTGCTGGTCGTGGAGAACCCCGAGCGTTCCTCCCCGGGCCTCGGCTTCCTGCTCGGCACCGCCGCCCAGTACGGCGACGAGGGCTGGCAGGACTACTGGAAGAAGCTCAAGGCCAACGGCGTGAAGACCGTCGACAGCTGGGAGCTCGCCTACAACCAGGAGTTCTCCGGCTCCGCGGGCGGCAAGAAGGCCAAGGGTGACCGGCCGCTGGTCGTCTCGTACGCCTCCAGCCCGCCGGTCGAGGTCCTCTACTCCGAGCCGCAGCCCAAGGAAGCCCCCACCGGGGTCTCCACCGGCACCTGCTTCCGGCAGACCGAGTTCGCGGGACTGCTGAACGGGGCGAAGAACCCCGAGGGCGGCAAGGCGCTGATCGACTTCCTGATCTCCAAGAAGTTCCAGGACGACATGCCGCTGCAGATGTTCGTCAACCCGGTGGCCAAGGACGCCACCCTGCCGGAGCTCTTCACGAAGCACGGTGTGGTGATCGACAAGCCGCAGACCATGGCGCCCGAGAAGATCGCCAAGAACCGTGACCAGTGGATCCAGCAGTGGTCGTCGCTCGTTCTGAAGTAGTTCCCGACCGCAGGGGAAGCGCGGCGCGGCTCGGCCTGATGGTCGTGCCCGTCGCCTTCTTCGCGCTCTTCTTCGCCTGGCCCGTCGTCTCGATCGTCGAGCGCGGGCTGCGGGTCGACGGGGCGTGGCAGTTCGGCCGGTTCGGCGAGACGCTGAGCCGGCCGGAGATCCTCGACGTCCTCTGGTTCACCCTCTGGCAGGCACTCGCCTCCACCGGGCTGACCCTGCTGATCGCACTGCCCGGCGCATATGTCTTCGCGCGCTTCGACTTCCCCGGCAAGGGGCTGCTGCGCGCCGTCGTCACCGTGCCCTTCGTCATGCCGACCGTCATGGTCGGTACGGCCTTCCTGGCGCTCGTCGGGCGCGGCGGGCTCCTCGACGAGCTGTGGGGGATGCGGCTCGACACCACCGTCTGGGCGATCCTGATCGCCCATGTGTTCTTCAACTACGCCGTCGTCGTCCGGACCGTCGGCGGCCTGTGGGCGCAGCTCGACCCGCGCCAGGAGGAGGCCGCCCGGGTCCTCGGCGCGTCCCGCTGGACCGCGTGGCGGACCGTGACCCTGCCGGCGCTCGCCCCTTCCGTCGCCGCGGCCGCGCTGATGGTGTTCCTCTTCACCGCGAGCTCCTTCGCCGTCGTCCAGATCCTCGGCGGATCCACGTACTCCACCCTGGAGACGGAGATCTACCGGCAGACCGTCGTCCGCTTCGATCTGACGACGGCGGCCGTCCTCACGATGGTGCAGTTCGTCGCCGTCGGCGTGGTCCTCGCCGTGCACGCCCGGACCGTCCGCCGGCTGGAGACCGCGCTGAAGCTGGTCGCGCCCGAACAGACCGCGCGCCGGCCCCGGGGCGCCGGCCAGTGGGTGCTGTTCGCGGCCGTCCTGCTGTCCGTCGCGCTGCTGATCGTGCTGCCGCTCGGCGTCCTCGTCGAGCGGTCCTTCGCCACCTCCGACGGATACGGGCTCGACTACTACCGGGCCCTGCAGACCCCGGATCCCTCCGGCACCTTCCTCGTGCCCCTGCTGGACACGATCGGGAACTCGCTCCGGTACGCCGTCGTCGCCACCCTGATCGCCCTCGTCATCGGCGGACTCGCGGCAGGGGCCCTCACCCGGCGCGCGGGCCGCCTCGTGCGCGGCTTCGACGCGCTGCTGATGCTGCCGCTCGGGGTCTCCGCCGTCACCGTCGGCTTCGGTTTCCTGATCACCCTGGACGAGCCGCCGTTCGACCTGCGGGCGAGCTGGATCCTCGTGCCGCTCGCGCAGGCCCTGGTCGGTGTCCCCTTCGTCGTACGGACGATGCTGCCCGTGCTCCGTGCGGTCGACGAGCGGCTGCGGGAGGCGGCGGCCGTGCTCGGGGCCTCGCCGCTGCGCGCCTGGCGCGAGGTCGACCTGCCACTGGTACGGCGCGCGCTGCTGATCGCGGCCGGGTTCGCCTTCGCCGTGTCCCTCGGAGAGTTCGGCGCGACGGTCTTCATCGCCCGCCCCGACAGCCCGACGCTGCCGGTCGCCGTCGCCCGGCTGCTCGGCCGGCCCGGCGAGCTCAACTACGGCCAAGCCATGGCCCTTTCGACGATTCTGATGGTGGTGTGCGCGGTGGCCCTGCTGCTGCTCGAACGGCTCCGCACCGACCGGACCTCCGGGGAGTTCTGATGCTGACGCTCAAGGACGCGACCGTACGGTTCGGGCAGCGGGCCGTGCTCGACTCGGTGGACCTGACGGTGGCCGAGCACGAGATCGTGTGCGTGCTCGGGCCGAGCGGCAGCGGAAAGTCCACGCTGCTGCGGGCCGTCGCCGGACTCCAGGCCCTGGACGAGGGCCAGGTGCTGCTCGGCGGCAGCGACCAGGCCGGGGTGCCGGCCCACCGGCGCGGCGTCGGGCTCATGTTCCAGGACCACCAGCTCTTCCCACAGCGGGACGTCGGCGGCAACGTCGCCTTCGGGCTGCGGATGCGCGGGGTGGGGAAGGCCGAACAGGACCGGCGGGTCGGCGAGTTGCTGGACCTCGTCGGTCTGCCCGGAGCGGGACGGCGGGCCGTCGCCTCGCTCTCGGGCGGCGAGCAGCAGCGCGTGGCACTCGCCCGCGCACTCGCCCCACGGCCCCGGCTCCTCATGCTGGACGAGCCGCTCGGCCAGCTGGACCGAGGGCTGCGGGAACGGCTCGTGGTCGAACTGCGCGGTCTCTTCGGCCGGTTGGGTACGACGGTGCTCGCCGTCACCCACGACCAGGGGGAGGCGTTCGCGCTCGCCGACCGGGTCGTGGTGATGCGGGACGGCGCGATCGCCCAGTCCGGGACTCCGATGGAGGTCTGGCAACGGCCTGCCTCCGAGTTCGTGGCGCGCTTCCTCGGATTCGACAACGTGGTGGCGGCGACGGTCGGCGGGGACGCGGCCGACACCGTGTGGGGGAGAGTCCCCGTGCCCGACGGAGTGCCCCAGGGCCGGGGGAAGCTCCTCGTGCGTCCGGGCGGCGTCCGGCTCGGCGCCCCGGAGGACGGCCTGACCTGCACGGTCGAGGCCCGCACCTTCCGCGGCACCCACGTCGCCGTCCTGCTGCGCCCGGCAGAGGGCCCCGCCCTGGAGGCGGAGTGTCCCCTTCGGGACGCACCGGAGGAGGGCGCGCGGGTGGGCGTGACGTTCGTGGCCGAGGAGGTCGTGATCCTGACGGGGGACTGAGCGCCGGGCCTTGGCAGGTCGGATCGGCGGCTCCTCGGCCCGTCGGCAGCGGACGTGGACCCGGCCGGTGCTTGGCCCGTCGGCGGACGCAGGCCCTGCGGTGCTGGTTCTGTCAGCAGCGGACGCAGACCCTGCGGGTGGCCCGCTGGTAGGAGCGGGTCGCCCGGCCGAGCGCGAGCCCGTAGAGGCAGAAGCCCCCGTAGGCGACGACGACCACCCACGGCGCGTGGTCGTCCACGGCGAGATCGATCACGCCCATCCAGGCCAGGGTCCCCAGCACCGCCAGGAAGACGCCGAACGGGGTGAGCGCGCCCGCGCCCGCCCACCCCAGGGCCAGCAGCGGCACGCGGGGGAGCCGCCGACCCCAGGGGCGGGTGAGCGCGAGCGCCAGGGCCATGCCGATCAGGGCGAGGACGACGGTGATGTCGACGCCATGGTCGTACAGCCAGAGTCCCGCGTCGCTGGTGTACGTGGGGTCGGCGCCGGGCCGCCCCTCACCGGTGAAGCCGGACGTCACGCCCAGAGCCCAGGCCGTCTTCAGCGCCGCGTACGGGACGAGGGCCGCGACCGCGACGAGACCTGCCCGGGTGTCCCGCGGCAGGCCGGACGGGGTGCCGGCCCGGCCGCCGCAGTGCGGGCAGGTGCCGAGGGTCCGGCGGCGGTACGCGAGGGCCGCCCGCCCCCACAGGACCGCGCCGAGCACCGCGAAGCCCTGGTTCGCCCAGGCCGCCCAGTCGATGGCCGGCTGGTTGCGGGACAGGAAGAACAGCAGATGCGTCGGGCTGAGAAGGATGGCGAAGCCCGAGGTCAGACAGAGGGCGACGACCGCCCAGGCGGCGCGGGGCAGCCAACGGCTGCCGGGGCGGCGCACCATCACGTACGCGAGGACGGCCGCGGCGCCGTACAGCCCCGCCGCCGTCGCCTCCGCGGCCGGGCCCGTTCCCTTGCCGAGCAGCGCGTAGCCGAACGCGGGTCCGGTGAGCGCGGCGACCGCCGCACCTGTGGCGTACAGCGCGGACCAGACGAGTGCCGCGCGGCTCGCCCCGGACGGCCAGGAGGAGAGGAGTGTCTTCGGGGTCATGGAACGAGCGTCCCGGCGCCGGTCGTCACGGTCGTCACTCCGTGGGCGGGACGGGGTCCGCCGTGCGGTGGAGGGCGGGTGCGACGACGTGGGGAGCCAAGCGGTGTCCGGCGGATCATGGCCGGGGCCGCGGCGCCTAGGGAACGCGTACGGGATCGCGATGGGCCTCGGGCGCGGACCCGTGCTCGTCCGGCACTTCCGTGTCCTCCGCCCCGTGGCCTTCCGGGGCGCCGAACCAGGCCACCGCCACCGCGCCCACGACCGCGAGGACGAAGCCGAGGACGGCGAGCCAGGCGAAGCCCGGGCGGGAGGCGTCGCCCAGCCACCAGACGCCGATCATGCCGGGGAGCACCGTCTCGCCGACCACCAGCGCCGCCGTCGCCCCGTTCACCGAGCCGATCTGGAGCGCGACGGTGTGCAGATACATGCCGCCGATGCCGGCGACGAGGATCGCGTACAGCGCCGGGTCGGTGAGGAGCGCGCCGAGGTCGAAGGGGTCGATGCCGTTCAGGATCCGTACCCCGACGCCCAGTGCGCCGAAGCCGAGCCCGGAGAGCAGACCGGCCAGGATCGCCGCTCGCGCGCCCAGGAGCCGTACGAGAACCGTGCCGCCCACCATCAGGAGCAGGGAGATCGCGAGCAGCCACCAGTGCGTGGCGACCGGGGTGTGCCCGCTGCCCTCCGGGCCCGCCGCGCTCGCCAGGAGCACCAGCGCCGAGCAGACGACGCCGATGGACGTCCACTCCGCGCGGGTGAGCCGGATCCCGAGCAGCCGGACGCTCAGGACCGCCGTGACGACCAGGTTCGCGCTGATCACGGTCTGGGACAGGAACAGCGGCAGCAGCCGGGCCGCGAGCGCGCCGAGACCGAAGCCGATGAAGTCCAGGATCGTGCCGACGACGAACTCCCACGTCGTCGCCGCCTTCGCGGTGGAGGACAGGCTCGGCCCGCCGCGCTCCGTGAGCCGGCCCGCCGCGGCCGCCTCGCGCCGGGCGGACTTGCGCGACCCGACGGCCTGCAGGACGGAGCCCGTGCCGTAACAGATCGAGGCGGCGATGGCGGTCAGCAGTCCTATGAGCACCGGGTGGCTCCGTTCCGGAAAGGTGGTGGTACGGACTGCCAGACGTGGGATCGGGCGTCGAAGTTGCCTCGCGCGGCCACCGACCGTGATCATCTGGCCTACGCTGCTGCGCGTGAGCGGAATAGATCTAGGCAACGGAGTGGTCGGCGCCATCCTGGGGGTCGTGTTCGCCACCCTGTTCCAGCAGTGGACGCAGGACATCTGGTTCAGGATCCGGCGGCGTTCGGCGGGGATGGTCCGCAGCCTCACCTTCCGGGAGGGGCAGGGCGGGGCGTGGTCGACGTTCTCCCTCGGGCCGCTGCGCACCTCCGCGCTGATCGTCGAGGGGGACGGGGACCGGGCGATCGCCCCCGAGTCCGTCCACGTCCAGGTCCTCACCGAGGCGATCGCGCTGCCTGAGGAGATGGCCGACTGGCGCACCGAGATCGAGGCGGAGGAGAACCGCGCGGAGGCGTCCGGCGACCGAGCGCCGGTGTGGAACGGGCCGCGGTACGCCGTCGAGAGCCTGGAGATCTCCAGGAGCTCCCTCGACGAGCAGGCCGAGGTCCATCTGAGGCTGAGGCCGACGGACTACTACACCTTCCTCGCCGCTCAGCAGCTGGACCGCCGGATGCCCGACGGAACCACTCCCCGGTCCCGCTACCTCGACCCCGAACAGCCCCTGAGCGCCCCCGCGTTCCTCCATTGCAGCTTCGGCGTCAACATCGCCGTGGTGACGTCCGACCACCTGCTGGCGGTGAGCCAACGCAGCAACCGGGTGCGCATGGCACCCGGTGCGTGGAACTCCTCCGTCAACGAAGGGCTCGCCCGGCACATCGACTCCGCCGGCCGCAACGCGCCCGATCTGCACGCGGTCGCCCGCCGCGGGATGCGCGAGGAGATGTCACTGGAGCCGCACGAGTACTCGCTCGCGCTGCTGGCCTTCGTTCTGGACGTGGACAAGCGGCATTGGGGCGCCCATTTCTACGCCCGGCTCAAGGACATGACGGGAGATCAGCTCCAGGAGCGCATGGGTCGCGGCGTCGCCGACCGCTGGGAACACCAGACGATCGACTACGTCCCGTTCCGCTCGGCCGACGTGACCCGCTACCTGCTCCGCCCCGACCGCGTCCACCGCTGGGCACCGCTCGCGCCCGCGCTGTTCCATCTGGCGCTGGTGCATGTGCACGGCAGGGCGTCGGTGGAGCGGGCGGAGGCGCAGGCGGTACGGCGGCTCTAGGGCTTGGCCCTGCTTCTGGACGGCGGCCAGGTCCTTGATCAGGCTCGCCGTGGGACGTCGAGGCGGCACCGTCGCGTCCGCCATCAGCGCCGCTCTGCCCCCGGTCAGAGGCGTCGGAGCGCCTCCGGGGCCTCGTCGATCGAGTCCACCAGGGCGATCCTGGCCGCCATCGGACGGTCCGCGGCCAGCGCCTGGAGCAGCGGCCAGGCGGGCAGCCGTTCCGTCCAGTGGGCGCGGTTCACCAGGACCATCGGGGTCGGCTCTCCCCGCGACTCGTAGTAGTTCGGCGTCGTGTTGTCGAAGATCTCCTGGACCGTGCCGGCCGCGCCGGGCAGGAAGACCACCCCGGCGGTGCAGCGCGCGAGCAGCCCGTCCTCGCGGGTGGCGTTGGCGAAGTACTTCGCGATGTGGCCGGCGAACGGGTTGGGCGGCTCGTGACCGTAGAACCAGGTGGGGATGCCGACCGAGTCGCCGCCCTTCGGCCACCGCGCGCGGACCTCGAAGGCGGCGCGGGCCCACTCGGTGACGGACGGGGTGAACGAGGGTGCCTTGGCGAGGAGTTCGAGCGCCTCGTCGAGGGTGGCGTCGGCGAGCGGTGCGGTGTACGCGCCCAGGTTGGCCGCCTCCATCGCGCCGGGGCCGCCGCCTGTCGCCACGGTGAGACCCGCACGGGCCAGGGACCGCCCGAGTCTGGCCGCGCCGGCGTACGCGTCGGTGCCACGACCCATCGCGTGCCCGCCCATCACGCCGACGACCCCGGTCTCGACGAGGAGTTCGTCGAGGGCGTCGGAGATCGCGTCGTCGTGGATGGAGCGGAGCATCGACGCGAAGATGTCGCCGTCGGCCTTCGTCCGCTGGAACCAGTCGTACGCGCGGGCGTCGGGGGTCTCCTCGTATCCCTCGCCCCGGACGCCTTCGAACAGTTCGTCGGGGGAGTAGAGCCGGGCGCGGTACGGGTCGAACGGCAGATCCGGCACGGGCGGGAAGACCAGGGCGCCGTCGGCACGGATCTTGGCGGCGGCCTCCGGCTGCATGGCGCAGCCGAGGAAGACGGCGCCGGTGGTGGAGGCCGAGAGCAGCGCGAAGGTGTGGTCGGTGAGGTCGACGGACTGGATCCGGTAGCCGAGGAGAGACCCGTCGGTGACGGCCGCGTCGAACTCGGCGGGGGTGTGGATTTCGCGCGCGTGCGGGCGGGTCATGTGGCCACGATAGGCCCTCGTGGGGCGGAACCCTGTCGAGGTGTCGCGCCCCGTGGGTGCCGGGGACCGGGGCGGACGCGTACGCCGGGGCGCCGCCCCGCGTGCCCACCCTCCCCCCGGATTTCGTCCGGGGGACCCCACCGCCCTGCGGGACGATTGCCCACACCGGGGGCGGCAGCCCACGCGGGAGTGGGTGCCCGCGTGGGGGAGGGGGTCAGCCCTTGAGGGGGATCGCTGCCAGTTGTCCTACCAGGACCGTCAGCGGCAGGAACACCGCCAGCAGGACTCCGGCGCGCATCAGGGCCGCGTTGCGGAGTGCTGTGGGTGGGGCGCCCAGGCGGACCAGGGCTTCCGTGGTGTGGGCGCGGCACTGTTTGGACTCCAGGGCCGCCGTCAGCAGTGTCGCCGTCGTGCAGGCCATCACGAGCGCCGCCCCCAGGCCCGTCAGCGGGCCGAAGCCGCCCGCCTGGGAGCCGCCGTACAGCGTCGCCGCCGCGAGGGCGCCCGAGGCCACCGCGCACACCAGGCCGAGCGGGCGGCCGATGCGCCGGGCCTCGTCCATCAGGACGCGGCCGGCGAGGAGACGGATCGCGCCCGGGCGGACCGCCTGGAGGACGCGGCCGCACCAGTGGGTGATGCCGGGGCCCGCCATCGCGAGGCCGAGCGCCGTGAGGATCCAGCCGGCGAGCACGCCGCCGGGGCTGCCGTCGAAGCGGCCCGGCAGGGGGAACGCGGCGTCCCCGCCGCCCTCGCCGGCGTACGTCTCGACCGCGAGGCCCATCGCGAGGAGCGCCACGCCCCAGGGGAGCCCGGAGGGGGCGACCTTCTCGATGCCCTCGGGGGCCGGGGGAGTCCTGCGGGGGCGCAGCGCGAGCCCCGCGGCCGTGGAGGCGACCACCGGCAGAATCGCGAGCAGGGTGAGCGCGCCCGCGAGCGGGATCGGCTGGTGTGCGGCGAGGAGTTCGGCCGCGGCGCCGTCGAACGGCAGCCCGGTGATGTCCCCGCGCAGGTGCAGGTAGAACAGCAGCGCGACCATCGAGCCGAGCGTGCAGGAGACCGCCGTCGAGGCGGCGGCGACCGCCGTGAGCCGGGCCGGGCCGAGGCCGATCGCCGAGAGCCCGGGCCTCGGCCGCGTGCTGGGGTCCGTACGGGCCACGGCGACCGCGAAGTGTGTGGTCGCCGCCAGCGGGACCAGGCACCACAGCAGGCGCAGGGTCGCCGCCGCCGACCGGTCCGGGTGGCCCACGGCGTACCCCAGCGTGCACAGCAGCAGAAAGCCGACCCCCGCTGCCGCCGCGGCGACCAGGAGGCGCCGCAGCAGGACGAGGGGGTGGGCCCCGCGGACTAGACGGAGAGCGAGCACGCGGCGACGCCCTCCGCCCCGGTGGTCGGCGCCGCGGTGCCGACGCGGCGCCCGTCGAGCAGGGCGACCGAGCGGTCGGCGAGGGCGGCGACCTCGCTGTCGTGGGTGGCGAGCAGCACGGTGATGCCGTGCGAGCGCGCCGCGGCGGTGAGCGTCCGCAGCACCTGGGACCCGTCGGCGCGGTGCAGGGAGGCGGTCGGCTCGTCTGCGAAGAGGAGCGACGGGGTGGTGACCAGGGCCCGGGCGATGGCGATCCGCTGGCGTTGCGACTGGGTCAGGGCGTGCGGGCGTTTACGGCCGTGCATCCCGATGTCGAGCCGCTCCAGCCACTCCAGGGCGGAGGTCTTGGCCGCCTTGTGGGAGACCCCGCGCAGCAGGAGCGGCAGGGCCGCGTTCTCCCAGGCGGTCAGTTCGGGGACGAGCCCGGGCTCGGGGTCGATCCAGCCGAAGCGGTCCCGGCGCAGCCGTTCACGCTGGGCCTGGTTCATGGTGTGGACGGGGCTGCTGTTGAACCAGACTTCGCCCTGCTGGGCGACCGTCTGTCCCGACAGACAGCGCATCAGTGTGGTCTTCCCGCTGCCGCGCGGGCCGATCAGGGCGAGGATCTCGCCCTCGCGCACGCCCAGGGAGACGCCGGTGAGAACGTCCGAACCCTCCAGGGTGCAGTGCAGGGAACGCGCCCAGAGCACGTCGTTGTCCGGTGGGGCCATCGCGTACACCTCGATGTCGGATCCGATTCTTACGTTCCCCCGTCCGGGGGAACGAAGGGACGGGCCTGTCGGTCACTGGGCACCGTAAGTATTCGGATCCGTTTGTACGGACAGCACGCGGCCCGGGCCGCCGCCATCCACTCGGATGGCGGCATGCCCGGGCCGGGGTCACGCCGTGAGGGCGGCGTGAGGTCCTGTGCCTCGGAGGGCGGGGACGGTCAGAGCTTGGTCCACGCCTCGGTGAGCACCGAGCGCAGGATGCCTTCGATCTCGTCGAAGGTGCCCTGGTCGGCGATCAGCGGCGGGGCCAGCTGGATGACCGGGTCGCCACGGTCGTCGGCGCGGCAGTACAGGCCGTTCTCGAAGAGCGCCTTCGAGAGGAAGCCGTAGAGCACGCGCTCGGTCTCCTCGTCCGTGAAGGACTCCTTGGTGACCTTGTCCTTGACGAGCTCGATGCCGTAGAAGAAGCCGTTGCCGCGGACGTCGCCGACGATCGGAAGGTCGTGCAGCTTCTTCAGGGTCTCGAAGAAGTTGCCCTCCTGGTCCAGCACGTGCTGGTTCAGGCCTTCCTTGTCGAAGATGTCGAGGTTGGCCAGCGCGACCGCCGAGGAGACCGGGTGGCCGCCGAAGGTGTAGCCGTGCAGGAAGGTGTTGTCGCCCTTGTAGAACGGCTCCGCGATGCGGTCCGAGACGATGCAGGCACCGATCGGGGAGTAGCCCGAGGTCATGCCCTTGGCGCAGGTGATCATGTCCGGTACGTAGCCGAACTTGTCACAGGCGAACATCGTGCCGAGGCGGCCGAAGGCGCAGATCGTCTCGTCGGAGACGAGCAGCACGTCGTACTGGTCGCAGATCTCGCGGACCCGCTGGAAGTACCCGGGCGGCGGCGGGAAGCAGCCGCCGGCGTTCTGCACCGGCTCCAGGAAGACGGCGGCGACGGTGTCGGCGCCCTCGAACAGGATCTCCTGCTCGATCTGGTCGGCGCACCAGCGGCCGAAGGCCTCGGGGTCGTCGCCGTGGATCGGGGCACGGTAGATGTTGGTGTTCGGCACCTTGTGCGCGCCGGGGACCAGCGGCTCGAAAGGGGCCTTCAGGGCCGGGAGGCCGGTGATCGACAGGGCGCCCTGCGGGGTGCCGTGGTAGGCGACCGCACGCGAGATGACCTTGTACTTGGTGTGCTTGCCCCGCAGCTTGAAGTACTGCTTGGCGAGCTTCCAGGCGGTCTCGACGGCCTCGCCGCCACCGGTGGTGAAGAAGACCTTGTTCAGGTCGCCGGGGGCGTAGTCGGCGAGGCGCTCGGCGAGCTCCACGGCCTTGGGGTGCGCGTACGACCAGATGGGGAAGAACGCGAGTTCCTGGGCCTGCTTGTACGCGACCTCGGCCAGTTCCTTGCGGCCGTGACCGGCGTTGACCACGAAGAGACCCGCGAGACCGTCGAGGTAGCGCTTGCCCTTGTCGTCGAAGATGTAGGTGCCCTCACCACGCACGATGGTGGGGACGGGGGAGTTCTCGTACGACGACATGCGGGTGAAGTGCATCCACAGGTGGTCGTACGCGGTCTTGGACAGGTCCTGGGTCACGATTATCGAGTTCCCCACATATAGGTCTGCTTCTTGAGCTTGAGGTAGACGAAGCTCTCCGTGGAGCGCACGCCGGGGAGGGTGCGGATGCGCTTGTTGATCACATCCAGCAGGTGGTCGTCGTCCTCGCAGACGACCTCCACCATCAGGTCGAACGAGCCCGCGGTCATGACCACGTACTCACATTCGGACATGGCAGTCAGCGCTTCCGCCACCGGATCGAGGTCACCCTCGACGTTGATGCCGACCATCGCCTGCCGCCGGAGGCCCACGGTGAGCGGGTCGGTGACGGCGACGATCTGCATGACGCCCTGGTCGAGCAGCTTCTGGACCCGCTGTCGCACCGCCGCCTCGGAAAGGCCGACGGCCTTGCCTATCGCGGCGTACGGACGGCGACCGTCCTCCTGGAGCTGCTCGATGATCGCCAAGGAGACGGCATCGATCGTCGGGGACGAACCGGAACCGGTTCTGGAGTTCGTGCTTTGACTGGCCACGGCTTCACTGTGCACCGAGACTCGTCGGTCTGGCAAGCCCAGAGCGATGTAATTCGTTGTTTGAGGCTTCAGATCTCACCGAATCCGAAGTTGGCGGATGTCGGGCCTGTCGAAAGCGTCAGGAAAGCGATTAGGCTGAGGTGTCTCAGCAAACGGGACGCCGCACGATGAAGTGCGACCATGAACGTGACAGGAGGGGTGGCAAAGTGACCACCGAGCTGCGCCGGCTGCGTAACTACATCAACGGGGAGTTCCGGGACGCCGCCGACGGACGGACCATCGATGTGGTCAACCCGGCCACGGGCGAGGTCTTCGCCACGTCTCCGCTCTCCGGACAGGCGGACGTCGACGCCGCCATGGACGCGGCCGCGGCCGCGTTCCCGGCCTGGCGGGACACCACGCCGGCCGAGCGCCAGAAGGTCCTGCTGAAGATCGCGGACGCCTTCGAGGAGCGCGCCGAGGACCTGATCGCCGCCGAGGTCGAGAACACCGGCAAGCCCGTCGCTCTCACGGCGAGCGAAGAGATTCCCCCCATGGTGGACCAGATCCGCTTCTTCGCGGGTGCCGCCCGGATGCTCGAGGGCCGTTCGGCCGGCGAGTACATGGAGGGCATGACCTCCATCATCCGTCGCGAGCCCGTGGGCGTCTGCGCCCAGGTCGCGCCGTGGAACTACCCGATGATGATGGCCGTGTGGAAGTTCGCCCCGGCGCTCGCCGCGGGCAACACGGTCGTCCTCAAGCCGTCCGACACGACCCCCGCGTCGACCGTCCTGATCGCCGAGATCATCGGGCAGATCGTGCCCAAGGGCGTCTTCAACGTGATCTGCGGCGACCGGGAGACCGGCAAGGCCATGGTCGAGCACCCGACCCCGGCGATGGCCTCCATCACCGGTTCGGTGCGCGCCGGTATGCAGGTCGCCGAGTCGGCGTCCAAGGACGTCAAGCGCGTCCACCTGGAGCTGGGCGGCAAGGCGCCGGTCGTCGTCTTCGAGGACACCGACATCGCCAAGGCCGTCGAGGACATCTCGGTGGCGGGCTTCTTCAACGCGGGCCAGGACTGTACGGCCGCGACCCGTGTCCTCGTGCACGAGTCGATCCACGACGAGTTCGTGGCGCAGCTGGCCAAGGCGGCCACGGACACGAAGACCGGTCAGCCGGACGACGAGGACGTGCTGTACGGCCCGCTGAACAACGCCAACCAGCTGAAGCAGGTCTCCGGCTTCATCGACCGCCTCCCGGCCCACGCCAAGGTCGAGGCGGGCGGCCACCAGGTCGGCGAGAAGGGCTACTTCTACGCCCCGACCGTCGTCTCCGGCCTCAAGCAGGACGACGAGATCGTCCAGAACGAGGTCTTCGGTCCGGTCATCACGGTGCAGTCGTTCCGTGACGAGGAGCAGGCCCTGGCGTACGCCAACGGCGTCGAGTTCGCCCTCGCCTCCTCGGTCTGGACGAAGGACCACGCCCGCGCGATGCGGATGTCGCGCGCGCTGGACTTCGGCTGCGTGTGGATCAACACCCACATCCCGCTGGTTGCGGAGATGCCGCACGGCGGCTACAAGAAGTCCGGCTACGGCAAGGACCTCTCGGCGTACGGCTTCGAGGACTACACCCGCATCAAGCACGTGATGACGTCCCTCGGCTAGATCGCCGGCTTCTGCGGCCGCGGCCCCGACACCCATGATCGACAGGGTGTCGGGGCCGCGGCCGTTCGGTCGACGGACCGTCCATTGTTCCTGCGCGGCGGGCCCGGGATGCTGCACGGGTGAGAGCGACAGCCAGGAACACAATGTCCCGCCGGTCCCTGCTGCGCGGGATCGGCGGTGTGGGGGCCGCGACCGTGCTCGCCGGCTGCGGAGTGCCCGCCGCCTATGTCGAGCCGGGGGAGCGGGCCGGGCGGGACCTGTCCGCGCGGGACCGGACGCTCGACTTCGCGAACTGGCCCCTCTACATCGACACCGATGACGACGACACCTCGAAGCGGCCCACGCTGGACGCCTTCGGCGCCCGCACCGGGATCTCCGTCCGCTACACCGAGGAGATCAACGACAACGACGAGTTCTTCGGCAAGATCAGCCCGGCGCTGATGAACCACCAGGAGATCGGCCGCGACCTCATCGTCGTCAGCGACTGGATGGCGGCCCGGTTCGTACGGCTCGGCTGGGTGCAGGAGATGGACCGGGCGAAGCAGCCGAACATCACCCGGTACCTGGACCCGCAGCTGCGCTCGCCCTCCTTCGACGAGGGCCGGCTGCACTCCGTCCCCTGGCAGTCCGGGATCACCGGCATCGCGTACAACCGCAAGAAGCTGGGCCGGGAGATCCGTTCGGTCAAGGAGCTGTGGGACGACGAACTGCGCGGGAAGGTCACTCTGCTGTCCGGGCTGGACGAGTCCTTCGCGCTGCTGATGCAGGGCAACGGCGTCGACGTGACCCGGTGGACCGCCGACGACTTCCACACGGTGTGCGAGCAGATCGAGGGGCTCGTACGGAACCGGCACATCCGGCGCTTCACCGGCAACGACTACATCAAGGACCTGTCGACCGGCGACGTGCTGGCCTGCCAGGCGTACTCGGGCGACGTCATCCAGCTCCAGGCCGACAACCCCGACATCGAGTTCGTCGTCCCCGAGGAGGGCGCCGAACTGTGGGCCGAGTCGCTGATGATCCCCAACCTGGCGCGGCACAAGACCAACGCCGAGAAGCTGATCGACTACTACTACGAGCCCGAGGTCGCCGCCGAGCTCGCCGCCTGGGTCAACTACGTCTGCCCCGTCCCCGCCGCCCGTGACGTCCTGGCCGACTCCGACGACGAGGAGCTGGCGGCCCTCGCCGAGGACCCGCTGATCTTCCCCGATGGCGAGATGCGGGGGCGGCTTGCGATCGCCCGGGACATCACCTCGGAGGAGCGGACGGAGTTCGCGAAGAGGTGGAACTCGATCGTCGGTCTGTGAGTTCCCCGGATGTGAATACGATCGCGAACGCGTCCGTGAACCCGGCTGTGACATACGGCCTGTTGGCCGCCTGGGCCGTGCACGACACCGAGGAGGTCCTCCTCGGGCCCCGCTGGCTCCGGGAGCATCTGCCGGAGCTGCGCGAGCGCTTCCCGGAGGCCCCGGAGGCGGTGTGGAAGGTCGTGGAGGGCGTCGACGAACGGGAGTTCGCCGTTGCCGTGACGGCGGTGGGGGCCGTCGTGGCCGCCGCGGCCGTCGCCGGACAGTGCTCCGGCGGCCGGTCGGCCTTCTACCAGGCGGCGCTGAACGGCTTCGGCCTGCACGGCCTCGTCCATCTGGCGCAGGCCGCCGCCGTCCGCGGATACACGCCCGGCTCGGCGACGTCGCCGCTGATCGTCGTGCCTTTCACGCTCTGGGCGCGCGGGCGGCTGCGGCGGGCCGGTGTGCTGAGGCCGACGCGGGCGCGGGACCTGGTGACGGGGCTCGCGGTGGCCGGCGGAGTGACCGTCGCCGCGCACGCCCTCGCTCGGAAGGTGACCGGCCACCCCGGTTTTTGAACGCGTTCATGACGGGCGTAGGGTGCTGTCATGAACGAGACGAAGGGGCCCCGAGCCCTTCTCAGGCGTATCCGTGTGTGGCTGGTCGTCTTCATCGTCTGTCTGGTGCTGAGCGGGGTCACCGCCTTCCCGCTCGTCACCGAACTCCGGCTCCTCGAGGACGCGTTGACGTCCTGGGCGGCCCCCGCGGCCGAGCTCTTCCCCGGGCTCCTGGAGTGGATCGAGCGGGTACGGGACGGTCTCGACACCGCCGACGCGCAGTACCCCTTCCTGCTCTACGGCACCGACTGGCTGGCCTTCGCCCACCTCGTCATCGCCGTCGCGTTCTACGGCCCCTACCGCGACCCGGTCCGGAACATCTGGGTGATCGAGTTCGGGATGATCGCCTGCGCCGGGATCATCCCGCTCGCACTGATCTGCGGCCCGATCCGGGACATCCCCTTCTGGTGGTCCGTCATCGACATGTCGTTCGGCGTCTTCGGAGTGATCCCACTGCTCGTCGTTCGCCGGATGATCAAGCGTCTTGAAGCGGTACAGGCTGTGGCCGGAGCGCCTCAGTCCGTCGGCGCGCCGTAGGTCGCGACCATGACGTTCAGCGCGACCTTGTTCATGTCCTGGCCCTTCGCGTCCGTGGCGTTGACGCTGTAGACCAGGGTGCGCGAGCCGCCGCGGGTCGAGGCGATCGCCGCGTTGTAGCCCCAACGGCCGCCCGTCTTGCCCCACACCTCCCGCCCGCCGAGCTTCTTCATCGCCAGCCCGGCCGCGTACGCGGCCGGGTCGCCGCTCGTGAAGTCCGTGACCTTCGGCAGGGTGAACATCTCCTCCAGGAGCGGGCCGCGCACCACCCGGCCGCGGAACAGGGCGGTCGTGAACCGTTCCAGATCGGCCGTCGTCGAGACGATGTCGCCGGCCGCCCAGCCGTCCGTCGTCCCCCACACCGACACATCGCGCAGCCCGGTCGTGCCGTCGTCCAGCTTCATCGTCTGGTAACCGTGGTTGTGCGGACCCTTGATGCGGGGGTCGGTCCTGGGGAAGTACGTGTCGCGCAGCCCCAGCGGCCGCAGGACGCGCGCCGCGACCTGGTTCTCGTACGTGTCGCCGGTGACCCGCTCGATCAGCAGACCCGCGATGGTGTAGCCGATGTTGAGGTAGTGCTGGCGGGTGCCGGGGGCGAACTCGCGCTTCTTTGCCGTCGCCGAGCGGACCATCTCCCGCGGGTCGTGGATCTCGAAGCGGTTCGCGTACCACTCCTCGACCGTCGTGCCGGCGAAGTCCGGCGCCGGGATGCCGTGCGTGTGGTTGATCAGCTGGCGGACCGTCACCTTCCCGTACCGGCCCGGGATCAGTTCCGGCAGGTAGGAGCGGGCCGGGCGGTCCAGGTCCAGCCGCCCCTCGGCGGTCAGCTGGAGGACGACAGCGGCCGTGAACACCTTGGTCACCGAACCGGCCCGGAAGCGGGCGTCCGCGTCGGCCGGGCGCATCGTCGCCAGATCGTGCACGCCCGAGGCGCCGCGCCAGACACCCTCGGTGCCCCCGACCCGTACCAGCGCGGCCGTGGCATGGGCCTTCGGCAGCCCGGCGATCGCCGCTTCGAGCGCGGCATCCGAATGCGACGCCGGTACGGACACGGCGGCGGGCGTGCCCGTGGCGGCGGCCGGCACAGCCGCCGGGCCCGCGGCGACCCCCAGGACGAGGGCGGCGGCCAGCAGCGTGCGCGTGGTGCTCTTCATGGTCAACTCCGTGGATGTGAGCCGGTGTTCTCGATGACTCTCATCCTGCTGATCTGCGGCGATCACCGGATCGCCGGAGCGGGGGATCTTCGCCCGCCCCGCTCATCCCCCGGCCGGGGGAGAACCGGCGGTGATCAGCCCGCTCTCGTACGCGCAGATCACCGCCTGGATCCGGTCCCGAAGACCCAGCTTGGCGAGCACGTTCCCCACATGCGTCTTCACCGTGTGGTCGCTCACCACCAGCTCCGCCGCGATCTCCGCGTTGGAAAGCCCCCGCGCGAGCAGCAGCAGTGTCTCCCGCTCGCGGGCCGTCAGCGCGTCGAGGCGCGGATCGGGCCGGGGCGCGCGGCGGGTCGGGCGGGTGTACTCCGCCACCAGCCGCCGCGCCACGGACGGGGCCAGCAGCGAGTCGCCCCGAGCCACCACCCGTACCGCGTGCACCAGATCGTCCCGGCGCACGTCCTTCAGCAGGAATCCGCTCGCGCCCGCGTGCAGCGCCTCGTACACGTACTCGTCGGAGTCGAAGGTCGTCAGCATCACCGTCCGGCACGCCGACTCGGCGCTGATCGTCCGGCAGGCCTCGATGCCGTCCATGCGCGGCATACGGATGTCGAGCAGCGCCACATCGGGGTTGTGCCGGCGCACGGCCTCGACCGCCTCGGCCCCGTCGCCCGCCTCCGCGACCACCTCGATGTCCGGCTGCCCCTCCAGGATCATCGAGAAACCGCTGCGGACCAGCTCCTGGTCGTCGGCCACCACCACCCGGATCGTCAACGCGCCACCTCCGCGGGAGAGGTTACGGGGAGCTCGACCCGTACCTCGAAGCCCCGGCCGTCCGGCCCAGGTCCGTACACCGCCGTGCCGCCGTGCGCCGCCGCCCGTTCTCGGATCCCCACGAGCCCGTGACCGCCGGAGCCCGCCGGAGCACCGCGCCGCGGACCGCGGCCGTCGTCCGTCACCACGATCTCCAGGACACCGTCCTCGTGGGCCAGCCGCACGGAGGCGGTGCGCGCCCCGGCGTGCTTCACCACGTTCGTCAGCGCCTCCTGGACGATGCGGTGGACGGTCGCCCCGACGGCGGACGGCAGGGCCCGCACCCCGCCCGTCGTCAGGTAGGTGACGTCGAGCCCGCCGGCCCGTACCCGCTCCACCAGATCGGGCAGACCCTTGAGGTCGGGCTGCGGCTCGCGCGGGGCGTCCGCGCCGGGCTCGTCACCCTCCCGCAGCACCCCCAGCATCCGGCGCAGCTGTTCCATCGCGTCCCGGCCGGTCGCGGAGATCGCGTCGAACGCGGCCTCCGCCCGCTCGGGCGCCGACCGCACGGCCACCGGTCCGGCCTCCGCCTGCACGACCATCAGGCTCACCGCATGGGACAGGATGTCGTGCATCTCCCGTGCGATCCGGGCCCGTTCACGTGCCGCGGCCCGCTCGGCCTCCACGCGCGTGGCCCGCTGCCGGGCGTCGGTGAGCCGCCCGAAGACGTACGCCGCCGCGAACACGAAGAGGGAGAAGGTCAGTTCGCGCACCGATCGGGTGTTGAGCCACACCGACACCGGCACCGCGACCACCAGCAGCAGACCCGTCGCCAGCCGCTTCCACGGCGGCGACATCGCGGCGATCGTGTAGACGATGACGAGCCCGGTGTACGGAAGGGGCTGCCCGGGGCCCTCCACGGCCAGCTTGTACAGCGCACTGGCCGCCATGATCGCGAGGAACACCGCCATCGGCGCGCGCCGCCGCCAGATCAGCGGCACGACGGTGAGCGTCGTCAGCCCGTACGCGGGCCAGGTCGCCGGCTCCAGCTCCGGCGCGCGCGGCACCACGAACGGCATCGTCATGGCCGCCTGGACGAGTAGCGCGATCCCGATGTCCACGGCGAGCAGGCGAGATGGGGACACCCCCATGCGAAGCCTCGGGGGAGGATGGCCGGCCGCCACCCTCCGCGCCCGCTCCCACCACCCCCGTACGTCCCCCCGTATGCCCATTACGGCTTGCGGCCCACCGCGCCGAACTGCGCCACCTCGCTCGCCGTGGCGAACCGCCAGCTCGCGCACGAGACGATCCCCGGCTCCAGGACGTCGAGTCCGTCCAGGAAGGAGGTGAACTCGGCGCGGCTGCGGGCGGTGATCGGCGGGGTCGCGTTCTCGTTCCAGAACGTCATCGCCGCCACGTTCCCCTCGCCGCCGAGCTCAGGCTCCAGGGTGGGGTGGGTCAGTACGAGATGGCTGCCGGACGGCATCGCGTCCATGAGCGTACGGACCACGCTCCGGGCTTCGTCGGCGTCCAGGACGAAGTTGAGGATGCCCAGCATCATCACCGCGACCGGACGCGACAGGTCGAGCGTCCGCGCCGCCGCCTCCAGGATGAGCTCCGGGTTCCGCGCGTCCGCGTCGATGTACTCGGTGACCCCCTCCGGGGCGCTGGTCAGCAGCGCGCGGGCGTGCGTCAGCACGATCGGGTCGTTGTCGACGTAGACGATCCTGGCCTCCGGCGCGACCCGCTGGGCGACCTCGTGGGTGTTGTCGGCCGTCGGCAGGCCCGTGCCGATGTCCAGGAACTGGCGCACCCCGGCGTCGGCCGCCAGATGCGTCACCGCCCGGCCGAGGAACGCCCGGTCCGCGCGGGCCACTTCACCGATGCTCGGGTAGAGACCGGTGACCTGGTCGCCGACCGCACGGTCGACGGGGTAGTTGTCCTTGCCGCCCAGCCAGTAGTTCCACACGCGGGCGTTGTGCGCGATGTCGGTCCGGATCCGCTCGGCCCCTGTCACCGGTGGTCTCCCCTTCGCAGTTCGGCGGCTCGCAGTTCGGCGGCGAGCGCGTCCACCCGGTTGGTGGTGATCGCATCCACCCCGTGGGACAGGAGCTTACGCATGGAACGCCGGGTGTCCGCGGTCCAGGCCGACAGCAGGTACCCGTCAAGGTGCACCCGCTCCACCAGCTCCCGACTCACCAGGCCGAAGCGGTAGTTGAGCCAGCGCGGCCTCACCGCGTCCAGCAGCACGGCCCGCGGCGGTGCAAGCGTCGTCCAGGTCAGGGCGATCTCCGCGGCCGGGTCGGCGGCCCGGACCTGGAGCATCGCCACCCCGCCCGCGCAGTAGTACACGCGCTCGGCGGCCCCGCACTCGCGGACCGTGCCGACGATCGTGCGGACCGAGTCCTCGTTCCCGCCGGGCAGGTCGAGCATCAGCCGGTGCGGTCCGGCCGCGATCAGCGCCTCGCGCAGCGTGGGCACCCCGCCGTACGTCAGCTCCCGCAGCTGCGAGTGGGTGAGCGCGGACAGCGGCCGGTCGTGGCCCCACAGCCGTTCGAGGGTGTCGTCGTGGAGCAGGACGGGGACGCCGTCGGCGGTGAGCCGTACATCGATCTCGACGGCGTCCGCGCCCCGCTCGATCGCCGAGACGATCGAGGGGACCGTGTTCTCCCGCACGCGGTACGGGTCGCCGCGGTGGCCTACGACAGTGACGTGATCCAGGGCTCCGTGGTCCATGGGGCCATTGTTGCGGCTGGGACGCGGCTCAGCGCGCGAGCCACGTCTCCGTGTAGTCGTCGATCTCGGCGGCGAGGCGGGCCTTCCCGGCCTCGTCCAGGAAGGACGCCTCGACCGCGTTCTTGGCGAGGGCGGCCAGACCGCGCTCGTCGAGCTCCAGGAGCCGGGCGGCGACCGCGTACTCGTTGTTCAGGTCCGTACCGAACATCGGCGGGTCGTCACTGTTGATCGTCACCAGGACGCCGGCCGCCACCATCTCCTTGATGGGGTGCTGGTCCAGATCGGCGACCGCGCGGGTCGCGATGTTCGAGGTCGGGCAGACCTCCAGGGGGATCCGGTGCTCGGCGAGGTACGCAAGCAGCTCCGGGTCCTGCACGGCGCTGGTGCCGTGGCCGATGCGCTCGGCGCCCAGCTCGTTCAGGGCGTCCCAGATCGTCTGCGGGCCGGTCGTCTCGCCCGCGTGCGGGACGGAGCGCAGCCCGGCCGCGATCGCCCGGTCGAAGTACGGCTTGAACTGCGGGCGCGCTACGCCGATCTCCGGGCCGCCGAGGCCGAACGAGACCAGGCCCTCGGGGTGCAGCTCGACCGCGAGCCGGGCGGTCTCCTCGGCCGCCTCCAGACCGGCCTCGCCGGGGATGTCGAAGCACCAGCGCAGCACGACGCCCAGCTCGGCCTCGGCGGCCTTGCGGGCGTCCTCGATGGCCGCCATGAAGGCGCGCTCGTCGATCCCGCGGCGGGTGGAGCTGTACGGGGTGATGGTGAGCTCGGCGTACCGGATGTTCTGCCGCGCCATGTCCCGGGCGACCTCGAAGGTCAGCAGCCGGACGTCCTCCGGGGTGCGGACGAGGTCGACGACCGAGAGGTAGACCTCGACGAAGTGCGCGAAGTCGGTGAAGGTGAAGTAGTCGGCGAGCGCCTCGGGGTCCGTGGGGACCTTCGAGTCGGGGTGACGTGCGGCCAGCTCGGAGACGATCCGCGGAGAGGCGGAGCCGACGTGATGGACGTGCAGCTCGGCCTTGGGAAGGCCCGCGATGAAGGAGTGGAGATCGGTCATCGGATCATCGTAGGCCGGGCCGGTCCGCCATTGGGGTGAGGTCGTAGCATGGCGTGACCACGATGGGGGAGGCCCATGTCTGACAACAGCGACCAGCCGCGGGGCGGGTACGACCCGGCGGACCCGTGGGCTCCGCCGAACCGCGACGGGGTGGAACTGAGCAAGCCGGCGACGCCCGCGCCGCAGGACCGTCCGCCGGTGCACGACCAGCCGACGATGACGTCGATGCCGGCGGCCGGGGACGTGCCGCCGCCACCCGTGGCCCCCGGGGGGCCCGCGACCACACCCGGCGCGTACGGCTACCCGGCCGCGACACCCGCCGCGCCCGCACCGCAGGCGTACGGCTACCCCGGCTATCCGGGATACAGCGGCTACGGCCAGACCGGCTGGCAGGCGGCCCCGTCCAACGGGATGGGGACGGCGGCGATGGTGCTCGGCATCATCGCGACCGTCGGCTTCTGCATGTACGGCCTCGGGGTCGTCCTGGGCATCCTGGCCCTGGTCTTCGGCATCATCGGCCGCAAGAAGGTGCAGCGCGGTGAGGCGAACAACGGCGGGATGGCGACCGCGGGCATCGTCCTCGGCTCGATCGGCATCCTGATCAGCTCGGTGTTCCTGGGCTTCATCATCTGGGCCATCGCCCAGGACGAGACCTACGGCAGCGACGCGGACGACCCGTGGGCGACGAGCCTGGTGGTCCAGAACCGCTAGAACGCCTCGCAGAAGGAGAAGGGGCCCGCGCCTTCCGGCCGCCGGGCTCCTTCTCCTTCACGCCGCCGCTATGCGCCGCGCAGGCGCTCCCGCGCCTCCATGAGCGCGAAGCCCAGCAGGTTCAGCCCCTGCCACCGGGCGGGGTCCATGGCCCGGGGGTCGTCGGCGGCGAGACCGATGCCCCACACGCGGTCCAGCGGGCTCGCCTCCACCAGGACCCGGCCACCCGTGCCGAGCAGGAACGCCCGCAGGGCGTCGTCCGAGGCGAACTTGTGGACGCTGCCCTCCACGACGATCCCGAAGCGCTCCCGCTGCCACACCGTCTCGTCGAAGCCCCGCACCAGCCGCCCGGCCTTCTTCGCCTCCGCGGGCGTACGGGACGACAGTGCGGCCCGCTCGGCCTCCGGGTCGCCGAAGAGCCGGGCCTTCGCCGCCATCATCCAGTGCTCGGCCGTCGCGTACCGCACCCCGTCGACCTCGAAGGGTGACGCCCACCACTGGCTCAGACAGCTCGCCGAGAGCTGACCGTCCGGCCTCGGGCGGTGGCCCCAGAAATGCAGCCACTTCACCTTGTCGCCCCTGCTGACCTGCTTCGTCAGCTCGTCGATCTTTCCCATGCACGCGATTCTGGCAGCCGCCACGGACATTCCGTACGGTCATGCACCCGACCCCTCGACACATGGTCGACCGATTCCGTCGCGTAACCAAAAGGCAACAACGGAATCACTTGTTGGCCTGGTATTGCTCTGTCAGGATCGGCACTCAATTCGAGCTGGAACAACGGAGAGCGTCATGGGCAACCGCTTCCAGGTGACGGACCGCTTCGCGGACGGCGCACAGTACATCGGCGGGCGTCTGCGGCCCGGGACCTCGGGCGAGGAGCACAGCGTCATCGACCCGGCCACGGGCGAGAGCGTGTACACGTACGAACTCGCGTCCACCGCGGACGTGGACGCCGCCGTCGCCGCCGCGAAGGACGCGTTCCCGGGCTGGGCCGGTGCCACCCCCGGCGAGCGCTCGGACGCGCTGCACCGGTTCGCCGGGGTGCTCGCCGAGCGGGCCGAGGACTTCGCCCGCGTCGAGTCCCTCCAGTGCGGCAAGCCCATCAAGCTGTCCACCGAGTTCGACGTGCCCGGCACGGTCGACAACACCGCCTTCTTCGCCGGAGCGGCCCGCCACCTCCAGGGCCAGTCGGCAGGCGAGTACAGCGGTGACCACACCTCGTACGTACGGCGCGAACCGATCGGTGTCGTCGGCTCCATCGCCCCCTGGAACTACCCGCTCCAGATGGCCGCCTGGAAGATCCTCCCGGCGATCGCCGCCGGCAACACGATCGTCCTGAAGCCGGCCGAACTCACCCCGCTCACCTCGCTGATGTTCGCCCAGGCGGCCACCGACGCCGGCATCCCCGACGGTGTCGTCAACATCGTCAACGGCGCCGGACGCACCGCCGGCGAACACCTCGTCGGCCACCCGGACGTGGTGATGACCTCCTTCACCGGCTCCACCCCGGTCGGCAAGCGGGTCGCCGAGATCGCCACGTCCACCGTCAAGCGGCTCCACCTCGAACTCGGCGGCAAGGCCCCCTTCGTGGTCTTCGACGACGCCGACCTGGAGGCCGCCGCCCACGGCGCCGTCGCCGCCTCCCTCATCAACAGCGGCCAGGACTGCACCGCCGCCACGCGCGCGTACGTCCAGCGCCCGCTCTTCGACGCCTTCGTCGCCCGGGTCGCCGAACTCATGGAGACCGTCCGCCTCGGCGACCCGTTCGACCCCTCCACCGACCTCGGCCCGCTGATCAGTCACGCCCAGCGCGACCGGGTCGCCGCCTTCGTCGACCGCGCCCGCGGCTACGCCACCGTCGTCACCGGCGGCGAGGCCCCGGGCAGGGAGCTGAAGGACGGTGCGTACTACCGTCCGACCCTGATCACCGGCGCCGCGCAGGACAGCGAGGTCGTGCAGTCGGAGATCTTCGGACCGGTCCTGGTGGCCCTGCCCTTCGACAGCGACGACGACGGCATCCGGCTCGCCAACGACACCCCCTACGGCCTCGCCGCCTCCGCGTGGACCCGCGAGGTCTTCCGGGCCAACCGCGCCACCCGCGAGATCAAGGCGGGCTGCGTCTGGGTCAACGATCACATTCCGATCATCAGCGAGATGCCGCACGGCGGCTACAAGGCCTCCGGGTTCGGAAAGGACATGTCGGCGTATTCCTTCGAGGAGTACACGCAGGTCAAGCATGTGATGTACGAAAACACCGCGGTGGCCAGGAAGGACTGGCACCGCACGATCTTCGGAGACCGGTAGTCCTCCCCAACCCCCGAGAGGCACAGCGCATGGAGCAGTACGAACCCGACAGCCTGTCCCCCGCGCAACTCGCCGCGATGCGGCGCAGTCTGACGAGTGGCCGGGGCGCCCTCACCCGCCGTTCGATGCTGCGCGCCGGAGGTGTCGGCGCGCTCACGATCGGGGGCCTCGCGTCCCTGAGCGCCTGTGGCATCCCGCCGGCCAAGCGGGAGGGCCATGGCGGCCCCGCGTCCACGGACTTCTCGGCCAAGGAGAAGCAGCTCGCCTTCTCCAACTGGACCGAGTACATGGACGTCAGCGAGGACGAGAAGTCCCGCCCCACCCTGGAGGCGTTCACCAAACGCACCGGGATCAAGGTCAAGTACACCGAGGACATCAACGACAACGTCGAGTTCTTCGGCAAGATCAAGCCGCAGCTCGCGGCCGGGCAGGACACCGGCCGCGACCTGATCTGCGTCACCGACTGGCTCGCGGCACGCATCATCCGGCTCGGCTGGGCACAGAAGCTCGACGCGGCCAACCTCCCCACCGCGTACGCGAACCTGTCCGCGCAGTTCCGCCGCCCCGACTGGGACCCGGGCCGCGCCTACTCGTACCCGTGGACCGGCATCTCCACCGTCATCGCCTACAACTCCAAGGCGACCGGCGGCAAGAAGGTCGACTCCGTCACCCAGCTCCTCGACGACCCCTCCCTCAAGGGCCGGGTCGGCTTCCTCACCGAGATGCGCGACTCCGTCGGCATGACGCTGCTCGACATGGGCAAGGACCCGGGGAAGTTCACCGACGCCGAGTACGACGAGGCGATCGGCCGACTGCAGAAGGGCGTCGACAAGAAGCAGATCCGCCGCTTCACCGGCAACGACTACACCTCCGACCTCGACAAGGGCGACCTCGCGGCCTGTCTCGCCTGGGCCGGTGACGTCATCCAGCTGCAGGCCGACAACCCGGACATCAAGTTCGCGATACCGTCCGCCGGTTACATCACCTCCAGCGACAACCTGCTGGTGCCGGCCAAGGCGCGCCACAAGGCCAACGCCGAGAAGCTCATCGACTACTACTACGAGCTCCCGGTCGCCGCGCAGCTGGCCGCGTACATCAACTACGTCTGCCCGGTCGACGGGGTGAAGGACGAGCTCGCCAAGATCGACCCGGAGCTGGCGAACAACACGCTGATCCTGCCGGACAAGGCCATGGCCGCGAAGTCGCACGCCTTCCGCTCGCTCACCGGCGAGGAAGAGACGGCGTACGAGGAGAAGTTCGCCAAGCTCATCGGTGCCTGATCCCCCGCAGCGGCAAGCGCGGGGTGCCCCCATCGTCGTCCACCTCTTACGAACCTGGGATCGCAACCCATGACTGACAAGAACACCGGCGGCGACGTCCGTCTCACCGGGATCAGCAAGACCTACGGCTCCTTCACCGCCGTCCACCCGCTCGACCTGACCATCCCGCAGGGCTCGTTCTTCGCCCTCCTGGGCGCCTCCGGCTGCGGCAAGACCACCACGCTGCGCATGATCGCCGGCCTGGAGGAGCCCACCAGCGGCACCGTGTTCCTCGGCGACAAGGACGTCACCGACCTCCCGCCGTACAAGCGGCCGGTCAACACCGTCTTCCAGTCCTACGCGCTCTTCCCGCACATGGACGTCTACGAGAACATCGCCTTCGGTCTGCGCCGGCGGGGCATCAAGTCGGTGAAGAAGCAGGTCGACGACATGCTGGAGCTCGTCCAGCTCGGCGACAAGGCCCGGCACAAGCCGCACCAGCTCTCCGGCGGCCAGCAGCAGCGCGTCGCCGTGGCCCGGGCGCTCATCAACCACCCGCAGGTCCTCCTCCTCGACGAGCCGCTCGGCGCCCTCGACCTCAAGCTGCGCCGCCAGATGCAGCTGGAGCTCAAGCGCATCCAGACCGAGGTCGGCATCACCTTCGTCCACGTCACCCACGACCAGGAGGAGGCCATGACCATGGCCGACCAGGTCGCGGTGATGAACGGCGGCCGGGTGGAGCAGCTCGGCGCCCCCGCCGACCTGTACGAGAACCCGCGGACCACTTTCGTGGCGAACTTCCTGGGCACCTCCAACCTCATCGAGGCCGAGGTCGTCGAGAACGGTGGCTCCGACCTGGTCGTGACGGCCGGCGGCGGCAAGCTCCGGCTGCCCGCGGACCGGTGTTCGGCGACCGTACGCACCGGAGGCAAGGTCCTCGTCGGCGTCCGCCCCGAGAAGATCTCGCTCGCGCACGCCGACGACGCGGGGAAGATCGCCGACGGCCGCAACAAGGTCACCGGACGCATAGCCGACTCCTCCTTCATCGGCGTGTCCACCCAGTACGTGGTGAACTCGCCGGCGGGGGCGGAGCTCCAGGTCTACGAGCAGAACATCGAGCGGGACGAGCGTCTGGCGCCCGGCGCCGAGGTCGTCCTGCACTGGAACCCGGCGCACACGTTCGGCCTGGACGCCGATCAGGACATCGACGCGGGCGTGGAGACGGTGGAGGACGCCGGATGAGCACTTCCACTCTCACCAAGGAGGAGGAGACCGCGCCGGCCGGAGCACCGGTGACGCGCAAGCCCTCCACCCGCAAGCGGCTCGTCCCGTACTGGCTGCTCCTGCCCGGCATCCTCTGGCTGCTCGTCTTCTTCGCGCTGCCGATGGTCTACCAGGCCTCCACGTCGGTGCAGACCGGCTCCCTGGAGAAGGGCTTCGAGGTCACCTGGCACTTCCAGACGTACTGGGACGCCTTCCAGGAGTACTGGCCGCAGTTCGTCCGCTCCCTGCTGTACGCCGGTACGGCCACGCTGCTGTGTCTGCTCCTCGGCTATCCGCTGGCGTATCTGATCGCCTTCAAGGCCGGCCGGTGGCGCAACCTCCTGCTGGTCCTCGTGATAGCGCCCTTCTTCACCAGCTTCCTCATCCGGACGCTGGCATGGAAGACGATCCTCGCGGACGACAGCCTCGTGGTCGACGCGCTCAACGCCCTGCACGTCCTGGACGTGACGAGCTGGCTCGGCTGGACCGAGGGCGACCGGGTGCTCGCCACCCCGATGGCGGTGGTCTGCGGTCTCACGTACAACTTCCTGCCGTTCATGATCCTGCCGCTCTACACCTCGCTGGAGCGGATCGACGGCCGGCTCCACGAAGCGGCGAAGGACCTGTACGCGTCCCCGGCCACCACCTTCCGCAAGGTGACCTTCCCGCTCTCCATGCCGGGCGTGGTCTCCGGCACGCTGCTCACCTTCATCCCGGCCAGCGGCGACTACGTCAACGCCGAACTCCTCGGCTCGACCGACACCAAGATGGTCGGCAACGTCATCCAGTCGCAGTTCCTGCGGGTCCTCGACTATCCGACGGCCGCCGCGCTGTCCTTCATCCTCATGGCGATCGTGCTGCTCATGGTCACCGTCTACATCCGCCGTGCGGGAACGGAGGACCTGGTCTGATGCGTTGGATACGTCGGAACCTTGTCGCCCTCGCGGGCCTGCTGACGCTCGCGTACATGATCCTTCCGAACATCGTCGTGATGGTGTTCTCGTTCAACAAGCCGAACGGGCGCTTCAACTACGCCTGGCAGCGCTTCTCCCTGGACGCCTGGAAGGACCCGTGCGGCGTCGCCGACCTGTGCGGCTCGCTGACGCTCTCCCTCCAGATCGCGGCCTGGGCCACCCTCGGCGCCACGCTCCTCGGCACGATGATCGCCTTCGCGCTGGTCCGCTACCGCTTCCGGGCGCGTGGCTCGATCAACTCGCTGATCTTCCTGCCGATGGCGATGCCCGAGGTCGTCATGGCCGCCTCCCTGCTCACGCTCTTCCTCAACATGGGCGCAGAGCTGGGCTTCTGGACCGTCCTGATCGCCCACATCATGTTCTGTCTGTCGTTCGTGGTGACGGCGGTCAAGGCGCGGGTGATGTCCATGGACCCGCGTCTCGAGGAGGCTTCGCGCGACCTCTACGCCGGCCCGGTGCAGACCTTCGTACGGGTCACGCTGCCGATCGCCGCCCCCGGAATCGCCGCCGGAGCGCTGCTCGCCTTCGCGCTCTCGTTCGACGACTTCATCATCACCAACTTCAACGCGGGCTCGACCGTCACCTTCCCCATGTTCGTCTGGGGCTCGGCACAGCGGGGCACGCCCGTCCAGATCAACGTCATCGGCACGGCCATGTTCATCATTGCCGTACTGGTGGTGGTAGCCGGTCAGATCGTCACGAACCGGCGCAAGAAATCAGCGACAAGCTGAGTACGACCTGAGCAAGCCCTGAAGGAGTTGGAAACCATGGCCCCAGTCGCCATGCGTCTCGCTGCACAATCTCTCTCCGACGCCCAGCCCGTCCCCTTCTGGCTGGAAGACCCCGGCAAGCCCGGAGCCGTGCCCGCCCTCACCGGCACCGAGAAGTGCGACCTTCTCGTCGTCGGCGGCGGATACAGCGGACTGTGGACCGCGCTCCTCGCCAAGGAGCGCGACCCCTCCAGGGATGTCGTCCTGATCGAAGGCCGCGAGGTGGGCTGGGCCGCCTCGGGCCGCAACGGCGGCTTCTGCGCGGCCTCCCTCACGCACGGCTTCGGCAACGGGCTCGCCCGCTGGCCGGGCGAACTGACGAAGCTGGAGGAGCTCGGCGAGCGCAACCTCGACGCCATCGAGGCGGCGGTCGCCCGCTACTCCCTCGACTGCGACTTCGAGCGCACCGGCGAGATCGACGTCGCCACCGAGCCGTACCAGGTGGAGGAACTCACCGAGGTGTACGCGGAGATCGAGCGGCTCGGTCTCGCGGACGGCCTCGACCTCCTCGACGGCGACGCGGTCCGCGCGGAGGTCGACTCCCCGACCTTCCTCGGCGGCCTGTGGGACCGGCGCGGCGTCGCCATGCTCAACCCCGCCAAGCTGGCGTGGGGCCTGAAGCGGGCCTGCGCCGACCTCGGGGTGCGGATCTACGAGAACACCCCCGGCCTCGACCTCGTCCCCGTCGGCGCCGGCATGGGCGTGCGCACCCCCTACGGCAGGGTCCTCGCCCGCCGGGTCGCGCTCGGCACCAATGTCTTCCCCTCGCTGGTCAAGCGGGTCCGGCACTACACCGTCCCGGTCTACGACTACGCCCTGATGACCGAGCCGCTCAGCCCCGAGCAACTCGCCGCCATCGGCTGGAAGAACCGCCAGGGACTCGGGGACAGCGCCAACCAGTTCCACTACTTCCGGATCACCGCCGACAACCGGATCCTGTGGGGCGGCTACGACGCGATCTACCGCTTCGGCGGCCGACTCAGCGCCGAGATGGACAACCGCCCGGAGACGTATCTGAAGCTCGCCGAGCACTTCTTCCACTGCTTCCCGCAGCTGGAGGGGCTCCGCTTCAGCCACGCCTGGGGCGGCGCGATCGACACCTGCTCGCGCTTCTCGGCCTTCTTCGGTACGGCCTACCAGGGCAAGGTCGCCTACGCGGCGGGCTTCACCGGCCTCGGCGTGGGCGCCACCCGCTTCGGCGGCGACGTGATGCTGGACCTGCTGTCCGGTGAGCGCACGGAGCGTACGGAGCTGGAGATGGTCCGCTCCAAGCCGCTGCCGTTCCCGCCGGAGCCGATCGCCTGGGCCGGCATCGGCATCACCAAGTGGTCGATGGCACGGGCCGACGAGAACGGCGGCCGCCGCAATCTGTGGCTGAAGGCGATGGACCGCCTGGGCCTGGGCTTCGACAGCTAGAACCGACGGCCGTCTCGCGGCGGGGTCACGGAGCCTTCCGTGGCCCCGCCGCGCCGTTCCCGCCCGCCTGGGCCAGCGCGCCCTCACCCTCCGTGTCGACGTGCGGCAGGATCCTGTCCAGCCAGCGCGGGGTCCACCAGGCCCACTTACCGAGCAGGGTCATCACCGCGGGCACCAGCAGCAGCCGTGCGACCGTCGCGTCGATGAGGACGCTCGCGGCGAGACCGAGGCCCATCATCTTGATGACGATGCTGTCGTTCAGGATGAAGGCGGCGAAGACGCTCACCATGATGAGCGCCGCGCAGGTGATGACACGGGCCGTGATCTCCAGGGCGTGCGCCACGCTCGCCTTCGCGTCGCCGGTGCGCAGCCACGCCTCGTGGACCCGGGACAGCAGGAAGATCTCGTAGTCCATGCTCAGGCCGAAGACGATGGCGAACATCATCATCGGCACGTAGCTCTCGATGGGCACGTCACCGGAGACGCCGAGCGCCGGACCGCCCCAGCCCCACTGGAAGACGGCGACGACGACGCCGTACGAGGCGGCGATGGACAGCAGGTTGAGCACCGCCGCCTTGAGGGCGACGAGCGGGCCGCGGAAGACGACCAGGATGACGAGGAACGCCAGTGCCACGACCACCGCGATGATGAGCAGCAGCCGACTGGAGACGATGTCGAGGAAGTCCACCTGGGCGGCGGTGGTTCCGGTGACGTACGTGGCGGCGGTGGTGCCGCTGACCGCCTGCGGGAGGACGTCGTCGGCCAGGTGGTTGGTCAGGGAGGTCGTCTTCTCGTCCTGCGGGGCGGCGACCGAGTAGGCCGTGGCGATCAGGACGTCCCCGTCCGAGGTCGGCGTGAGCGGGGTGATCAGGACGGCGTCGGGGACCCCGGTGAGCGCCTTCTGGGCCTGGCTCGCCAGGGAGGAGCGGTCGGCCGCAGGGACCGACGTCTGGTCGATCACCAGCGTCAGCGGCCCGTTGGAGCCGGGTCCGAAGGCCGTGGACATCAGGTCGAACGCACGGCGGTCGGTGAAGGACTTCGGGTCCGCGCCGTCGCCGATGTGCCCGAGCTGGATGGAGAACAGAGGGATGGCGAGCACGGCGAGGACGACGACGCCCGAGGTCAGGAACCACCAGGGACGGCGCTCCACGCGCAAGGCGTAGCGGTGCCAGGTGCCGTGCGCCTCGCCGGTCGTCTCGTCGGCCTCGGCGACCGGTTTGCGCAGATGCAGCCGGTCGATGTGTCGCCCGACCAGTCCGAGCATCGCCGGGACGAGCGTGAGGGCTCCGGCGACGGCCGTGACCACGGTGGAGGTCGCGGCCAGGCCGAGCAGTCCGATGAAGCTCAGTCCGGAGACCCACAGTCCGCCGAGGGCGATGATGACGGTGCAGCCCGAGACGAGGACGGCCCGTCCGCTGGTCGCGGTGGCCACTCCGGCCGCCGTGACCGGATCCTGGCCGTTCATCAGGAGCTGGCGGTGCCGGGTGATCAGGAAGAGCGCGTAATCGATGCCGACGCCGATGCCGATCATCGTGGCCAGGGTGGGGGAGACCGTCGCGAAGGTCCACACGGCGGCGAGGAGACCGAGCACCGCCAGGCCGCAGAGGGCCGCCACCAGGGCGGTGACCAGGGGCAGTACGGCGGCGATCAGGCTGCCGAAGCCGATGATCAGGACGATGATCGCGACGCCGAACCCGATCGCCTCGCTCACCCGGTCGTCCGCCTCGGGACGGGCGAGTTCACCCAGTGAACCGCCGTACTCGACCTGGACCCCGGCAGCGCGCAGCGGCTCCACGGCGCTGTCCACACCGGTCAGGTAGTCGTCGCCGAGGGTGCTGGGCTGGACGTCGAAACGGACGGTGATGTATCCGGTCTTCCCGTCGGTGGACAGCGGGCCGACGTCGGGGGTGCCCGGCGGAGGGGAGGGCGGCTGCGTGCCGGGCGCGGGCAGCGGGCTCGTGGCGTTCAGGACATGCGGAAGCTTCCCCAGCGAGGCCACGGTGGACGAGACCTGATCGCCGACGTCGGTGAGCGGCTTGGCGCCGTCGTACAGCACCACCTGGGCGCTGTAGCCGCCGGCGGCGGGCTCGTGCGCACGCAGCACGTCGAGCCCCTCCTGGGACTGGGTGCCCGGCAGCGAGTAGTTGTCGGAGTACTCGCCGCCGTACGCGTGATTCAGCCCCATCAGGGCACCCAGGGCCACGACCCAGGCGACCAGCACGACGACGAAGTGGCGGGCCGACCACGCGCCGAGCCGCCACAGCAGCCCCTTTTTGCCGGTGCTTCGGCTGCCGGGCGCGGTACCCGAAGACGGCGGGAACGGCATGGGTACTCCCGGGGTGAGGGCGGCGCGGAGGCCCATACGAACACGCGGGGCAGGCGGGCGACGGAAGCCGCCGACCCGGCCCGCCGCCGTCCACCCGATCGGGCGCGTTCCGGCCGGCCCCGACCCCAGGGCGTGCGCCGGGTGTGCGCCCCCCGCGCACACCAGTCGGTCGCGATGTGACCCAGTTCACTACCGTCCCGTGGCCCGAACCCGCGTAATGATCGTCGCCGACCCCGCTCTCTGCGTGTGGACGTCGCGTCCGCACACGGAATGGAGGCCAAGGGCAATGACCGGTTCGGGGGCCAAGACCGCGGTGGAATGGCTGGCATCGGTGGCACCGGATCCCGACGCCTGCCGGTGGGAATGGGAGCGCAACCCGCACGGGGTGGCGCTGCTGCCCGCAGGCAGGCGCTGGGACGTGCTGATTCTGCCGGGGGAGCTCGGCTGCCCCACGCTCGACGTGCTCACCCGGCTGGTGGCACGGCCGGGGCCGGTGCTCGCCGACTTCGGCGAGGCCCGTACGGGATTCTTCGTGCCGCCCGGCACGGCTGCGCGCTGGCTCGGTACCGGGGTGCGCAGCGCCGGTCGCGGCACCTGGATCGTCGTCCCCTACCCGGGGCGGGCCACCGGCGGCGTGCGCTGGCTGATCCCGCCCGACGGGAGCGGGACGCTCAACGACGCCTCGCTCCTGGAGCTGGCGATGCACGAGGCGGCGGGCCAACTGGCGCGGAGGGAAGGGGAACAGAGGTCTTGACCACTTGATTGGTCTGGACCATGCTGTGGCGCGCTCCACCTCGATTCCCCCACCCCCGGAGGCAGTTGTGGACCGCACCAGACCTCTCACGCTTCTGCTGGCGGGCGTCCTCGCCGCCGGCGGACTCGTCTCCCTCACCCCCGCGGCCCAGGCCGCCGACCCCGACCTCGCCGCCAACGGCGGCTTCGAATCCGGTCTCGACGGCTGGAGTTGTACGGCGGGCAGCGGAGCCGTCGTCTCCTCACCCGTGCACGGCGGGACGAAGGCGCTGCAGGCGACCCCCGCCGGCAGCGACCACGCCAAGTGTTCCCAGACCGTCTCCGTCAAGCCGAACTCCGCCTACACGCTGAGCGGCTGGGTGCGCGGCAGCTACGTCTACCTCGGCGCGTCCGGAACCGGCACCACCGACGTCTCCACCTGGACCCAGTCCGCCCCCGACTGGCAGAAGCTGAGCACCACCTTCACGACCGGGGCCTCGACGACCTCGGTGACGATCCACACCCACGGCTGGTACGGCACCGGCGCCTACCACGCCGACGACGTCTCCCTGATCGGCCCCGGCGGAGACCCCGTCCAGATACCGGCCATCCCCACCGGTCTCGCGGCGGGCTCCCCGACCTCCACCTCCGTGCCGCTGTCCTGGCCCGGCGTCGCCGGTGCCACGTCGTACAAGGTCTACCGCGGCGGAACCCTGGCGGGGACCGTCACCGGCACCTCGTACACCGCGACCGGCCTCGCGCCCTCCACCTCGTACACCTTCCAGGTCTCCGCCGTGAACAGCGCGGGCGAGTCGGCCAGGTCCGCGGCCGTCTCGGCCACCACGACGTCCGGCGGTGGCGGGAACCCCGGCGGCGACCTCCCCGCCCACGCGCTCGTCGGCTACCTCCACGCCAGCTTCGCCAACGGCTCCGGCTACACCCGGATGGCCGACGTCCCCGACTCCTGGGACGTCATCAACCTCGCCTTCGGCGAGCCGACCTCGGTGACCTCCGGAGACATCCGCTTCTCCCTCTGCCCGGCCACCGAATGCCCGAACGTCGAGTCCGCCGCGGACTTCAAGGCGGCCATCAAGGCCAAGCAGGCGGCCGGCAAGAAGGTCCTGATCTCCATCGGCGGCCAGAACGGCCAGGTGCAGCTCTCCACCACGGCCGCCCGCGACACCTTCGTCTCCTCCGTCTCGAAGATCATCGACGAGTACGGACTCGACGGCCTGGACATCGACTTCGAGGGCCACTCCCTCTCGCTCCAGACCGGTGACACCGACTTCCGCAGCCCGACCAGCCCGGTGATCGTCAACCTGATCTCGGCGGTGAAGTCCCTGAAGGCCACGTACGGCTCCGACTTCGTCCTGACGATGGCCCCGGAGACCTTCTTCGTCCAGCTCGGCTACCAGTACTACGGCTCCGGCCCCTGGGGCGGCCAGGACCCGCGCGCCGGCGCCTACCTCCCGGTCATCCACGCCCTGCGCGACGACCTCACCCTGCTCCACGTCCAGGACTACAACTCGGGCTCGATCATGGGCCTCGACAACCAGTACCACTCCATGGGCGGCGCGGACTTCCACATCGCCATGACCGACATGCTCCTCACCGGCTTCCCGGTCGCCGGCAACACCGAGCGCGTCTTCCCGGCGCTCCGCCCCGACCAGGTCGCCATCGGCCTCCCGGCCTCCACCCAGGCGGGCAACGGCCACACGACACCGTCAGAGGTGAACACGGCCCTGGACTGCCTGACGAAGAAGACGAACTGCGGCACCTACCAGACCCACGGCACCTGGCCGGCGCTGCGCGGCCTGATGACCTGGTCGATCAACTGGGACCGATTCAACAGCTGGGAGTTCAGCCGGAACTTCGACGCCTACGGCTGGAGCTGACGGCCAGGAGACGATCTGCCCGGCCGGCCACGCGACCGCGAGCATGGCCGGCCGGGCGCTGTCGAGCTCAGCCCGCCGTGGCCGTACGCGGCGTCAGCTCGGCCCGGCGCAGAGCCCGGCCCATGGCCGGGAGGTCCGGGACGCTCCCGTCCGCGGGGGAGGCGTAGGACTCCAGCAGCTCCGCCGTGAGCCGGTACCGCTCGGCGTGGTCCATGAGGATCTCCGCACCCGGGGCGTCGTGCCGGACGTGCTCGTCCAGCAGGCTCAGGGCGTCGTCCCGGTCGACGAAGCGGCTCATTCCGCAGTCGAGTCCGTCGTCGCCCAGGTCGTCGGGGTACGGGGCGCGGGCCCAGGCGCCGTTCTCGTACCAGTAGACACAGCCCAGTTCGTTCCCCTCCAGCCGGTCGCGCAGCTCCTCGTAGGGGAGCCAGTCGGGGCCGCCCGCCAGCATGTCGATCGGCGTCCTGTGCCACTTGACGCCGCTCGACTCGTCCTCGCCGAAGAGCACGTACCGGCCCTCGCCGACGCGGGAGAACGTCCACCAGGTGCAGCCGCAGTCGTCGAGGTGGAGCCCCTCCTCGTCGATCCAGGTGCCGGTCCGGTATCGCGTGCTTTCCTCCGCCTCGCTGGTCGCCTCCAGTACGGCGACCAGCGCCCAGCGGGCCCACAGCAGCTCCGGGGACGGCAAGTCGCCCGGCAGTCCCGGCCGTTGAATCGTCATCCTGCTCTCCGGATCGTCGGTCACGAACGTGAAGGGCGACCGTACCGCTCGGCCACGACAGGCCAGGTGAGCAGGGGCACGCACAGGGCGAGCGAGGCCAGCACGTCCAGCGGCCAGTGGAAGCCGCGCAGGATCAGGCCGATGCCCGTCAACGCCGTCAGTACGGCGGCGACCGGGATCAGGCGGTTCGAGACGAGGAACGCCGCCCCGAAGTACGCGACCGTCGCCGTCGCCGTGTGGCCCGACGGGTAGTAGCCCGCGGCCCAGGGCTCCAGCGGGCCCGGGCGGGCGGTCCACTCCTTCAGGGGGATGACGAGGGCCGGTACGAGGGCCATGGTGACCCCCGCGCACAGGGCCTGGGCGCGCCGACCACGGAGGATCGCGTACGTCATCGCGCACACGAGGACCGGGAGGGCGACCGTCAGACTGCCGAGATCGGCGCCGAGTTCGGAGAGCCACCGGGGGACGGTGTCGACAAGAGCGCGAGAGAGGCGTTCGTCGAGCCGTGCGAGAGGGCCACCGACGAGGACCTGCCAGGTGACGAGGGCGAGGGCCATGACCGCCGAGAAGACAGTCGGCCTCCCCGGAACAGGGGGGGTGGTTCCGGGGAGGCCGACTTGATCGGGCCACCGCGCGCCCCGGGGGGTGTGGGGCGGGCGGCCATCCGATCGGTGAGGAGTTCCGGAGCCGGAGGCTCCAGTGGTGTGCGCGAAGGCACGATCAAGGCGGGGCTGGGGAGGCTCCGCCCTGTTGTCGCCCGCAGTCTCCTGTGAGCGAGGTGTTTCTCTCATCTGCAGAAACCGTACGGCAGAGAAAGGGGGACCGACAGCCGGAACTCCATCCCGCCATCGGCCCCCCACACCTTCTTCACACCCTGTGCCGAAGAGGCGTCAGATCTGGCCGAACGCGCTCTCGATGACGTCGAGACCCTCGTTCAGCAGGTCCTCGCCGATCACCAGGGGCGGCAGGAAACGCAGCACGTTGCCGTAGGTGCCACAGGTCAGGACCATCACGCCCTCGGCGTGGCAGGCCTTCGCCAGCGCGCCCGCGGCCTCCGGGTTCGGCTCCTTGGTCGCCGGGTCCTTGACCAGCTCGATCGCGATCATGGCGCCGCGGCCGCGGATGTCGCCGATGATCTCGTACTTCTCCTGCATGGCGGCCAGGCGGGCCTTCATGAGCGACTCGATCTTCTTCGCCTTGGCGTTGAGGTCGAGCTCCTTCATGGTCTCGATGGAGCCGAGCGCACCGGCGCAGGCCACCGGGTTGCCGCCGTAGGTGCCGCCCAGGCCGCCGCCGTGGACGGAGTCCATGATCTCGGCGCGGCCGGTGACGGCGGCGAGCGGCAGACCGCCCGCGATGCCCTTGGCGGTGGTGATCAGGTCCGGGACGATGCCCTCGTCCTCGCAGGCGAACCACTGGCCGGTGCGGCAGAAGCCGGACTGGATCTCGTCGGCGACGAAGACGATGCCGTTGTCGTTGGCGAACTTCACGATCGCCGGCAGGAAGCCCTTGGCCGGCTCGATGAAGCCGCCCTCGCCGAGTACCGGCTCGATGATGATCGCGGCGACGTTCTCGGCGCCGATCTGCTTGGAGATCTGGTCGATCGCCTGGGCGGCGGCCTCGGGGCCGCAGTTCTCGGCACCGGTGGGCCAGCGGTAGCCGTAGGCGACCGGAACGCGGTAGACCTCGGGCGCGAACGGTCCGAAGCCCTGCTTGTACGGCATGTTCTTCGAGGTCAGCGCCATCGTCAGGTTCGTACGGCCGTGGTAGCCGTGGTCGAAGACGACGACGGCCTGGCGCTTGGTGTACGAACGGGCGATCTTGACGGCGTTCTCGACGGCCTCGGCGCCCGAGTTGAACAGCGCGGACTTCTTGGCGTGGTCGCCCGGGGTCAGCTCGGAGAGCGCCTCGCAGACCTCGACGTAGCCCTCGTACGGCGTCACCATGAAACAGGTGTGCGTGAAGGCGGCGAGCTGCGCGGCTGCGCGGCGGACGACGGCCTCGGCGGAGGCGCCGACGGAGGTCACGGCGATGCCGGAGCCGAAGTCGATCAGACGGTTGCCGTCGACGTCCTCGATGATGCCGCCGCCGGCCTTCGCGGTGAAGACGGGCAGCACGGAGCCCACGCCGCCGGCCACGGCGTCGAGGCGGCGGGCCTGCAGCTCCTGCGACTTCGGACCGGGGATGGCGGTGACCATGCGCCGCTCCTGCGGGACAGCGTTCATGCGGGGCTCCTGGGGGTGTTCTGGACGCACTTGTGGGTTTCTTCCGCAGGCTAGGCGCGGGGGAGGGGCGTGGGCATGCGCCGATCGGGAGTGTTGGGGGGTGTGTCGTTGTCCGTGGTGGACATGGCGGCCACGAAACCACTCCGGGGCGTCCCAGGCCCACTAGATTGACGGTGGCACAGATGCGGCGACCTGGCTGGTCAGGGGGCAGGGGTTTCATGGAGACCGAAGGCACGTACGAGTCACGCGACACGCGGGGGAGCGGCGTGCCCCGTCCGGCGCCGCCGGCTCCGGCCACGGCTCCGCAGCCGGTCGTACCGCCGACCGGGCAGGCTCCGGGGCCGACCGGCCCCAGCGCGCCGCGGCCGCCGGCCGGGCAGCCCCTCGTGCCGCCGCAACCCGCGCACCCGCCGACCCGCCTCGCGGTCGCCGACTGGCTCCGTATCCCGCGCCCCGCCGCCGCCCCCGGCATCTGGCGGCTCGGGCATCGAGAGCGGCCCGAACAGGAGCCGGACGTCGTGCCCGGCCGTCAGCTGATCACCGGCGCGTTCGTCGCGTACCTCTGCGGCTGGCTGCTGTGGTCGCTGCTGTGGAACGGCTACCTCGAGGGGTGGTGGATCTTCGTCGACAACTGGTGGCTGCTGCCCATGCTGTGGCTCGTGCCCGCCGAATGGCGGTCCCCTCAGAGCCCCGACGTCGAGCTGTACGTCGCGGCGACATACCTCTGGTACGCCGTTCTCCTCGTCCTCTTCTCCGTCGGCTTCGGCCGCGTCGGCAACTGGCGCGAGGTCTGGCAGCGCTACGGCGTGCCCATCTGGCCCCTGTTCGTCCTCCTGCCGGGGGTCTGGCGGGAGATGCCCCGCACGGTCACCTGGCTCACCTGGACCTCCAACGTCTACTACGTGCTGCTGATCGCCGCACTCGGAGCGGCCGTGGGACGCGTCGGAACCTGGCCCTCCGTGCGGCGGCGCCTGGGAACGTCCCACGCCGCCGACACCCCACCGGTGCCGCCGACCCCGGCCGCCGACCCCGCCGAGTGGCCCGAACTGCGCGACGCCGGGCTGACCGAGACCGCGGCCCAGCTCGCCGAGGCCACCCGGCAGGGTGCCCTCGGGGACGTGGACTACGCCCGGATCCGCCGTGCCTGGCAGGGCGTACGGACCCGACCGGAGCGGCTCGCCGCCTTCACCGAGGCCGTGCGCACCCGCGGCGCCGCCGCCTGCGGCCATCCCTCGGGCCGGCGTGACCTGCCCGTCCGTACCGCCACCCACGACCTGGCCACCGATCAGGTCCTCATCGGCACCGCCGCCGACCACCCGCGCAACCCCTACCCCCGCCGCACCACCGGCGTCGCCCTCGATCCCGGGCTGCTCGGGACCTCGTTGGTTGCCGTCGGGCCCGCGGGGGCCGGGAAGACCGTGCGGGTGGTGCGGCCCGTGGTCGAGTCGCTCTGTCTGCAGGCGCTCGCCAACCGCGCCGCCGTCGTCGCCGTCACCTCCCACGGCGCCGCGCTCGGCCCGGACGAGGGATTCGACGTCGTCGTCTCCGTCGGACGCGCCGAGTCCACCCACGACCTCGACCTGTACGGCGGCGCCGACGACCCCGACGAGGCCGCGCGGATCCTCGCCGAGGCGCTCGTCGGGGACCTCGTGGCCGACAGCCGACGCGCCGCCACCGCGCTCGCCCAGCTCATCGGGCCGTTCCGCGCCGCGCACGGGCGCTTCCCCGGCGTTCCCGAGCTGCGCGAGCTGCTCGGCGGGACGCCCGAGGCGTTCGCCGCGCTGCGCGCCGCCGTCGTCGGCGACCCCGCCCAACTGCGCGAACTCGACGCCCGGCAGCGCCAGGCCGATCGCGGCGACGACGTCGGCGTCCTCCTCGCCGAACGCATCGCCTTCCTCGACCGCCCCGCCTTCGCCCGCTTCTTCCGCACGGACCGCCAGGAAGAAGCGCCGCAGTTCTCCCTCCGCGCCGTCGAGCACCCGCTCCGCGTCCGCGTCGACCTCCCCGAACGCGGCCATGCTGAAGCCTCCCGGATCGTCTCCCGGCTGCTGCTCGCCCAGTTCGCCGAGGCCGCCCTCGCCCGCCGCGACCGCTCCCTCTTCGCCTGCCTGGTCCTCGACGACGCCACGTACACCGTCACCGCCGACTCCGTACGCGCCATCCAGCGGCTCCGCTCCGCCAACGCCGGCGTCGTCCTCGCGCTGCGCAGCCTGGAGGACGTGCCCGAGGCGCTGCGCGGGCCGCTGCTCGGGGCGGTCGGCTGCCGGATGGCGTTCGCCGGGATCGCGCCCTGGGACGGCGGACGGTTCGCCGAGACCTGGGGCACCGAATGGGTACAGACCCGGGACGTCACCAACCGGCAGATCATCTCCGACGAGCCCCTCACCAAGGCCCTGCACTTCATGCGACGCCTCGTGACCGGTAAGGCTGCGACGGCGGAGGCCGTGACCGTACGGGAGGTGGAGCGCGAGCGCTGGTCGGCCTCCGACCTCGCCCACGCCGTCCCCGCCGGGCACGCCGTCCTGTCCCTCACCCATGTGCGGGGCGAGCACACACCCCCCCTCCTCGTGGATCTGCGGGGCTGAGGCGGAGCTGACGCGGAGCCGGAGCGGCCATCGGCCTGCCCTGGCACAATCGGGGGCGCCGCTCGGCTGAGCGGCGCCCCCTCCCCAAAGGTCCGACGGTCCCCAATGCCGCCCACCCTCGCCTCACTCGTCCAGCACTCGGCGCTCAAGCTCACCGTCCGCGCTGGTGAGGACCGCCTCGACACTCCCGTGCGCTGGGCCCACGTCAGCGAGCTCGCCGACCCCGTCCCGTACATGGAGGGCGGCGAGCTGCTGCTCACCACCGCGCTCACCCTGGACGCCGAGGACTCGGAGGCGATGCACCGCTACGTCCGGCGGCTGCTCGCCGCGGGCGTCGTGGGGCTCGGCTTCGCCGTCGGCGTCAACTACGAGGACATCCCGCAGCCCCTCGTGGACGCGGCGGTGGCCGAGGGGCTGCCGCTCCTCGAAGTACCGCGGCGCACACCGTTCCTCGCGATCAGCAAGGCCGTCTCGGCGGCGATCGCGGCCGATCAGTACCGGGCCGTCACGGCCGGTTTCGAGGCCCAGCGAGAGCTGACCCGCGCCGCGCTCGCCGAGGGCCCGGACGCGGTGATCGCGCGGCTCGCGGCCCACGTCGACGGATGGGCGGCGCTGTACGACACCTCCGGCACCGTCCTCGCCGTGTCGCCCGAGTGGGCGACGCGCCGCGCCGCCCGGCTCACGCCCGACGTCGAACGGCTCCGGGAGCGGCCCGCGCCCGCGAGCGCGGTGGTTGGGGGCACGGACGACCGGGTGGAGCTCCAGTCGCTGGGTACCGGACGGCGGGTCAGGGGCGCCCTCGCGGTCGGCACCGGCGCGCCGCTCGGGACGGCGGAACGGTACGCCGTGCACTCCGCGATCGCCCTGCTGACCCTCACCACGGAGCGCTCGCGCTCGCTCCAGGCAGCCGAGGCGCGGCTGGGCGCGGCGGTGCTGCGGATGATGCTGTCCGGCCAGCCCGACCACGCCCGGGCGGTGGCGGGCGACCTGTACGGCGGGCTCCTCGACGCGCCCTTCCGGCTGCTGATCGCCGAAACGGCGGCGGGGGAGCGGGAGGGCGAACCGCCGCTTCCGGTCCTCGCCGAGGAGCTGGAGTCCGCCGCCGCCCGGGCGGGCGAGACGGTCCTGACCGTTCCGGAGGGCGAGGAGCGGATCCTGGTCCTGGCCGGGGACGGCGGGGCGGTCGTCACGGCCTGCGAGAGCTACACGGAGCGGGACGCGGAGGAGACCGGTGTCGTCGTCGGCCTGTCTGCCCCGGCCGGGCCGATCGCGGCGGCGACCGCGTACAAGCAGGCCGAGCAGGCGCTGTCGGTGGCGCGGCGGCGAGGCAAGGCGCTGGTCGAGCACGAGGACCTGGCGGCGGGCTCGGTCCTGCCGCTGCTGGCCGACGACGCGGTCCGCGCCTTCGCCGACGGGATGCTCCGCGCCCTGTACGAGCACGACGCGACGGGCCGGGGCGACCTGGTCGCCTCGCTGCGGGCCTGGCTCTCCCGGCACGGCCAGTGGGACGCGGCGGCGGCCGACCTGGGGGTCCACCGCCACACCCTCCGCTACCGGATGCGCCGGGTGGAGGAGATCCTGGGCCGCTCCCTGGACGACCCGGACGTACGGATGGAGCTGTGGCTGGCGTTGAAGGCGACGGGGGCGGACGCGGAGGAGCGTTAGGGCCCATTCCGCCGGCCGCGCCTCCTCAACAGCGTCATTCCTGCCCGATCGCGGGCAGAATCATTGATCATTCCCCTCGGAACTCCTTACTCTCCTGGGCATGACAAGCCCCGCGGTCGATCCCGCCTCCGAGGAACGCACCTCCACCCCCGCCGCTCCCGGACGCGCCCCCCGCCGCATCTCCGGCGCCGTCTGGCTCGCGCTCGGGATCGTGTACGTCGTCTGGGGGTCCACCTACCTCGGGATCCGGATCGTCGTCGAGACGATGCCGCCGTTCCTCTCCGCGGGGATGCGTTACGTCGTCGCCGGCCTGCTGCTCGCCGCGCTCATCGCCTGGCGGCAGGGCCCGGCGGCGCTGAAGGTGACCCCGCGGCAACTCGGCTCCGCCGTGGTGGTCGGCCTGCTGCTGCTCGTCGGCGGCAACGCGCTCGTCGTCCTCGCCGAGACCGACATCCCCTCCGGCCTCGCCGCGCTGCTCGTCGCGAGCGTGCCCGCCTGGGTCGTCGTCCTGCGCGCCGTCGCCGGCGAGCGTCCCGGCCGCGGCGCCTTCGCAGGCGTGGCCCTCGGCCTGGTCGGCCTCGGCGTCCTCACCCTCCCCGGCCTCAGCGGTGAGGTCAGGATCGGCGGCGTGGTCCTCGTCGTCGTCGCCGCTCTCCTGTGGTCCATCGGATCGTTCTCCTCCGGCCGGCTCCCGATGCCCGCCAACCCCTTCACCGCCAGCGCGTACGAGATGTTCGCCGGCGGCCTCGGGGGCCTCGGCGTCGCCCTGGTCCGCGGCGAGCACCACGGCTTCGACCTCGCCGACGTCTCCACCCGCTCCTGGATCGCCCTCGGCTACCTCGTCGTCTTCGGCTCGCTGATCGCCTTCACCGCGTACGCCTGGCTCCTCCAGACCGCCCCGCTCTCCCTGGTCGCCACCTACGCCTACGTCAACCCGGTCGTCGCGGTGCTCCTCGGTGCCCTCGTCCTCGGTGAGGCCCTGACCTGGCCCATCGCGCTCGGCGGCGCGATCGTCGTCGGCGGGGTCTGTCTCATCGTCTCGACGGAACGACGGGGATGATCATCGTGCCCGGGTGAGGTTCGGGGCCTCCTTCCGCCAAAGCGGACAGGAGCCCCCGTACACCACTCCACGGCGGACAAGCGCCACTCGGCCCGCTTCGCCCTAACGTGGCACGAGAGCGATCGCTCGCACCCCCGATACGGAAAGGGCCGGGACGCAATGACGACCACCCACGCCTTCTGGCTCGCCGGCCGCGAGGCCACCGGCGAGGCCACCTTCGACGTCACGAACTCCTTCGACGGACGTCTGGTCGGCAAGGTCAGCGTGCCCACCGAAGCCCAGGTCGAGGAAGCCGTCGCCGCCGCGCACGCCGTCGTCGACGAGTTCGCCGCCACGCCGGCGCACGTCCGCGCCGCCGCCCTCGACCACGTGTCGAAGCGCCTCGCCGAGCGCACAGAGGAGATCGCCCAGGTGATCTCCGCCGAGAACGGCAAGCCCATCAAGTGGGCCCGCGGCGAGGTCGGCCGCGCCGTCTCCGTATTCCGCTTCGCCGCCGAGGAAGCCCGCCGCTTCAACGGCGGCGAGGCCCAGCGTCTCGACACCGAGGCCGGTGGCGTCGGCAGGCTCGCCATCACCCGCCGTATCCCCAAGGGCGTCGTCCTCGGCATCGCGCCGTTCAACTTTCCGCTGAACCTCAGCGCCCACAAGGTCGCCCCGGCCATCGCCGTCGGCGCCCCGATCATCCTCAAGCCGGCCCCGGCCACCCCGATCTCGTCCCTGATCCTGGGCGAGCTGCTGGCCGAGACCGACCTGCCCGCCGGCTCCTGGTCCGTCCTGACCGTGCCGAACGACCGGATGCCCGCCCTCGTGAAGGACGAGCGCCTCCCGGTCATCTCCTTCACCGGCTCCGACAAGGTCGGCTACGCCATCCAGGAGTCCGTGCCGCACAAGCACTGCACCCTGGAGCTCGGCGGCAACGCCGCCGCCGTCGTCCTCGGCGACTGGGCGTCCGAGCAGGACCTGGACTGGGCGGCGAGCCGTATCGCCACCTTCTCCAACTACCAGGGCGGCCAGTCCTGCATCTCCGTGCAGCGCGTGATCGCCGACGCCTCGGTCTACGACCGGCTCGTCCCCAAGGTCGTCGCCGCCGTCGAGGCGCAGGTCTCCGGTGACCCGGCGGACGACGCCACCGACGTCGGCCCGCTCGTCGACGAGAACGCCGCCAAGCGCGTCGAGGCCTGGGTGGACGAGGCCGTCGCGGCCGGCGCGAAGCTCCTCGCCGGCGGCAAGCGCGAGGGCGCGACCTACGCCCCGACCGTCCTCACCGACCTCCCGGGCGATGTCACCCTGGCCCGCGCCGAGGTCTTCGGCCCGGTCCTCACCATCGCCAAGGTCGACGGCGAGGCCGAGGCCTTCGCCGCCGTCAACGACTCGGACTTCGGCCTCCAGGCCGGCGTCTTCACCCACGACCTGCAGACCGCCTTCCGCGCCCACCGCGCGCTCGAGGTCGGCGGCGTGATCATCGGCGACGTCCCGTCCTACCGCGCCGACCAGATGCCGTACGGCGGCGCCAAGAAGTCCGGCGTCGGCCGCGAGGGCGTCAAGTACGCCATGGACGACTACACCTACGAGCGGGTCCTGGTCCTCACGGGCCTCGCGCTGTAACCCGTATTCAGTAGTCCGTGCGAAGTCGTACGGATCCCTGAGACCGACGGCCGGAGCCCACTGTGCGGGGGCTCCGGCCGTCTTCTCGTCTATCGGTGCGCCCGGAAATCGGGTACTACGGACGAGTAGCCACAAGGCCCCCCTACGAGCGGCGAGGTGAGCTCCTCATGTCCGCACCCACCCAGCGGCACAAGGTCACCGAACGCGAGGCCCGGCAGGTCGCCGAGGCCGCGCGCGAGCAGGACTGGCGCAAACCCAGCTTCGCCAAGGAGCTCTTCCTCGGCCGCTTCCGACTGGACCTCATCCACCCCCATCCCCTCCCGTCCGACGAGGACGTGCGGCGCGGCGAGGCCTTCCTCGCCAAGCTGCGCACCTTCTGCGAGACACACATCGACGGCCGGCTGATCGAGCGCGAGGCCCGCATCCCCGACGAGGTCGTCACCGGCCTCAAGGAACTCGGCGCGCTCGGGATGAAGATCGACCCGAAGTACGGCGGGCTCGGCCTCACCCAGGTCTACTACAACCGCGCCCTCGCCCTCGTCGGCTCCGCGAGCCCCGCGATCGGCGCACTGCTCTCGGCCCATCAGTCCATCGGCGTTCCCCAGCCGCTGAAGATCTTCGGCACCCAGGAACAGCGCGACACCTACCTCCCCCGCCTCGCCACCACCGACATCTCGGCCTTCCTGCTCACCGAACCCGACGTGGGCTCCGACCCGGCCCGGCTCGCCACCACGGCGGTCCCGGACGGCGACGACGCCTATGTCATCGACGGGGTGAAGCTCTGGACGACCAACGGCGTCGTCGCCGATCTGCTCGTCGTCATGGCGAGCGTGCCCGCCTCGCAGGGCCACCGGGGCGGCATCACCGCCTTCGTCGTCGAGGCGGACTCGCCCGGCATCACCGTCGAGCACCGCAACGCCTTCATGGGCCTGCGAGGGCTCGAGAACGGCGTCACCCGCTTCCACGGCGTCCGGGTCCCTGCCGAGAACCGCATCGGCCCGGAAGGCGCCGGCCTCAAGATCGCGCTGACGACGCTGAACACCGGCCGGCTCTCGCTCCCCGCGATGTGCGTCGGCGCCGGCAAGTGGGCGCTGAAGATCGCCCGCGAATGGGCGACCGTACGGGAGCAGTGGGGCAAGCCGGTCGCACGCCACGAGGCGGTCGGCACGAAGATCTCCTTCATCGCGGCGACCACGTTCGCCCTGGAGGCGATCGTCGACCTCTCCTCGCAGATGGCAGACGAGGACCGCAACGACATCCGCATCGAGGCGGCGCTCGCCAAGCTCTACGGCTCCGAGATGGGCTGCCTCATCGCCGACGAACTGGTCCAGATCCGAGGCGGACGCGGATACGAGACCGCCGACTCGCTGGCGGCGCGCGGGGAACGTGCCGTACCGGCCGAGCAGTTGCTCCGCGATCTGCGGATCAACCGGATCTTCGAGGGCTCCACCGAGATCATGCACCTGCTCATCGCCCGCGAGGCCGTCGACGCGCATCTGGCCGTCGCCGGCGACATCATCGACCCCGAGAAGTCGCTGGGCGACAAGGCGAAGGCGGGCGCGCGGGCCGGCGGCTTCTACGCCCGCTGGCTGCCGAAGCTCGTCACCGGGCAGGGGCAGGTACCGGGCGCGTACCGGGAGTTCGGCGCCCTCGCCAGCCATCTGCGGTACGTGGAGCGGACATCGAGGAAGCTCGCCCGGTCCACCTTCTACGCGATGTCGCGATGGCAGGGCCGGATGGAGCTGAAGCAGGCCTTCCTCGGGCGGATCGTGGACATCGGTGCGGAGCTCTTCGCGATGAGCGCGGCGTGCGTACGGGCGGAACTGCTGCGCTCCACCGACGACCACGGCAAGGAGGCGTACGCCCTCGCCGACGCGTTCTGCCGGCAGTCCCGGCTGCGGGTGGAGGAGCTCTTCGGCCGCCTCTGGTCCAACACGGACGACCTGGACCGCCGGGTCGTGGACGGGGTCCTCGCCGGACGCTACGAGTGGCTGGAGGCGGGGGTGGTCGACCCGAGCGACGACGGCCCCTGGATCGCGGACGCGACCCCGGGCGCCTCGACGGAGGAGAACGTCCACCGCAAGATCCCCTGACCGGAGGCGTGGGCCATCGCGCCGCAGGTGTCCCGTCCTGCGGAACGATGGCCCACGACGGGGGAAGCCACGGCAGGATGGTCCCGTGACCGTCATAGAGATTCCCGGTTCCAAGTCCGTCACCGCCCGCGCGCTCTTCCTCGCCGCCGCCGCCGACGGGACCACCACCCTCCTCCGGCCGCTCCGCTCCGACGACACCGAGGGCTTCGCCGAAGGGCTGACGACCCTCGGATACGAGGTCCGGCAGGAGCCGGGGGCGTGGCACATCGAGGGCCGACCCGCCGGGCCCGCCGTCGACACCGCAGACGTGTACTGCCGCGACGGCGCCACCACCGCCCGTTTCCTCCCCACCCTCGCCGCCGCCGGCCACGGCACCTTCCGCTTCGACGCCTCGCCCCAGATGCGCCGCCGCCCCCTCGGCCCCCTCTCCACCGCCCTGCGCACCCTCGGCGTCGACCTGCGCCACGAGGAGAACGAGGGCCACCACCCGCTCACCGTCGCCGCCCGCGGCATCAAGGGCGCTGCGCTCACCCTCGACGCCGGCCAGTCCTCCCAGTACCTGACCGCCCTCCTCATGCTCGGCCCGCTGACCGCCGAGGGCCTCGCCATCACCGTCACCGACCTGGTCTCGGAGCCGTACGTCGAGATCACCCTGGCGATGATGCGCGCCTTCGGTGCCGAGGTGACCCGGCAGGACCGCACCTACACGGTCGCCCCGACCGGCTACAAGTGCGCGCTCTACCCCGTCGAGCCCGACGCCTCCACGTCCTCGTACTTCTTCGCCGCCGCCGCTCTCCACCCCGGCCGCACCGTCACCGTCCCCGGCCTCGGCACCGGCGCCCTCCAGGGAGACCTGGGCTTCGTCGACGTCCTGCGCCGGATGGGCGCGGACGTGGAGATCACCGACACGGCCACCACCGTCCGCGGCACGGGAACGCTGCGCGGCCTCACCGTGAACATGCGCGACATCTCCGACACCATGCCGACCCTCGCCGCCCTCGCGCCCTTCGCCGACGGACCCGTCCGTATCGAGGACGTCGCCAACACGCGCGTCAAGGAGTGCGACCGCCTCGACGCCTGCGCCGAGAACCTCCGCCGCCTCGGCATCGAGGTCGCGACCGGCCACGACTGGATCGAGATCCAGCCCGGGACCCCGGCCGGCCCCGCCGAGATCGCCACCCACGGCGACCACCGGATCGTCATGTCCTTCGCGGTCACCGGTCTGCGCACGCCCGGCATCACGTTCGACGACCCCGGCTGCGTACGGAAGACCTTCCCGGACTTCCACCGCGTCTTCGGCGAGGCCTTCGGAGCAGCCCCCTCCACCCCGTGACCAGACCGGGCGAAGTGACCCACTTGAGGCACCTCGTGAAGACCGCACAGTCTTTGCGGCAAGAATGGGGGGCATGAGCGATCGCCCCTCTCCTCTCGCCGACCCGCACATCGTCTTCGCACCGGTCGAAGGCCGCCGGGACATCGTCGTCCTCGGCTCCACGGGATCCATCGGCACCCAGGCCATCGACCTGGTCCTGCGCAACCCCGACCGGTTCCGGGTCACCGCCCTCGCCGCCTCCGGCGGCCGTGTCGGGCTGCTCGCCGAGCAGGCGCACCGGCTGAAGGTCGCGGCGGTCGCCGTCGCCCGTGAGGACGTGGTGCCCGAGCTGCGCGACGCGCTCAAGGAGCTGTACGGCGCCGAGCCCCTGCCCGAGATCCTGGCGGGGGCCGACGCCGCCACCCAGCTCGCCGCCTCGCCCTGCCACACGGTGCTCAACGGCATCACCGGTTCCATCGGCCTGGCGCCCACGCTCGCCGCCCTCGAAGCCGGCCGCACCCTCGCCCTGGCCAACAAGGAGTCGCTGATCGTCGGCGGCCCGCTGGTCAAGGCGCTCGCCAAGCCCGGCCAGATCATCCCGGTCGACTCCGAGCACGCCGCCCTCTTCCAGGCGCTCGCCGCCGGCACCCGCGCCGACGTCCGCAAGCTTGTCGTCACCGCCTCCGGCGGCCCCTTCCGCGGCCGTACGAGGGAAGAGCTGGCCCATGTCACCCGCGAGGACGCGCTCGCCCACCCCACCTGGGCCATGGGCCCGGTCATCACGGTGAACAGCGCCACCCTGGTGAACAAGGGCCTGGAGGTCATCGAGGCGCACCTCCTCTACGACATCCCCTTCGACCGCATCGAGGTCGTCGTCCACCCCCAGTCGTACGTCCACTCGATGGTCGAGTTCACGGACGGCTCCACCCTCGCCCAGGCCACCCCGCCGGACATGCGCGGCCCGATCGCCCTCGGCATCGGCTGGCCCGAGCGCGTCCCGGACGCCGCCCCCGCCTTCGACTGGACCAAGGCGTCCAGCTGGGAGTTCTTCCCGCTCGACACCGAGGCGTTCCCGTCCGTCGGCCTGGCCCGCCACGTCGGCGAACTGGGCGGCACCGCCCCCGCCGTCTTCAACGCCGCCAACGAGGAGTGCGTGGAGGCGTTTCTCGCCGGCCGGCTGCCGTTCAACGGAATCATGGATACGGTCACGGCAGTCGTCACCGAACACGGAAAGCCCACCCAGGGAACCTCCCTCACGGTGTCGGACGTCCTCGAAGCGGAGACCTGGGCCCGCGCCCGGGCCCGTGAACTGGCAGAACTCGCAGCGAACGCAACCGCGGAGGCGCGCGCATGACCGTACTTCTCACGCTCCTCGGCATCGCGCTGTTCGCGGTGGGGCTGCTCGTCTCCATCGCCTGGCACGAACTCGGCCACCTCTCCACGGCCAAAATCTTCGGCATCCGCGTGCCGCAGTACATGGTCGGCTTCGGCCCCACCATCTGGTCGAAGAAGAAGGGCGAGACGGAGTACGGCATCAAGGCCATCCCGGCCGGCGGCTACATCCGCATGATCGGGATGTTCCCGCCCGGCAAGGACGGCCGCATCGAGGCCCGCTCCACCTCGCCCTGGCGCTCCATGATCGAGGACGCCCGCGAGGCCTCCTTCGAGGAGCTCCAGCCCGGCGACGAGAAGCGGCTCTTCTACACGCGCAAGCCGTGGAAGCGCGTCATCGTGATGTTCGCCGGCCCGTTCATGAACCTGATCCTCGCCGTCCTGTTGTTCTTCGGCAGCGCCATGGCCGTCGGGTTCGAGACCCAGACCACCAAGGTCGCCGGCGTCACCAACTGCGTCATCGACCAGAGCGCGAAGCGCGACACCTGCAAGGCCGGCGACCCCGAGTCACCCGCCAAGGCCGCCGGACTCCTCAAGGGCGACCGCATCGTCGCCTTCAACGGCGAACGCGTCTCGGACTGGAACACCCTCTCCGACCGCATCCGCGCCACCACCGGGGCCGCCACCGTCACCGTCCAGCGCGACGGCAAGGAGACGGACCTCAAGGCCACGCTCCTCGAGAACAAGGTGCTGAAGAAGGACGCGGACGGCAAGGTCGCCCAGCCGCTGCAGTACGTCACCGCCGGCTACCTGGGCTTCGAGTCCGGCCGCGAGGTCGTCCCGCTCACCTTCGGCGAGTCCGCCTCCCGCATGACCGACCAGCTCCAGGCCGGTGCCGAGTCCGTGCTCGCCCTGCCCGGCAAGATCCCGGACCTGTGGGACGCCACCTTCGGCGACGGCGAACGCAAGGCCGACTCCCCGGTCGGCGTCGTCGGCGCCGCCCGCATCAGCGGCGAGCTGATGAACATCGACGCGCCGCCGCAGACCATCCTGGTCTTCTTCCTGCAGCTGGTCGTCATGTTCAACGTCTCGCTGTTCCTGTTCAACATGCTGCCGCTGCTCCCGCTCGACGGCGGGCACATCGCGGGCGCCCTGTGGGAGTCCGTACGCCGCCACACCGCGCGGATCTTCCGGCGCCCCGACCCGGGCCCGTTCGACGTCGCCAAGCTGATGCCGGCCGCCTACGTGGTGGCGGGAGTGTTCGTCTGCTTCACGCTCCTCGTCCTCGCCGCGGACATCGTCAACCCGGTGAAGCTGACGTGACGAGAGGGTGGCCGGACCCCCGGGGTGTCCGGCCGCCCACCGCCGGGGCGGTAATCTCGAAGACCTGAGCCCGATGAACCACACCTTGGGGTTGTACAGCTGATGACCGCGATCTCTCTCGGTATCCCGTCCGTTCCGACCAGGCTCGCCGAGCGGCGCAAGAGCCGCCAGATCCAGGTCGGATCGGTGGCCGTGGGCGGCGACGCACCCGTCTCTGTCCAGTCCATGACGACGACCCGTACCTCCGACATCGGGGCCACGCTCCAGCAGATCGCCGAGCTGACCGCCTCCGGCTGCCAGATCGTCCGTGTGGCGTGCCCCACCCAGGACGACGCCGACGCGCTGGCGACCATCGCCAAGAAGTCGCAGATCCCGGTGATCGCGGACATCCACTTCCAGCCGAAGTACGTCTTCGCCGCCATCGACGCCGGCTGCGCCGCGGTCCGCGTCAACCCCGGCAACATCAAGCAGTTCGACGACAAGGTCAAGGAGATCGCGCACGCCGCCAAGGCCGCGGGCACCCCGATCCGGATCGGCGTCAACGCGGGGTCGCTCGACGCCCGGCTGCTGAAGAAGTACGGCAAGGCCACCCCCGAGGCGCTGGTCGAGTCCGCGCTGTGGGAGGCCTCCCTCTTCGAGGAGCACGGCTTCGGCGACATCAAGATCTCGGTCAAGCACAACGACCCGGTCGTCATGGTCAACGCCTACCGCCAGCTCGCCGCCGCCTGCGACTACCCGCTGCACCTCGGCGTCACCGAGGCCGGCCCCGCCTTCCAGGGCACCATCAAGTCCGCCGTCGCCTTCGGCGCGCTGCTCTCCGAGGGCATCGGCGACACCATCCGAGTCTCGCTCTCCGCGCCGCCGGTCGAGGAGGTCAAGGTCGGCAACCAGATCCTGGAGTCGCTGAACCTCAAGCCCCGCCGCCTGGAGATCGTCTCCTGCCCGTCCTGCGGCCGCGCCCAGGTCGACGTCTACAAGCTCGCCGAGGAGGTCACCGCCGGCCTCGAGGGCATGGAGGTCCCGCTGCGCGTCGCCGTCATGGGCTGCGTCGTCAACGGCCCCGGCGAGGCCCGCGAGGCCGACCTCGGCGTCGCCTCCGGCAACGGCAAGGGCCAGATCTTCGTCAAGGGCGAGGTCATCAAGACCGTCCCCGAGTCGAAGATCGTCGAGACCCTCATCGAAGAGGCGATGAAGATCGCCGAGCAGATGGAGAAGGACGGCGTGATGTCCGGCGAGCCGACGGTCGCCATCGGCGTCTGACCGGCCCGAGCACCCCACGAAGCCCCGTCGCGGCGCCCGTCGAACCGGGCCCGGCGGGGCTTCGTCGCGCTCGCCCGACACCTCCGCGACGCGCCAGGTACAGTGCGGAGATCAGCAGACCGCATGGTGAGGCCCCCTCGTGTTGACGCAGACCACCACCCGGGTCCTCGAACCCGTCGACCTCGGCGCCGCGCTCGCCGTCCTCGAGAGCGCCCCCGTCGAGAACGCCTTCGTGGCCGCCCGCGTCCAAGCGGCCGGACTCGACCCCTGGCGCCTCGGCGGCGAGATGTGGGGCTGGTACGCCGACGGACAGCTGCGCTCCCTCTGCTACTCCGGCGCCAACCTCGTCCCCATCTGCGCCACCCCCGACGCCGTCCGCGCCTTCGCCGACCGCGCCCGCAGGACCGGCCGCCGCTGCTCCTCCATCGTCGGCCCCTCCGAGCCCACCACCCAGCTCTGGCGGCTCCTCGAACCCAGCTGGGGTCCCGCCCGCGACGTCCGCGGCCACCAGCCCCTGATGGTCACCGAGGAGCCCTCCACCACCGTCGAGCCCGACCCCCTCGTCCGCCGCATCCGCAAGGACGAGATCGAGGTGATCATGCCCGCGTGCGTGGCCATGTTCACCGAGGAGGTCGGCATCTCGCCGATGGCCGGCGACGGCGGACTGCTCTACCAGGCCCGCGTCGCCGAACTCGTCGGCGCCGGCCGCTCCTTCGCCCGCATCGAGGACGGCAAGGTCGTCTTCAAGGCCGAGATCGGCGCCGCCACCCGCCAGGCCTGCCAGATCCAGGGCGTCTGGGTGGCCCCCGAGTTCCGCGGCCGTGGCCTCTCCGAGACCGGCATGGCCGCCGTGCTGCGCTACGCCCTCGCCGACGTCGCCCCGGTCGTCAGCCTCTACGTCAACGACTACAACGCCCCGGCCAGGGCCTCGTACCGCCGCGTCGGCTTCCGCGAGGTCGGGGCCTTCATGAGCGTGCTCTTCTGAGGCACTTGTAAGGTGCGGCGCATGGATGACGCTGACGTCACGATCGGACCGGTCAATCTCGCCGCGCGGGTGGACGACGCCCTCGCCGTCCAGGCGCTCGCCTTCGGGCTCAGCGAGGACGAGATCGTCGTACGACGCCACATCGTGCTCCGCCATCTGCTCAACCCCGGCGCCTGCTCCTACGGCGCGACGAATGCCGCCGGCCGGCTGGTCGGCTTCGTGTACGGGATGCCCAACGACCGCACCCACTGGTGGTCCGGCGTCGTGGAGCCGTACCTCCGCGCCGGCGGCACCGCGGACTGGCTCGACGACTCGTTCGTGATCACCGAGCTCCATGTCCACCCCTCCTACCAGGGGCGGGGTATCGGCCGTGAGCTGATCACCGCCATCACCGACCAGTCGGACCTGCCCCGGTCGATCCTCTCGGCGATCGACACGGAGAGCCCGGCCCGCGGTCTGTACCGTGCTCTCGGCTACAAGGACCTGGCCCGCCAGGTCCACTTCCCCAGCGCACCCCGCCCGTACGCCGTCATGGGCGCCCCGCTGCCGCTGCCGCGCCGGAACGGACTCCGCGCAACCGGTTCGCCACGGAACTGATTTCACCGAGCCGGTACCGCCCGGCTAACCTCCTGCCATCACCCTTACCCGGCAGGAGTACGAGAACCATGGCCAACGTACCGGTCCAGCGCATGTCCCAGTTGATGGCGAAGACGCTGCGCGACGACCCGGCGGACGCCGAGGTCCTCAGCCACAAGCTCCTCGTCCGGGCCGGCTACGTCCGCCGCACCGCCGCCGGCATCTGGAGCTGGCTGCCGCTCGGCAAGAAGGTCCTCGCCAACGTCGAGCGCATCGTCCGTGAGGAGATGGACGCCATCGGCGCGCAGGAGGTCTCCCTTCCCGCCCTGCTGCCCCGTGAGCCCTACGAGGCGACCGGCCGCTGGGACGAGTACGGCGCCGAGCTCTTCCGCCTCCAGGACCGCAAGGGCGGCGACTATCTGCTCGGCCCGACCCACGAGGAGATCTTCACCCTCCTGGTCAAGGACCAGTGCTCGTCCTACAAGGACCTGCCGGTCATCCTGTACCAGATCCAGACGAAGTTCCGCGACGAGGCCCGTCCGCGGGCCGGCATCCTGCGCGGCCGCGAGTTCCTGATGAAGGACTCGTACTCCTTCGACACGGAGGACGAGGGCCTCGCCCAGTCCTACGCCCTGCACCGCGAGGCCTACCGTCGCGTCTTCGAGCGCCTCGGCCTCGACTACCGCATCGTCGCCGCCACCGCCGGCGCCATGGGCGGCTCGAAGTCCGAGGAGTTCCTCGCCCCGGCCGAGGCCGGCGAGGACACCTTCGCCGACTGCCCGAACTGCGACTTCGCCGCCAACACCGAGGCGATCTCCTACGACCTCAAGCCGGTCGACGGCTCCGCCGTCCCGGCGCTCGAGGAGATCCCCACCCCCGACACCCCGACCATCGAGACCCTGGCCGCCTCCCTCGGCGTACCGGCCTCCGCCACGCTCAAGAACCTCCTGGTGAAGGTCGACGGCGAGATCGTCGCCGTGGGCGTGCCCGGCGACCGCGAGGTCGACATGGGCAAGGTCGAGGAGCACTTCGCCCCCGCGATCGTCGAGATGGTCACCGAGGCCGACTTCGCCGAGCGCCGGGACCTCGTCCGCGGGTACGTCGGCCCGCAGGGCCTGGAGAAGGTCACGTACATCGCCGACCCGCGCGTGGCGCCCGGCACGGCGTGGATCACGGGCGCGAACAAGGACGGGATGCACGCGAAGAACGTCGTCGCGGGGCGTGACTTCGAGGTCGACGAGTACGTCGACGTCGTGGTCGTCCAGGACGGCGACCCGTGCCCGAAGTGCGGCACCGGCCTGACGCTGGACCGCGCGATCGAGATCGGCCACATCTTCCAGTTGGGCCGCAAGTACGCCGACGCCCTCAAGCTCGACGTCCTCGGCCAGAACGGCAAGCCGGTCCGCGTGACCATGGGCTCGTACGGCATCGGCGTCTCGCGCGCGGTCGCCGCGCTGGCCGAGCAGTCGGCGGACGACAAGGGCCTGTGCTGGCCCGCCGAGGTCGCCCCGGCCGACGTCCACGTCGTCGCGGCGGGCAAGGCCCTCCAGATCGAGCTGGCGCTCGAGGTCTCGGAGCAGCTGCGCGCCGCGGGCCTGCGGGTCCTGGTCGACGACCGGGCGGGCGTCTCGCCGGGCGTGAAGTTCACCGACGCGGAGCTGATCGGCGTCCCGAAGATCCTGGTCGCCGGCCGCCGCTCGGCGGAGGGCGTCGTGGAACTGAAGGACCGCCGCACGGGTGAGCGGGAAGAACTCCCGGTGGCCGAGGCGATCGCCCGCCTGAGCGCGTAGCGGTCCCGGGCGCACGCCGCCCCCTCGCCCCGTGGGGCGGGGGCGGCGCCCACCCTCAACCCTCGCCTCCCCCGTTGTGGGCAACTGTGCCGCCGGCGGGCTCAGGGCCCGGCGCCGGCCCCTGGCGTGTCCTACGCCGCCTCGTCCCGTGGGATCGGGTCCGCCGGGGGCCCCGCGACCGTCTCGTCCGGTAGGGGTGGGAGGTCCGCCAGGTCCGCCAGGTCCGGGAGGTCCCTCGTGGGGCGGGGCTCCGCAGGGAGACCAGGCAAGGGGTCCTGGAAGGTCTCCGGTGCCGCCACGGGCACATGCGGCGCGGCCGACTCCGTGGACGCCGCACCCTGCGGCGTCGCCGCACGCTCCAGGAACCGCAGCAGCTCCACCGGGATCGGCAGCACCAGCGTCGAGTTCTTCTCCGCCGACACCGCCATCACCGTCTGCAACAGCCTCAGCTGCAGCGCCGCCGGCTGCTCCGACATCACCCCGGCCGCCTGCGCCAGCTTCTTCGACGCCTGCAGCTCCGCGTCCGCGTTGATCAGCCGCGCCCGCCGCTCCCGGTCCGCCTCCGCCTGGCGCGCCATCGAGCGCTTCATCGTCTCCGGCAGCGAGACATCCTTGATCTCGACCCGGTCGATCGCGACACCCCAGCCCATCGCCGGACTGTCGAGCATCAGCTCGAGACCCTGGTTGAGCTTCTCCCGGTTCGACAGCAGGTCGTCCAGATCGCTCTTGCCGATGATCGACCGCAGCGATGTCTGCGCCATCTGAGAGACCGCGAACCTGTAGTCCTCCACGCGCACCAGCGCGTCCGCCGCGTCGATCACCTTGAAGTAGACGACCGCGTCCACCCGCACCGTCACGTTGTCCCGGGTGATGCCCTCCTGCGCCGGCACGGGCAGCGTCACGATCTGGAGGTTCACCTTGTGGAGCCGGTCGACGACCGGCACGATCATCGTGAACCCCGGCTGCCGGACATCGTTCACCAGCCGGCCGAAGCGGAAGACCACGCCTCGTTCGTACTGCTTCACCACGCGTGCGGCCGCACCTACGTAGACCACGGCCGCTACACCGGTCGCCGCCGCCGCTGCCAACAGCTCCTCAAGCATCACGGCCCCCTTGAGGTCCGAGCCGAGCGTTACAGCAAGGGTATTCCCCTACAGCCAGCCCGCGAACTCCAGCAACAGCTCCGCGTCCTGTTGGCGCCCCGCCGTCAGCGCCCGGGTACCCGACTCGACCGCCCGGAAGAGCGTCCAGCCCCGCAGCCGCTCCCGGTCCACCTCCAGCGAGTCCGCCAGCTTGTTGACCCGTCGACGGGCCGCCGACGCCCCCGCCGAGGCCGCCACCAGGTCCTCGACCCGGTCCCGTACGAGCCGCGCCAGATCGTAGGCGCGCTCGCCGACCAGCGGCTCGGGCCCGACGGCCAGCCACGGGGCGCGGTCGCCGGCGAGCACCTTGCCCTGGCGGAAGTTGCCGTGCAGCAGCAGCGTCTCGGGGGACTCGGCGACCAGTTCCTCGCGTGCCGCCAGCGCGGCGACCGTCAGCGCACCGGCCTCGGCGTCGGCGCGGTAGGGCTCCATCGCCGTCGCCTGCCGGGCCGTGCGCTCGGCCACCGACTCGAAGCCGTGCTCCGCGGGCGGCTCGACCCACAGCTTCCGGACCGTGCCCGCCGCCTCGAGCAGCGCCTTCGCCTCCGGGAGGGATCGCAGCGACACCTCGGTGTGCAGCCGTTCGAGGACCAGTGAGCCGTCCTCGGGCGCCTCCAGGAGCCGTACCGCGCCCCAGCCGTCCCAGTGCGCCAGCGCGTCCCGCTCCAGGTCCGGCCGGGCGAGCCCGGGGGCGATCTTCAGAGCCGCCGGGGAGCCGTCCTGCTGCCGTACGAGGACGACCAGGCTGCTGCGCCCGCCGGGCGCCACCACCCGCTCGCTCTCCAGGGAGGCGTGCTCCAGCGCGGTCCGCGCCAGCTCGGGCAGCTTCCCGAGCCACTCGGCCGCGACAGCGTCCCCGTACGTCTCGCCGAGCACCCGTACCAGTCGCTGCGGCGGTTCGAAACCCATGCGTACGTTGTTCCTTCTGCAGTACCGGAGCCTGGTCAGGGCCGTCAGAGCCGGACTCACACCCGCTCGGCGAGCCCAGGAAAGGTTACGTCGGTGCCACGCCAGCGAACGGCCCGTACCGCCGCCTCGCGCAACGCGGCGGCCGCGTCCCGCCGCAGCGGTCCCTCGGCGGCCCGCACGAGATCGGAGTACACCGCCGCCACCCGGTCCTCCAGGACCGCGGCGAGCCGTACGGCCGCGGCCGTGTCCGGCACCGGGAACGGCAGCTCGTAGCCGGCCGCCGCGGCGGCCGGCTCCCCGCCCAGGTCCCGTACGGTCCTGCGCAACCCGTCCCGCCGGGCCCGGTGCGCCTCGTACGCCGAGGTGGCCTCCGCGCGCCGTTCGGTACCGATCCGGCCACCGACGACCCCGTACCCGTACACCGCCGCGTGTTCGGCGGCGAGCGCGGCCTGCGCCGCGTCCAGGGCGCTCATGCCCGGCCTCCTTCGGTCAGCAGAAAGGCGTGCGCCGCGCCGGCCGCCGCCACCGAGGCGAGCAGCCGGGCGTACTCGGGCGGCGCGTCGAGCAGCGTGGCCGTGTGCGCGTCGGCGGTCCTGCGGACGGTGGCCGCCAGGTCCTTGAGGGCGGCCATCGGGTCGGCCGGAACGGCCGCGGGCGCGGTGGCCGACACGGTGGAACCGGGAGCGGCCGCGGTGGCGCCGGGGGTGTCCTCCGGTCGGGTGTCCGCCGAAGGGGCGGCCTTGGCCTCCGCACCTTCGGAATCGTGCGGCTCCCCGCTCGCGGTGGACCCGCCGGTCGGCAGCGGTGTCACGCCCTCGGACAGGGCGGCGGCGTGCGCGGCCACCGCGCGTCGCAGCGGCGTCAGCCGCTCCGTCAGCGAGGGGTGCGCGGCCAGCACCGCGTCGTAACGTTCCAGCAGGGTCAGGCTCGTCGTCACCGATCCGCGGCGCAGCGCCGCCTCGGCGAGTGCCGCCCGTTCGGCCGCGGTCTGCTCCCTCGGCCGCTCGCCGCCACCCGAGTCGGACGTGCAGCCGACCAGCGTCACCGCCCCCGCGGCCAGGAGCGCCCGCCTGCCCACGGTCCCCGTGCGCCCCACATCCACTCCCTCGGCCTCGGTCGAAGATCACCGCAGGCGAGCGTACCCGCGGCCCCCGGCCCCGTGGACGGCAACACCCCCCGGGACCGGATACCCTTTGGTCTGACACGCGACGAACCCACAACAGCACACGCGGCCGAGGAGTCACCCGGATGAGCACCACCCAGAGCGACAGGCTGCGAGCACTCCTTGAGCCGCTCATCGCCTCGCAGGGACTCGATCTCGAAGAGCTCGAGGTGGCCTCCGTGGGACGCAAGCGGGTGCTGCGCGTCGTCGTCGACTCCGACGAGGGAGCCGACCTGGACCAGGTCGCCGATGTGAGCCGCGCGCTCTCGGCGACGCTGGACGAGACGGACGCGATGGGCGAGGGGGAGTACACCCTCGAGGTCGGCACCCCGGGCGCGGAGCGCCCGCTGACCGAGCCCCGCCACTACGTGCGCGCCACCGGCCGTCTTGCCAAGCTGCAGCTGAACGATGGTGGAGAGCTCGTCGCGCGGATCCTCACCGTGGACGACGACGGCATCGACCTCGAAGTGCCGGGTGTGAAGGGGCGCAAGCCCACCGCCCGCCGGGTCGAGTTCGCCGACATCGCCAAGGCGCGTGTCGAGATCGAGTTCAACCGCAAGGACAAGAAGGAAGAGGAGGCGTAGCCGTGGACATCGACGTGAAGCTCCTGAAGGGCTTGGCACAAGAGAAGGAGATCTCCTTCGACCTGTTGGTCGAGGCGATCGAGTCGGCCCTCCTCATCGCATACCACCGCACCCCGTCCGCCCGCCGCCACGCGCGCGTGGAGCTGAACCGGCAGACCGGTCATGTGACGGTGTGGGCCAAGGAAGACCCCTCCGAACTGGAGGAGGGCCAGGAGCCCAAGGACTTCGACGACACCCCGTCGGACTTCGGCCGGATCGCGGCGAGCACCGCCCGCCAGGTCATCCAGCAGCGGCTGCGTGACGCCGAGAACGACGTCACCTTCGGCGAGTACGCCCGCCGTGAGGGCGACATCGTCGCCGGCATGGTGCAGCAGGGCAAGGACCCGAAGAACGTCCTCGTCAAGCTGGACGACAAGCTGGAAGCCATCCTTCCGGTGCAGGAGCAGGTGCCGGGTGAGGAGTACACGCACGGCCTGCGGCTGCGCACGTACGTGGTCCGGGTCGCCAAGGGCGTCCGCGGTCCGTCCGTCACCCTTTCGCGCACGCACCCCAACCTGGTGAAGAAACTCTTCGCGCTGGAGGTCCCCGAGATCGCCGACGGTTCCGTCGAGATCGCGGCGATCGCCCGTGAGGCCGGTCACCGCACCAAGATCGCCGTACGGTCCACCCGTTCGGGCCTGAACGCCAAGGGCGCCTGCATCGGTCCCATGGGCAGCCGTGTCCGCAACGTCATGGCGGAGCTGCTCGGCGAGAAGATCGACATCGTCGACTGGTCCGACGACCCGGCCGAGATGGTGGCCAGCGCGCTCTCCCCGGCCCGGGTCTCGAAGGTCGAGATCGTCGACCTGGCCGCCCGTTCCGCCCGGGTGACCGTGCCCGACTACCAGCTGTCGCTGGCCATCGGCAAGGAAGGGCAGAACGCCCGCCTCGCCGCCCGCCTCACCGGCTGGCGCATCGACATCCGTCCGGACACGGAGCACCCGGACGACGAGCGGCGCGACCGGGACTGAGTCGCGCCGCACGGGCTGCCGCGAGGAATAGCTCCCGCCCTCGTCACGTTGTGTGAGGGCGAGATCACGACAAACGACCGTTCGATTTTTGCCCCAAACGGGTGAGGTCGCTACGGGGAGGTAGACTTAGCCGTGTCTGGCCGGACGCAAGACCGAGCGTGCCCTGAGCGAACCTGTGTGGGATGCCGGGAGCGAGCGGCCAAGAGCGATCTGCTGCGCATCGTGGAGGTCGAGGGCGCATGTGTCCCCGATCGTCGCGGTACGCTGCCCGGCCGGGGTGCGTATCTGCACCCCGCCTCGGTCTGTCTCGACCTGGCGGTCCGCCGCCGAGCGTTCCCGAGGGCCTTCAGGGTCCAGGGTCCGCTCGAAACGGCGGATATTCGCTATCACGTAGAGCGGCAGACTTTGTAAGAAGAAGTACGGCACGGAACACCGTGCGGTCAGGTACCTCGCGAGTTGGAAGTAGGTCGAGATTGCGATGAGCACTCGATGAGTACGCGATGAGTACGCCCATGAAGTAGCGACGGTCCGGCGGTAACCGGACCTAAAAGGAGCGAAGTGGCTAAGGTCCGGGTATACGAACTCGCCAAGGAGTTCGGTGTGGAGAGCAAGGTCGTCATGGCCAAGCTCCAAGAACTCGGTGAATTCGTCCGTTCGGCGTCCTCGACTATCGAGGCGCCGGTCGTGCGCAAGTTGACTGATGCGCTGCAGGGTCCCGGCGGTTCCGCCGGTAAGACCGCTGCCAAGCCTGGCGCGCCTCGTAAGGCCGCCCCCTCGAAGCCCGCGGCGCCGTCTCCGGCCGCCGCGGCACGTCCCGCTGCCCCGAAGCCCGGCGCCCCGGCCCCCAAGCCGGCCCCCGCCGCGCCTGTGGCTCCGGCCCCGGTCACCCCGGCGGCTCCGGCGAGCAGCACCCCCTCTCAGGCTCCGGCCGCCTCGGGCCCCCGCCCGGGCCCGAAGCCCGCGCCCAAGCCGGTCACGCCGGCTCCGGCCGCCCCCGAGTTCACCGCGCCTCCGTCGGCTCCCGCCGCCGGTCAGCGTCCCGGTGGCGCGGCCCAGGGACCCCGTCCCACCGGCGAGCGTCCCGCCCGTCCGGGTCAGGGCGCGCCGCGTCCGCAGGGCCAGGGTGCCCCGCGTCCGCAGGGCCAGGGCGCTCCGCGTCCGGGCGGTGCCCGTCCGGCCGGTCCGCGTCCGGGCAACAACCCCTTCACCTCGGGTGGCTCCACCGGAATGGCGCGCCCGCAGGCGCCCCGTCCGGGTGGCGGTGCCCCCCGTCCCGGCGGCGATGCCCGTCCGGGTGCCCCGCGTCCGCAGGGCGGCCCCGGTGGCGCCCCGCGTCCCCAGGGCCAGGGCGGCGCGCGTCCCACCCCCGGTGGTATGCCGCGTCCGCAGGCTCCCCGTCCGGGCGGCGCGCCCGGCGGTAACCGTCCGAACCCGGGCATGATGCCGCAGCGTCCCGCTGCCGGCCCGCGTCCCGGTGGTGGCCCCGGCGGCGGTCGTGGTCCCGGTGGCCCCGGTGGTCGTCCGGGTGGCGGCGGAGGTCGTCCCGGTGGCGGCGGCGGCTTCGCCGGCCGTCCGGCCGGTCCCGGCGGTGGCGGCGGCGGCTTCGCCGGTCGTCCCGGTGGTCCCGGTGGCGGCGGCGGTCGTCCGGGTGGTCCCGGCGGCGGTGGCGGCGGCTTCGGCGGTCGTCCCGGCGGCTTCGGTGGCCGTCCCGGTGGCCCCGGTGGCCGTGGTGGCACGCAGGGCGCCTTCGGTCGCCCCGGCGGTCCCGCGCGTCGTGGTCGCAAGTCGAAGCGTCAGAGGCGCCAGGAGTACGAGGCCATGCAGGCCCCGTCGGTCGGCGGCGTGATGCTGCCCCGCGGCGGCGGCGAGACCATTCGCCTGTCGCGCGGTGCCTCCCTCACCGACTTCGCCGAGAAGATCGGCGCCAACCCGGCGTCGCTCGTCGCGGTGATGATGAACCTCGGTGAGATGGTCACGGCCACGCAGTCCGTCTCCGACGACACGCTGACGATGCTCGGCGAGGAGATGAACTACACCGTTCAGATCGTCTCCCCGGAGGAGGAGGACCGCGAGCTCCTCGAGTCCTTCGACATCGAGTTCGGCGAGGACGAGGGCGGCGAAGAGGCTCTGGTCTCCCGTCCGCCGGTCGTCACCGTCATGGGTCACGTCGACCACGGTAAGACCCGACTTCTCGACGCGATCCGCAAGACGAACGTCGTCGCGGGCGAGGCCGGTGGCATCACCCAGCACATCGGTGCCTACCAGGTGGGTACCGAGGTCAACGGCGAAGAGCGTCGCATCACCTTCATCGACACCCCGGGTCACGAGGCGTTCACCGCCATGCGTGCCCGTGGTGCGAAGTCGACCGACATCGCGATCCTCGTGGTCGCGGCCAACGACGGCGTCATGCCGCAGACGATCGAGGCGCTCAACCACGCCAAGGCCGCCGGCGTCCCGATCGTCGTCGCGGTCAACAAGATCGACGTCGAGGGTGCCGACCCGACCAAGGTCCGCGGTCAGCTGACCGAGTTCGGTCTGGTGGCCGAGGAGTACGGCGGCGACACGATGTTCGTCGACATCTCCGCCAAGCAGGGTCTGCACATCGACTCCCTGCTGGAGGCCGTCGTCCTCACCGCCGACGCCTCGCTCGACCTGCGGGCCAACCCGAACCAGGACGCGCAGGGCATTGCGATCGAGTCCCACCTCGACCGCGGTCGCGGTGCCGTCTCGACCGTCCTGGTCCAGCGCGGAACGCTGCGCATCGGCGACACCGTGGTGGTCGGCGACGCGTACGGCCGTGTCCGGGCGATGCTCGACGACAAGGGCAACAACGTCGAGGAGGCGACCCCGTCGACTCCCGTCCTGGTGCTCGGTCTCACCAACGTGCCGGGTGCCGGCGACAACCTCCTGGTTGTCGACGAGGACCGTACGGCCCGTCAGATCGCCGAGAAGCGCGCTGCGCGTGAGCGCAACGCCGCCTTCGCCAAGCGCGTCCGCCGGGTGTCCCTCGAGGACCTCGACAAGGTGCTCAAGGCCGGTCTGGTCCAGGAACTCAACCTCATCATCAAGGGCGACGCGTCCGGTGCGGTCGAGGCTCTCGAGTCCTCGCTGCTCCAGCTCGACGTCGGTGAAGAGGTCGACATCCGTGTCCTGCACCGCGGTGTGGGTGCGGTCACCGAGTCCGACATCGACCTGGCCATGGGCTCCGACGCCATCGTCATCGGCTACAACGTCCGCGCTGCGGGCCGCGCGGCGCAGATGGCGGAGCGCGAAGGCGTCGACGTCCGGTACTACTCGGTGATCTACCAGGCCATCGAGGAGATCGAGGCGGCCCTGAAGGGTCTCCTCAAGCCGGAGTACGAAGAGGTCGAGCTCGGTACGGCGGAGATCCGCGAGGTCTTCCGCTCGTCCAAGCTGGGCAACATCGCCGGTGTCCTCATCCGCTCCGGAGAGGTCAAGCGCAACACCAAGGCGCGCCTCGTCCGCGACGGCAAGGTCATCGCCGAGGACCTCACGATCCACGGTCTGCGCCGCTTCAAGGACGACGTCACCGAGATCCGCGAAGGCTTCGAGGGCGGTATCAACCTCGGAAACTTCAACGACATCAAGATCGACGACGTCATCGCGACGTACGAGATGCGCGAGAAGCCGCGCGCCTGAGCGCAGCGGTAGGACGGGGCCGGTCGGCGGAAAGTATTCCGTCGATCGGCCCCGGCCGTTGCGTGTACGGTTCTGGTGTTCCTGCCAAGCGACGGCGTGGCAGGCCACCGAACCCGAACCGGCGGGACATCCGGCACTACATGTACGTGGGGACTCTGTCCTTCGATCTGCTCCTCGGCGACGTTCATTCGTTGAAGGAGAAACGCTCCGTCGTCCGGCCCATCGTCGCCGAGCTCCAGCGCAAGTTCTCCGTGAGCGCGGCCGAGGTGGGCGACCAGGATCTCCATCGCAGGGCCCGCCTGGGCGTCGCGCTGGTATCCGGGGACTTGGGGTTCGTGTCGGACGTACTGGACCGCTGCGAGCGGCTGGTGGCGGCCAGGCCCGAGGTGGAGCTGCTGTCGGTGCGACGCAGGCTCCACACTGATGAAGACTGAATGAGCAAGGCAAAGAAGGAGAAGGACCAGTGGCCGACAACGCGCGGGCGAAGAAGCTGGCGGACCTCATCCGGGAGGTGGTCGCCGAGAAGCTGCAGCGCGGCATCAAGGACCCGCGCCTGGGTACGCACGTGACCATCACGGACACCCGCGTCACCGGTGACCTGCGGGAGGCCACGGTCTTCTACACGGTCTACGGCGACGACGAGGAGCGGGCCAGCGCGGCCGCCGGACTGGAGAGCGCCAAGGGCATCCTGCGCTCCGCCGTCGGTGCCGCGGCCGGGACGAAGTTCACGCCGACGCTGACCTTCGTCGCGGACGCTCTTCCGGAGACCGCCAAGACGATCGAGGACCTCCTCGACAAGGCGCGGGCCTCCGACGCGGCCGTACGCGAGGCGTCCTCGGGCGCGAAGTACGCCGGCGAGGCCGACCCGTACCGCAAGCCCGAGGACGAGGACGAAGAGGGCACCGCCGCCGAATGAGCAACGCAAAGACGCCCGACGGCCTTGTCATCGTCGACAAGCCGTCGGGCTTCACTTCGCACGACGTCGTGGCCAAGATGCGCGGGATCGCCAAGACCCGCCGCGTCGGCCACGCGGGCACGCTCGACCCCATGGCGACGGGCGTCCTCGTCCTCGGCGTGGAGCGGGCGACCAAGCTGCTCGGTCACCTCGCGCTGACCGAGAAGGAGTACCTCGGCACCATCCGTCTCGGCCAGACGACGATCACCGACGACGCCGAGGGCGAGATCACGGCCTCCGTGGACGCGTCCAAGGTGACCCGCGAGGGGATCGACGCGGGAGTGGCGGAGCTGACCGGCGCCATCATGCAGGTGCCGTCGAAGGTCTCCGCCATCAAGATCGACGGCAAGCGGTCGTACGCGCGGGTGCGCGGCGGCGAGGAGTTCGAGATCCCGGCCCGGCCGGTCACGGTCTCGTCCTTCCAGGTGTACGACGTCCGGGAGGCCACCGCCGAGGACGGCACGCCCGTCGTCGACCTCGTCGTCTCCGTGGTCTGCTCCTCGGGTACGTACATCCGGGCGCTCGCCCGTGACCTGGGCGCCGGGCTCGGCGTGGGCGGTCATCTGACCGCGCTGCGGCGGACCCGGGTCGGCCCGTACAAGCTCGACTCGGCCAGGACCCTGGACCAGCTCCAGGAGGAGCTGACGGTCATGCCGGTCGCCGAGGCGGCCGGGGCGGCGTTCCCCCGCTGGGACGTCGACGAGAAGCGGGCCCGGCTGCTGCTGAACGGCGTCCGTCTGGAGATGCCGTCGTATCCGGCGGGCCCCGTGGCGGTCTTCGCCCCGGACGGCCGGCTGCTGGCGCTCGTGGAGGACCAGAAGGGCAAGGCCAAGAGCCTGGCCGTCTTCGGCTGAGCGGCCCTTGCGCATGGGCCGATGGCCCTGATCATGGTGGAGCGGGCACGCGCGCGTGCCCGCTCCACGATCCCCCTCCGGGGACTGTCTATCCACTCCGAACCCCTCATTCACCCCTTCGGGCAGGCGCTCGGAGTGAAACGGGGGAGCGCTGGGGGGCGCGTTCGTCCGGTGCGCTTCTCGGAGTGATCACCACCGACCTACCGTCGACACCATGGGACGCGGGGACCTGGCGACGCTGGTACGGATCTGCGATCTGGCGGGCCGTCCGCGCGGAACGGGCTTCGTGGCCGACGACCGGGGGACCGTCGTCACCAGCCACGAGGCCGTCGACGGGCTCGTACGGATCGTGCTGCACGCCGCCGACGAGCGGATGTGCCTCGCCGAGGCCGACGCCATCACGGCCCTCCCCGAGGCCGGTCTCGCGCTCGTACGGACCGAGGGGCTCGGGGTCCGCCCGCTGCCGGTCTCGCCCCGGACCCAGATCGAGGCCGGAACGTACGTACGGATCGCCGCGCACGGCTGGCGCGAGGCGCGGGTCCTGGGCTGTGGGTCCGTCACGTACACCGCCACCGATCGCTTCCATGTCCTCGGCCACGCCCTGGAGCTGGCCATCGGCACCGAGGGCGCGGAGGCGCTGCGCCTCGGTGGGTGGGCGGCCGGGGGGCCGGTCGTGGACCCCGGGACCGGAGCCGTGGTCGCGGTCCTCGGTACCGCGCTGCACGGCGACCGCCGCGACGCGGCCGGGTACGCGGTCTCCCTCGCGGCCGTGGAGCCGCTGGCCGCGCTGCTGCGACGGAACGCGGCGACGGTCCCCTGCTACGGCCAGGACCTGAACCTGGCGGGCGTCCTGGAACTCACCGCCACCTCCCTCGGCTCGGCCGGCGGCCCCAGGGGATGGGGCGAGCCCGTCGAACGGGCCGTGTGCGTCCGGGAGTTCGCCGCGTTCGCCCAGGGCGGCGCGGTGGTCCTCGCGCTCGTCGGCGCGCCCGGCACCGGCCGTACCACCGCGCTCGCGGCCCACTGCGCCGACCGCGCCCGGGGCGCCGAGCCCGCGCCCACCGTCTGGCTGCGCGGCGCGGACCTGCGCGCGGAGGACACCTCGGTCGCCGACGCCGTCGCCCGCGTCCTGCGCCAGGCCGGCCGGATCGTCGCGACGACCGGCACACGCGGCGACGCCACCACCGCGACCCCGGAACGGGCCGCCGCCCTCGCCCGCGAGGCGGGCCGCCCGCTGCTCGTGATCCTCGACGGCCCGGAGGAGATGCCCCCGACTCTCGCCCACCGCCTCTCCGCCTGGACGAAGGGCACGGAATCCTGGCTCCACACCCACGGCACCCGCCTGATGCTCGGCTGCCGCCCGGAACACTGGGACCAGGCGAGCGGCCTGTACGCGCCGGAGTCCCTGCATGGTGGAGGGCGCGCGTCCGGGGTGGGGCGTCGGGGTGGCGCCGAAGCGGGCGCCGGCACTGGCCACGGGGCGGGTGACGGGGGCGACGGACGGCGACTGCCTGGCCAGGAGCGCTGGGGGAGCACGGAATCGGGCGCCTGCCGTGGCCCAAGGACTGGGTTGGGTGGGCGTGAGGCGGGAACCGTGGCGGGGGCCGGGGAGGGGGTGTCTGGGCCTTGGTCCGTGCCGGGGCCCCGCGACGGGGCGTTCGGCCCGCCGGGCGAGGCTGGACACGGACGGTTCGACCCCGGCCGGTCGGCGGGCTGGGCTCCGACCGCTCCGGATGGGGGCGAAGGTCCGGGCCTTTCCGGTGCGGAGCCCAGCGGCGGCGGATGCGAGCCGGTCCACGTACCGAGGTCGTCGGCCCGTGCCGCCGGTGCGGTGCTGATCGGGGACCTGGCCGAGGGTGAGGCGGCCGCGGCCCTGGGGCGATACGGGCTCCGTGGGATCGATCTGGGGATCGACGACGCGCGGCATCCGCTCGCGCTACGGCTGCTCGCCGAGGTGCGCGAGGCGCTGCCCGGTGATGTGCCCGGACGCCCCGGGCGGGAGGAGATCTTCGGCGCCTACCTGGACCTGATGTGCCTGCGCGTCGCGGTACGGATCGCCGCCGGGTCCCGCCCACTCCCACGGGGTACCGCCGTGCGGCGGCTCGCGGCACGGGTGGCCGGGCAGGTTCACGAGGCCGCGCGTCGGTGCCTCGGGCCGGGGCAGGGGGAACTGGACCGGGAGTCCTTCGAGGAGATCTTCCCGTGGCGGACCGGCTGGGCGTCCGCCGTCCTCACGGAGGGCCTCGTCGTTCCCGCCGGATCCGGCTACCGCTTCGGTCACGAGGAGCTCGCCGACTGGATCCAGGGGGCTCACCTGGACGTCGACGGTGCCCTTCACGCGCTCGTCCACCGCTGGCACGAGAGCGCGCCGGTCCGGCTCCCGTCCCGCCCTGGGGCGCCTCGCGCCATGCCGCCGGGACACGTGCCCCCGCCGCCCGGCGCGCACGGCACCGGCGGGGAGCCCCCGAGCTCGCTCCCCGTGCCCCGCCACCGGATCGGCCCGGTCGTCCAGGCCCTGCTCCTTCTGGACCGCGAACAGGGCCCGGCCGCACTCGGGCCGCGCCTGACGGCCCTGGCCGACGCCCTCGACCGCCTGTCCGCCACGGACCTTGAGTCCTCCGACGCCGCCTGGTGGGGCGCCCAACTCCTGTCCCAGACCCTGCTACGCCTCCCGGACCTCAAGCCCTACCTCCCGGTCCTCCGCCACGTCGCCGACCACATCGGCACCGGGCCGCCACCCCCGCCGCAGAGATCGGCCCCAAGGCCCCTGCCCGCCCAGCGGGCCCTCGCCCCGTCCGGGATGTCAGCCCCATCCGGGCCGCCCGGCGGGCCGCAGGCACACCAGCCGACTGGGTCGCCAGGCAGGCGGCAGGCGCATCAGCCCGCCGACCCGCCCGGCCCCGCCGACCCGCCCAGCTGGCCCGGCCAGTCCGGGTCCGCCGGCCAGTCCGGGTCCGCCGGCCCGTCCGGGTCCGCCGGCCAGCCCAGCTGGCCCGGGTCCGCCGGCCAGCCCAGCTGGCCCGGGTCCGCCGACCCACCCGGGTCCGCCGGCCCGTACGCCCCCGCCCCCCTCGCCGGCGCCTTCGCGCCCTTCGGGCCCGCCTTCTGGGAAGCGTTGCGTATCGGGGAAGGGGAGCGGATGGATCTCCTGCGGCGGGTCGTGCCCGCCGATGCCGCCCCCGGGGGCGATGGGGTGCCGCGGTTTCTCGATGCCGTCGCCGCTCGGCTTGTCGCCGAGCCCCGAGGTGTGCAGCCGTTGCTCTGTCGTTGGTTCGGGGACACGCGGGCGTTGGCCGCCGCGCCGGACGCCACCGTGGCCACCGCCGCGCAGGCGCTGCTGCACACCCATCGGAACCTCGCCGTCGACGACCTCTGCGAAGCCCTCGTCGCCACCGCCCATCCGCTCGCCCACGGGCTGCTCACCGCCCTTGCCGAGGACGAGCCGTCCGCCCTGTGCCGGGCCGTCGACCGATGGGCCCACGACGACGGGCGCCCCGCCCGTCGGGCCGCCGCCGCCGCGTACGGGTGCCTCGTCGCCGAGCGCGCCACGACCGGACCCGACCGCGAACTCCTCCGCTACACGGCCCTCGCCCTGCTCGCCCGCCCCGGCGACGCCGCCCTTCACGGCCCCGCCCTCGGCCTCCTCGTCCGCGACCCGCACACCCGCTCCCGCCACCTGCCCCGCGCCCTCACCGACCCCCGCGTCCCCGCGTGCGCGCTCGCCGCCGCGCTCCCCACCCACCCCGAACCGGTCCTCGCCGCCTTCCAGACCCGCCTGCACGGCCCGGGGGAGGCCGCAGGCGAGGTGCTCCGCGCTCTCGCCGAGGTCACCACCCCCACCCTCGCCCGCCGCGCCGCCGCCCTCGTGCGCGAGTACGTCGACCGCCACCCCGACGGCGCCCGCCACGCCGCCGCCTTCGTCGACCGCCGCCTCGAACACGGACCGGCCGCCCGCGCGATCCTCTTCCCGCTCGTCACCGGCCTCCTCAAGAACCGCCCCGTCCAGGTCCGCAGCGCCCTCGCCCCCGTGTTCGCCGCCCCCGGCACCGGCGCCTCCCGCCTCCTGCGCACCGAACTCCTCGACATCCTGCTCGACCACGAGCGGTACGAGGCCCGGGACCTGGCCGTCCTCGACGCCCTGCTGCGCGCCGCCGCCCTCGGCTGCGAGCGGCGCACCGAGGTCCGTACCCGCGACCTCGTCCACCGCGCCGGCCTCCTCCTCGTCCGCACCCCCGAGGGCGCCACCTGCCTCGACAGACGCCTCGTCGAGCTCGCCCGCGAAGTCCCCGCCTTCGCCGCCCAGCTGGCCGGCTGGCTCACCGCCGCCCCGGCGGAATGGACCTCCGTCGTAGGCCCAGGCACCCGCCGCACGGTCCTGAGCCTCGGCAGTTCCATGCCGATGCGAGACGACGGCCGTGGGCATGGCAGTCTTAGACCTGCGTAATCGGCGAACAGGCGGACGAGGAGCGGTCACAGTGCAGCGCTGGCGTGGCTTGGAGGACATCCCCCAGGACTGGGGGCGCAGCGTCGTCACCATCGGCTCCTACGACGGTGTGCACCGCGGGCACCAGCTGATCATCGGGCGGGCGGTGGACCGCGCCCGCGAGCTCGGCGTCCCCTCGGTCGTCGTCACCTTCGACCCGCACCCCTCCGAGGTCGTAAGGCCCGGCAGCCACCCGCCCCTGCTCGCCCCGCACCACCGGCGCGCGGAGCTGATGGCCAAGCTGGGCGTGGACGCGGTGCTCGTCCTGCCCTTCACGGCCGAGTTCTCGCAGCTCTCCCCGGCGGACTTCATCGTGAAGGTCCTCGTCGACAAGCTGCACGCGAAGGCCGTCATCGAAGGCCCGAACTTCCGCTTCGGCCACCGGGCCGCCGGCAACGTCGACTTCCTGGCCGAGCTCGGCGCCACCTACGACTACGAGGTCGAGGTCGTCGACCTCTACGTGAGCGGTACGGCGGGCGGCGGCGAGCCGTTCTCCTCCACGCTCACCCGCCGCCTGGTCGCCGAGGGCGACATGGAAGGCGCCGGCGAGATCCTCGGCCGCCCGCACCGCGTCGAGGGCATCGTCGTCCGCGGCGCCCAGCGCGGCCGCGAGCTCGGCTTCCCGACCGCCAACGTCGAGACCCTGCCGCACACCGCCATCCCGGCCGACGGCGTGTACGCCGGCTGGCTGACGGCCGCGGGGGAGCGGATGCCGGCCGCGATCTCGGTCGGCACCAACCCCCAGTTCGACGGCACCGAGCGGACCGTCGAGGCGTATGCGATCGACCGCGAAGGGCTCGACCTGTACGGCCTGCACGTGGCCGTGGACTTCCTGGCGTACGTCCGCGGGATGCTGAAGTTCGACACCCTGGACGATCTGTTGGAAGCGATGGCCGGCGACGTGAAGCGCTGCCGTGAACTGACCGAGGCGTACGACCGCAAGAGCTGACCGGCGCCGCGGCGCCGGTCCGGGTCGAGCCCGCCCCGCAGCCCCGGACGGGCGCCGCGCAGACGCCTCCGGCGCCCGTCAGCGCCCGCTCGTGACCTCCGCCCCGTCGCGCACCCAGTGACACGCCACGTCCCGCGCCCCGCTGCCGCCCAGCACCGGCAGGTCCTCGCCCCGGCAGCGGTCCGCGACGGCGGACGCCTCCCCCGAGGCCAGGACCTGGCAGCGGGCGTGGAAGCGGCACCCGGACGGGATGCGGGCCGGGTCCGGGGGCTCGCCGGTCAGGACCACCGGCTCGCCCTCCGACTCCGGCAGGACCGACAACAGGGCCCGGGTGTACGGGTGCTGAGGTGAGGTCAGTACGGACTCCACCGTCCCGGTCTCCACGATCCGCCCCAGGTACATCACCGCCACCCTGTCCGCGATGTTCCACGCGAGACCCAGGTCGTGCGTGACGACCAGTGCCGACAGACCCAGTTCGTCCCGGAGGCGCAGCAGCAGCGCCAGGATCTCGCCCCGTACCGAGGCGTCCAGTGAGGCCACCGGCTCGTCCGCGACGATCAGCTCGGGCTGGAGGACCAGCGCGCCCGCGATGACGACCCGCTGACGCTGCCCGCCGGACAGCTCGTGCGGGTAGCGCAGGAAGAAGCGCTCCGGCGGGCGCAGTCCGGCCCGTGACAGGGCCTCCCCGACGGCGGCCCGCTCGTCCCCCGCGTAGCCGTGGATCCGCAGCCCCTCGGCCACGGCGTCGTACACCGTGTGGCGCGGATTCAGCGAGCCGCTGGGGTCCTGGAGGACCAACTGCGCCCGCTTCCGGTACGCCTTGAGGGCTCGGGAGGTGTACGACAGAGGCTCCCCGGCGAAGGTGACGGTCCCGGACGTCGGTGGCACCAGACCGAGCAGCGAGCGGGCCAGCGTGGTCTTGCCGCACCCCGACTCGCCGACCAGTGCCACGATCTCGCCCGCGCCGATGTCCAGGTCCACCCCGTCCACCGCGCGGGCGGCCGGCGCGCCCCGCCGTCCGGGGAAGGTGACCTTCAGTCCGGTCGCCGACAACAGGGGAGTCGACGGCACGGGTGCGGGCGGTGCGGCGCTCGACGCCCCGGCCCGGACCGGCGAGCCCGCCTCGGGCGCGCCGCCGTCAGGTGTCAACGGATTCACGAGCCACTCCCTACGTGTACGCAGGCGGCCCGGCGCCCCGCGCCCGCCTCCCGCAGTTCCTGGTCCTGCTCGCCGCACACCTCCACCGCCATCGGGCAGCGCGGGTGGAACGCGCAGCCGACCGGCAGATCCGCCGGGTCCGGCGGATCGCCCGGGAGCCCGCGCGGAGCCCGCCGGGACGCCGGGTCGCCGATCCTCGGGAAGGCCGAGGACAGCGCCCGCCCGTACGGGTGCGCGGCCGCGTCGTACACGGCCCGGGCCGGACCCTCCTCCACCACCCGCCCCGCGTACATCACCGCGAGCCGGTCGCAGGTGTCGGCGAGCACGGCGAGATCGTGGCTGATCATCAGCAGACCGATCTCGTCGTCGGCCACCAGACGCTCGATCAGCCGCAGGATCTGCGCCTGGATCATCACGTCCAGCGCCGTCGTCGGCTCGTCGGCCACGATCAGCCGGGGATCGCAGGCGAGCGCCATCGCGATCATCACCCGCTGGCGCTGCCCGCCGGACAGTTCGTGCGGATAGGCCGCCGCTCGCGCGGCCGGCAGCCCGACGTGCTCCAGGAGCTCCCCGACCCGCTTGCGTGCGGCCGCCGGGGTGGAGCGCCCGTGGGTGAGCAGCGGCTCGGCGATCTGTTCGCCGATCCTGTGCACCGCGTTGAGCGAGTGCATCGCGCCCTGGAAGACGATCGACGCCCCCGCCCAGCGCACGGCCCGCAGCCGTCCCCACTTCATGGCGAGGACGTCCTCGCCGTCGAGCAGGATCTCCCCGGTCAGCCGGGCAGACGGCGGCAGCAGGCGCAGCAGCGCGAGCGCCATCGTCGACTTCCCGCAGCCCGACTCGCCCGCGACCCCGAGCTTCTGCCCGGCGGCCAGGGTCAGATCGATCCCCCGCACGGCGGGGACGGCTGCCGCCCCCGACCCGTACGTCACGCTCAGATTCCGTACCTCCAGCAGGCTCATCGACCCACTCCCAGCTTCGGGTTCAGCACGGACTCGACCGCCCGCCCGCACAGCGTGAACGCGAGCGCGACCAGCGCGATCGCGATCCCGGGCGGGGCGAGATACCACCAGTGACCCGAGGAGACCGCGCCCGCCTCCCGCGCGTCCTGGAGCATTCCTCCCCAGGACACCACCGTCGGATCGCCGAGGCCGAGGAAGGCGAGTGTCGCCTCGGTGAGGATCGCGGTGGAGATGCCGAGCGTGGTCTGCGCGAGCACCAGCGGCATCACGTTGGGCAGCACGTGCCGGCTCATGATGTGGCCGTGTCCGCCGCCCAGCGCGGTGGCCCGTTCGATGTACGGCCTCGACTCCACCGCGATCGTCTGGGCCCGCACCAGCCGGGCCGTCGTCGGCCAGCTGGTGATGCCGATCGCCAGGATCACCGTCCACATCGAGCGGGACAGCACGGTCGCGAGCACGATCGCGAGGACCAGGGCCGGCATCACGAGGAACCAGTCGGTGATCCGCATGACGACGGTCGAGAACCATCCGCCGTAGTGGCCCGCGATGATGCCGACGAGTGTGCCGATGGCGACCGACAGCGCCGCCGCGAGCAGGCCGACGAGCAGCGAGATCCGCGCTCCCCAGACCAGCAGGCCGAGCAGCGACCGCCCGAACTGGTCGGTCCCGAGGGGGAATTCGGCGCTCGGCGACTCCAGGGCCGTACCCGGGGCGTTCGTCACCGATTGGACGTCCGCGCCGACGATCAGCGGTGCGGCGAGGGCGAGCAGGGCGATCAGGGCGAGCCCGGCCAGACCGTAGAGACCGGCGCGGTGGGTCCGGTACTGCTTCCAGAAGCGGGACACCGTACCGCGTCGGCGTTCCCATGCGAGAGACGAGAGTGACGAGGAGGTCATCGGCCCACCCGGGGGTCGAGCAGCGGATAGAGCAGATCGGCGATCAGGTTCATCACGATCATCGCGCCGGCGAAGACCACGAACAGGCCCTGGACGAGCGGCAGATCGGGCACGCTGAGCGCCTGGTAGAACAGCCCGCCGAGCCCCGGCCAGGAGAACACCGTCTCCACCAGGATCGAACCGGCGGCCACATGGCCGAGGTTGATGAAGACCATGGTCACGGTAGGCAGCAGCGCGTTCGGTACCGCGTGCCGGCGCCGTACGACGTCGTCCCGGAGCCCCTTGGCGCGCGCGGTGGTCAGATAGTCGCTGCCCATCTCGTCGAGCAGCGAGGAGCGCATCACCAGGAGGGTCTGCGCGTAGCCGACGGCCACCAGGGTGAGGACCGGCAGCACCATGTGGTGCGCGACGTCGAGAATGTACGCGAAGCCGGTCTCGCCCGCGCCCGACTCCATGCCGCCCGTCGGGAAGAGCCCCGGGATCGGGCCGATGCCCACCGAGAAGACGATGATCAGGAGGAGTCCGAGCCAGAACGACGGCACGGACCACAGGGTGAGCGCGACGCCCGTGTTGACCTTGTCGCCCAGCCCACCGTGGTGCCAGGCGGAGCGAGTGCCGAGCCACAGCCCGAGCGCCGAGTAGATCACCACGGCGACGCCGGTGAGCAGCAGGGTGGCCGGCAGTTTCGTGGCGATGAGATCGCCGACCGGGGCGTGGAACTGGTACGAGGTGCCGAGATCGCCGCTCAGCGCCTTGGCGCAGTAGTCGGTGAACTGCTGCCAGAGTGGCAGATCGAGCCCGAACTGCCGGCGCAGGGTCGCCAGCTGTTCGGCCGATGTCGGCACACCGTGCGTCATCGCCTTGACCGGGTCACCCGGGATGATCCGGAAGAGGAAGAAGCTGGTGACGAGCACGGCGAGCAGCGAGACGGCCGCGCCGCCCAGCTTGCCGGCCACGTAGCGGAGGTACTGGAGGGTCGTACCGGTGCGGGAGGCGCCGCCCGTGGTGCGGACCTTCTCGGTCCGCACCACGTCGGCGGGGGTGCTTGCTGTCGTCACGGATTACTCGCGGTCGTCGGCGGTGGACCGGCGCTTCATGCCGAGGAAGACGCCGAGAGCGACCACGAACACGACGGCGGCACCGATGCCGATGATCACGCCGCTGTCGGAGCCGCTCGATCCGCCGTCCGCCGAGGAGCCCGCGGCAGCGGTGGTGGGAACGGCCGACCACCAGCTCCAGTAGCCGTCCTGGCCGTAGAGATTGCCGGCGGCCGCCGGCATCGTCGTGATGGACTTGATCTGGTCCGTGCGGTACGCCTCGAGTGCGTTCGGGTACGCCATGACATTCATGTACCCGGTGTCGTACAGCCGTGACTGCATCTGCTTGACCAGATCCGCCCGCTTGGCGGCGTCGTACTCCACCGACTGCTGCGCGTGCAGGGCGTCGAACTGCTTGTCGCAGATGAAGTTGTCGGTCGCCCCGGAGTCCTTCGGGGTCGCCGGCAGGGCGCCGCAGGTGTGGATCGACAGAACGTAGTCGGGGTCGGGGTTGACCGACCAGCCGTCGAAGGCGAGGTCGTAGTCGCCCTTCGTCCACGGTTCGCTGACGTTGTCGAGGCACTCGACCTTCAGCCCGATGCCGAGCTCGCCCCACCACTCCTGGAGGTACTTGCCGATCGCCTTGTCGTTCGGGTCGGTGGCGTGACAGAGGATCCGGAAGTCCAGCGGCTTGCCGTCCTTGCCGACCCGCTTGCCGTCGCCGTTCTTCTTGTATCCGGCCTGGTCGAGGAGCTGCCCGGCCTTGGCCGGGTCGTAGGCCAGCTTCTGGGTGGCCTCAGGCTTCCAGAAGTACGAGCCGAAGCGCGGCGGGATGTAGCCCTCGCCCTCGACGGCGTGGCCCTGGAAGACCTTGTCGACGATCGTGGTCCGGTCCACGGCGAGGAAGAGCGCCTTGCGGACCACCGGGTCGAGCAGCGCCTTGTGGCCGTTGCCGAAGGTCTTGCCGTCCTTGGAGCGGGCGCCCGGGTTGGTGGCCAGGGCGAAGAAGCGCCGGCCGGGGGCGTCGTTGACCTTGATGTTCTTCGCGGACTTCAGGGCCGCGGCCTGAGCGGGCGTCAGGTTCGGTACGAAGGACACCTCGCCCTTCTGCAGCGCGGCGACGGCCGCGTCCCCGTCCTTGTAGTACTTGAACACCAGCTCGTCGAACTTGGGTGTGCCCCGCCAGAAGTTCTTGTTCGGCTTCAGCTTGAGGTACTGGTCGACCTTGAAGTCCGTGATGACGAACGGGCCGTTGCCGACGATCGGGAACTGCTGGTCGTTGTTGAACTTCGAGAAGTCGCCGACCTTCTCCCAGACGTGCTTGGGCACGATCGGCACGTCCAGCGCCGTCATCGTGGCCTGGGGCTTCTTCAGCTCGATGACGAGCGTCTGCGGGTCGGGCGCGGTGACCTTCTTGAAGTTGGACGTGAAGCTGCCGTTCGCGGTGGCGGCGTTCTCGTCCGTCATCATCTTGTTGAAGGTCCAGGCGGCGTCCTCGGCCGTGGCCTGCTTCCCGTCGGACCACGTGGAGTCCTTGCGGATCGTGTACGTCCACGTCAGCTTGTCGGGGGAGGACTTCCACTCGGTCGCCAGGCCCGGGATCGGCTTGGCGTCGTTCGCGTCGTAGTTCGTCAGGTACTCGTAGGCCAACCGGTGGATGCTGGTGGAGACGAGCTTCTGCGCGAGGAAGGGGCTCAGGGAGTCGACGCTCTGCGAGACGGCGACGGTGAGCGTGGCGTTTCCGTCGGCGGCTTGGGCGGTGGTCTGGGCGGTGGCTTGGGGTGCCACCACGAGCGTGGTGGCGGCGACACCTGCGGCGAGGAGCAGCCGGGGGAGTCTTCGGGGGGCGACCGGGCGGGAGGGAACCTTCGTGACCTTGACCATGGGACGTGACCTCGCGTTGGGGTTCTGTCGTCGATCTTGGGGCGCCAACTGGTGAAGCGAAGGTTTATCAGCGGTGACGGAGCGGCGTCAACGATGGCTCAAACCCCTTGTGGGCTGCGGGAATGCCAAGAGGCTCCGCACCGGGGAGCCGGTGCGGAGCCTCATTGGTCCAGTCCTCTGACGCCTTACTGTTGAGGGGCTGGCGGTGCCTGCGGAGGCTGCTGCCAGCCCTGCGGCATGCCGGGCTGACCGGGCTGCTGCGGGTAGGGCTGCTGCGGCGGGTACGGCTGCGGCTGTGCCTGCGGGTACGGCTGCTGGCCCGGCTGGCCTCCGTACGGCTGACCCGGCTGCGGGGCCTGGGGCGCGTACGGCTGACCGGGCGCCGGCTGACCGCCGTACGGCTGACCGGGCATCGGCTGGCCGGGCTGGCCGGGCATCGGCGGGGCCATGTGCGGCGGAACGCCGCCCTGGCCGTCCCCGGTCCACAGTCCCTGCGCCTGCTGCGCCCGCACGAAGTCCTCGGCGACCATCGCGGACAGGTTGAAGTACGCCTCGCGCGTCTTCGGCCGCATCATGTCGAGGTCGACCTCGGCGCCCGCCGACAGGTGCTCGTCGAACGGCACGACCACGACCCCGCGGCAGCGGGTCTGGAAGTGCTGCACGATGTCGTCGACCTTGATCATCTTGCCGGTCTCGCGGACCCCGGAGATGACCGTGATGGAGCGCTGCACCAGCTCCGCGTATCCGTGCGCGGAGAGCCAGTCGAGCGTCGTCGACGCGCTGGAGGCACCGTCCACGGACGGGGTGGAGATGATGATCAGCTGGTCGGCGAGGTCGAGCACGCCGCGCATTGCGCTGTAGAGCAGACCCGTACCGGAGTCGGTCAGGATGATCGGGTACTGCTTGCCCAGGACGTCGATCGCGCGCCGGTAGTCCTCGTCGTTGAACGTCGTCGAGACGGCCGGGTCCACGTCGTTGGCGATGATCTCCAGACCGGAGGGCGCCTGCGAGGTGAAGCGGCGGATGTCCATGTACGAGTTGAGGTACGGGATCGCCTGCACGAGGTCACGGATGGTGGCCCCGGTCTCGCGCCGCACCCGGCGGCCGAGCGTGCCCGCGTCAGGGTTGGCGTCGATCGCCAGGATCTTGTCCTGCCGCTCGGTGGCCAGGGTCGAGCCCAGCGCGGTGGTCGTCGTGGTCTTGCCGACACCGCCCTTGAGGGAGATGACCGCGATCCGGTAGCAGGACAGGACCGGCGTACGGATCAGGTCGAGCTTGCGCTGCCGCTCGGCCTCCTCCTTCTTGCCGCCGATCTTGAAGCGGGCGGAGGCACCGGGGTTCCGGCTGGACTTCGCCTTCTGCTTGTTGTTGCGCAGCAGGCGGTCGGAGGAGAGCTCCACGGCCGCGTTGTACCCGAGCGGGGCACCCGGCACGGAACGCTCGCGCTGGTCGTGCGTGACCGCGGTGGGCCAGGCGGCCCCGGTGCGCGGATCGACCGGCGGCTGCTGCCCGGCCTGCGGCGGAACGGGCGCCTGGTGGGGCGGCACCTGGTGATCCGGGTGCATCTGCCCGGGCACCTGGGGGTTCTGCGGGGGCTGTGCGCCGGGGTGTGGGAAGCCGTACCCGCCCTGCGGTGCGGGGGCGTTGGCGTCGGGTGCCTGCGGTGCGGGCTGTGCGCCGGGGTGCGGGAAGCCGTAGCCGCCCTGCGGTGCGGGGGCGTTGGCGTCGGGCGTCTGGGGCGCGGGCTGTGCGCCCGGGTGTGGGAAGCCGTAGCCGCCCTGCGGGGTCGGAGCGTCGGCCTCGGGCGTCTGGGGCGCGGGCTGTGCGCCCGGGTGGGGGAAGCCGTAGCCGCCCTGCGGGGTCGGCTGGGCGCCCGGGGTTCCCGGGTGGGGGAAGCCGTATCCGCCCTGCGGTGCGGGGGCGTTGGCGTCGGGTGCCTGCGGTGCGGGCTGTGCGCCGGGGTGCGGGAAGCCGTAGCCGCCCTGCGGGGTCGGGGTGCCGGCCTCGGGCGTCTGCGGTGCCGGCTGCGGGGCCGGGTTCGGGAACCCGTAGGCGCCCTGGCCCTGCTGCGGGACGGGTGCGGGTAGCGGCTGACCGGGCTGCGGGAAGCCGTAGCCACCGGGCGTGCCCTGCGGCGGCACGGGTGCGTTCGGGGGCGTCGGGGCCGGCCAGGAGGCGGCGGCGGGCAGCGGGGCCGCCGGCGGCGCCGACTGGTCTCCCGTGGGAGCCGGGGCCGGCCACTGCGGTGCGGCCGTGGGGGCCGCGGGCTGGAACGACGGCGGCAGCGGAGGCAGCCCGGCACCGCCCTGCGGCGTGGCGGGGCTCCACGGCTCGGGCGCCGGGGGCAGGGCAGGCGGCAGCGCGGCGGGGACCGCGTCCTGGGGTTCGAGGGCGGCGGGAGCGGCGACCTCGGGCGCGCCGGCGGCCGGCAGCGCGAGCGCGGCGCCGTCACGCGCCTCCTCCGACGGAGCGTCGACAGACGGGGAGTCGGCCGAGGGGAGCGCGAGCGCCGCGCGGTCGCCGGCGTCGGACGTGTCCTGCTGGACGCTCTCGCCCGCCGGCAGGGCCGGGGCGCCGGGCGCCTCGTCGGCCTCCGGCGCCGTGCCCGTGGCGTCGTCCGCCCGTGCGGAGCCCTCGGCGTCCGCCGACGAAAGCCGGCCCGCGGGGGCGCCGGTGGCGGCCGACTCGTCCTTCTGCGGCAGGCCGGGGGTGCCACCCTCGGCAACACCGGTGCTCCGGTCGCCCGCGTCGGCCTCCGCGGATCCGCCCTCGGATCCGGTCGGTGCCGCGGCGGGAGTTCCGTGTGTGTCGAACGCGGACGGCGTGCCCGCGCCGGTACCAGGGTCCACCGGGCCGTCCGTCGCGGTCGGAACGGTCGGCGAAGGCTGTGCCTGGTTACCGACGGAACCATGGCCCGCCGCTTCACCGGAGGTGGAGCCGGCGCCGGTCTCCGCGCCGTGTGCGTTCTCGGTCGCGGCAGCCGCCGCGCGCTCGGAGATCTCCGCCATCTCACGCTTCAGCGCGGCGGGGGAGAAGCGCATGGTGGCGCCGCTCTCCAGATCGCCGCCCCCGAACGACCCACCGTCGGCGGGAACAGCCGGCGCGGCCGGTGCGGGCACGGCCGGTGCCGGAGCAGGCGCGGGAGGAGCGACCGGGGCGGGGGCGACCGGAGCGGGTGCGACAGGGGCCGGAGCCGGCGGTACCGGCGCCTGAGGCGCCCAGTTGGGCTCGAAACCGCTGCCCGACGGAAGCCCCGGAACGGCAACGGGCGCACCGCTCGGCGGCGGTGGCGTCGCGCCGCCGGCGCCCCCCGCACCCCCGGCGCCGCCGGAAGTCCCGGAGCCGGCCGATCCCGACGCGTTCTGCGTGTACCAGGCCGGAGGGGTGTAGTCGATGGTGAACTCACCCGTCATCTCGGCGGGATCCGCGTCGGACTGATCATCGGTGGGTGGATTCCAACCCCCGTGGATCTCGTCCCGATCGCCGTTCACTTTGCCTCCTGGTGTGGTCGCGCACCCTTGTGCTGTCGTGGGCGGGCCCTACCCACCCTAAACGCCAACCGTGTCCGTGGGGCAGGCCCGGCTGCCCGCCCACGTCTGTCCCGTAGATCACGTCTCGCCCCCAAGTGACCTACCGGCACCGCAGAGTGAACCCCAGGTGATCACGTGGCGATCCAAACCCGTACAAAAAAGGACGGGATGGGAAATTGTCGCGCCGTCAGTCCATCCGGCGCGCGCTGCCCAACAAACCGGTCTCGGCGTCCGTCGCCTGCGTCATCACGAACTGCCGGTCGCTCGGCGTGCACCACAGGGTCACGCCGTCGGCGAGCGTCGACAGTGCCTCCGACTCCGCACGCGGCAGCCCCATGATGCGGCCGATCTGCGCGGCCTCGTCCGGGGACACACGCTGGACGCCGACCAGCGAGGACTTCTCCAGGAGACGCGGGGCCACCGGGCTCAGGTACGGCAGCAGCGTCACCACCGACTGCCAGGGGCCGGACACGACCCGCCCGCGCGGCGGACGCATTCCGCAGTCCCGCACCACGACCACCGGACTGCCGGCCGACGCGCCCTGCGGCGGGACCCGGCCGACATCGTGCAGCGTGATGCACGGCTGACCACCGCCCGCGGCCTGCGCGAGCGCGGTCCACGCCTGCGCCCGACCGGTCTCCACGGCCACCCGGGCCCCGGTCGCCGCCGCGCGCAGCGCCATGACCTGCGCCGTCCACAGACCGCCGATCAGCGTCACGTCGTACGACGTGGGGCGGTTGATGCCGAGCACCGCGGGCCGGCCCTCGGCGTCCACGCCGATGACCATGCCGTCGTCGCCGACCGGAAGGCCGAGCGCGCCGAGCTGCTCCAGCGGTACCGCGTGCCGGTCGCGGCGCGGCCCTACGAGCCCGAAGCCGAATCTGGGCCGTGCGGCCCTACCCGCACCGCGTCCGGACGCACCGCGTCTGCCGGAACCGGCGTCCGTACCCCGACTGCCGGGAGAAGGCTGAGAAGAAGGCGAAGAAGAAGGCGTGGTGGAGAAGGACATCAGCGCGCACCCCCGAGCGGCAGCGAAGCCAGCATGGCCGGCACCTGTTCGCGGTCAAGCCGCACCAGACCCGTCTTCACCCCGCGCGCCGCACGCTCCAGTTCGTGCCGCGCGGCCACGAGCTCCTCGTCGCTGCGACCGGTGATCCGTACGTGCCCGGCCACCGTCACCTCCTGACGGTCACCGCCGCTCAGCGTCAGACTGAACGTCGTCGCGAGCGCCGGGAGCGAGGTCAGCAGAGCGATCAGCTGTGGCATCGACGCACCCGCGCCACCTGTGCTCCCCAGCTGAGGCCAGCGCCCCACCCAGTACGTCGTATGGCGACGGTCGTCGACCCGCCAGGTCCGTGCGGTCTCCTGGGTCCGCCGCGCCTGCGCCTGGCCGCGTCCCGCCTGCGCGATCGCCATCGGGCTCGCGCATGTCGACGTCGCCAGCGCGGCGATCAGCTCCTGCTCGGTGAGCACGGTCGCCTTGAACCCGGCGCCGGCCAGCCGGCTCGCCAACTGGTCCGCGGCCCGCACCACACACTTCTGCGCGCCCTCCAGGCCGCCGCCGCGGGCGGCGACCGCCTCCGGGCACAGCTCCGGGTCCAGCTTCAGCGCCACCCACGTGATCCGCAGCGCCGGGGAACCCGTCTGCGCCTGCAGCGGCGCGTAGTTCCGCTTGGCCATCGACTGCTCCGGCAGATGCGGGGCGGGCGCCGGCTGCGTGTGCTGCACGATCTGCGCGGACTCCAGCTTGATCCCGTCCACGTCCAGGATGTCCCGGACGAGCGCGACCGGCAGCGGGCGTGCCGCGCGGTCCGGACGCAGCGCCGTGGCCTCCGACTCGACGCGCACCAGCGCGGTGAGGAAGGTGCCGTCGCCGACCATCCCGACCGGCCGACGGTCCCGGTCGCTGTACGCGTAGGTGCGCAGCGCGGGATCGCATTCCACGACCGGTGCGAGGCCGGGCTCCGTGCCCTCCGGGAGGACGAGCGAGGCGGCCCGGCGCGTACGGGTGCGCAGAGCGAGGTAGGTGGCGAGCCACTCCGGCATCGAGCGACGGTGTCTGCGCACCACCGCGAGCAGGACCAGCAGCGCGGCGACGACACCGGCGGGCACCAGCAGCAGCGGCTCGATGACCCAGGCCACGAGCAGCAGCGCGGCCGCGACCTCAATCAGTACGAGCTGTTGCAATCGGAACGATCCGAAGTGTCCCGGACGTGCCTGAAGTCGAGGCGAGACGGCCGACGGCGCGCCCGTCGAGGTCTGCGCCGGAGGCGCCGAGGAGGGTGCTGCCGCCGCACGCCGCGTCCGCGTCCGCGTAGCGGATGCCATCATGGAGAATCCCCCCAATTCGTCCCGATCACCCTGGCCCGCCAGGGCTTTGGCGGCTGGTTCACCCTACCCGCCCCACAAGCACCACCGGACAGCAGGCATAGTAGGGGGCCGGTCCGACAGCCGGAGCCCGGGTGCCATGCCCCCCGGTCTCGTCGGTGAAGACTGCGCCTGACGAAAATGGGGACTCATGGCATCACGGCGGGATGAGCTCAACGCGTACACCTTTGCGAAGAAGCGCACGGTGGCCGCATTCCTCCAACCTTCGCCCTCGGGTACGGAGGAGGGGGCGCCGAGGCCGTTGCGCGCGATCGTCCCCGGCCTGATCGTGGGCGCGTTGGTGCTCGCCGGGTTCGGCGCCTGGGGCATGTTCAGCCCCAAGGCTCCCAAGGGTTGGGACAAGCCCGGCACCAAGGTGATCGTCGGCAAGCAGTCGACCACCCGGTACGTCGTGCTCTCCACCGGCAAGGGCAAGGACAGGAAGACCCTGCTCCACCCGGTCCTCAACCTGGCCTCGGCGCGGCTCCTGCTCACGCCGCAGGAGTTCTCGGTCATCCAGGTCGACGACAAGCTGCTCGACGCGGGCAAGCCGCCGCGCGGCCCGATCCTCGGCATCCCGTACGCCCCCGACCGGCTCCCGAACGCGAACGAGGCGGGCGCCGCCAAGCGCTGGGCCGTGTGCGAACAGCCCGGCGGCGGCAAGGGAGCCAGCGTCCAGAAGGCCACGTTCGTCTTCGCCCAGCGGGACTTCAAGCGCACCGAGGGCAGCGGGCAGCTCAAGGACGGGCAGATGATGTACGTCCAGGGGCAGAAGGACAAGGCCCGCTACCTCATCGACCACCTGGGTACGAAGTACCTGGTGCCCGGTGACCCGGCCGAGTCCGCCGGTCTGACCACGGCGCTCGTCGGCCTCAGCAAGGAGCCCCAGCAGGTCACGGACGACTGGCTGGCCACCCTGCACACCGGCAGCCCCATCGAGTTCCCGCAGATCCCCGGCAAGGTCGGCGACCCGGCCGGCATCGGCGGCGGCAACCTCAGCCAGACCGAGGACCGGGTCGGCATGGTGCTGCTGGGCCAGACCGGTTCCGGGCCGCAGCACTACGTGGTCCTGCCCGGAAAGGTCCAGCCGGTCTCGGAGTTCACCGCCTGGCTGCTCATCAACTCGCCGCAGACCGACGCCCTCGACATGGACGGCAAGGCGACCACCGTCGACGCGGCCTCCTTCACCCCGGACTCCGCCACCTTCGGCGCGCAGTACCGCTGGCCGACCCGCAAGTCCGAGCAGGTCAACACGGTCACCGGCGCGGGCGCCCGGGACACCCTGTGCAGCGTGCTCAACCAGGTCGACGACAAGGGCCGTACGACGCTGACCACCTGGGCCGGTACGCAGTACCCCGCCGAGATCACCGCAGGCGGCACCAGCACGTACGTCACCCCGGGCAGCGGCCTGCTCTACACCCAGATCCAGGGCAACCAGAGCAAGCCGGACGGCTCGCTCTTCCTCGTCACCGACACCGGCCTGCGCTACGCGGTGCAGGCCAACGGCGACAGCGACGCCGCCCGCTCCGACATCGGCGCCGGGGACCAGGACGGCAAGCAGACCGACGGCCGCCCGGAACCGAGCGAGGCACAGACGCGTCTCGGCTACGAGAAGGTCACTCCGCTCCTCGTCCCGATCACGTGGTCGGAGTTCCTGTCCAAGGGGCCGAGGCTCGACACCAACAGCGCGCGTCAGCCGCAGGGTTCGTAAGGAGGTGGCAGTGGTGACGTACCGAACGGCGGCCCTGCTCACCGCCACGGCCCTCACGGGGATTCTCGCCGCGACACCCGCGGTCGCGGCGACGCCGCACGACGTCCGCCTCGACGGCAGCGGCGAGTGCACCTTCCCGATGAAGAAGCAGATCGAGGGCATCCCCTGGTCGCTCCAGCGGGTCCTGCTCGACGAGCTCTGGCAGGACACCAAGGGCAAGGGCATCCGCGTCGCCGTCATCGACACGGGGGTCGACGACGTCAACCCGCAGCTGAAGACCGCGGTGGACGCCAAGGCGGGCAAGGACTACCTGAAGCCCGACAAGGACAACCCGGGCCCCGGAGACGAGCAGCGCGGCAAGACCGACGGCACGGTGGACGAGGTCGGCCACGGCACCAAGGTCGCCGGCATCATCGCCGCCCGCCCCCGCTCCGGCACCGGCTTCGTCGGGCTCGCCCCCGAGGCGACGATCATCCCGATCCGGCAGAACGACGAGAAGAACAGCGGCAAGTCCGACACGATGGCGCTGGCGATCGACCATGCCGTCGCCAAGGGCGCCCACGTCATCAACATCTCGCAGGACACCACGCAGGCGTTGAGCCCCGACTCCCCGATGGGCAAGGCGGTGGCCCGGGCTCTGGACAAGGAGGTCGTCGTCGTCGCCTCCGCAGGCAACGACGGCATGGACGGCAAACTCAAGTACACCTACCCCGCGGCCTTCCCCGGGGTGCTCGCCGTCGCCTCCTCCGACCGCAACAACGAACGGGCCCCGTTCTCCCAGTCCGGGACCATGGTGGGCGTCGCGGCGCCCGGCGTCGACATGGTCTCCACCGTCCCCGGCGGCGGCCAGTGCGTCGACAACGGCACCAGCTTCTCCGCTCCGTACGTCTCCGGCGTCGCCGCCCTGCTGCGGGCGAAGCACCCGGAGTGGAAGCCCGCCCAGATCGTGGCCCGTATCGAGCAGACCGCCGTACGATCCGTCAACGGACGGGACAACCACGTCGGTTGGGGCGTGGTCGACCCGGTCAGGGCGCTCGCCGACGGGCCCGAACCGCAGCCGATGGCGCCCACCGAGGACCCCGGGCCGCCGAAGCCGCCGGCGCCCGAAGCAGCCCATCTGGCGGTCACGGAGACGCCTCAGGAGCGCACCGAAAGGCTCGCCACGTACGCGCTGGGGATCGGTGGTGTGCTGGTGGCCGTGGTCGCCGGCACGGCCATCGTGATCCGTGACGGGCGGCGGCGCCACGGGGCCGCCCGATGAGCCGCCACGGTCAAGTATCGGTTCGGTCCTTTGCAGTTGGAACTGTCGTACCAAATGGCTAGAGTGGCTGTCGGGGACACGGCAGAGCGGTGACCCTGCACGGGGGCGGCATCAAGAGATTCCCGTCCGAATCACGACCGGGAGGCCAGGCGGCAGGGACCGCCCGAGGCCACCGAAGGAAGAAGGGGCAAGATGTCGACGCCAAACCTGAACGTAACCAGCGCCGAACAGACCAAGCTGGCCGGCCGGATCCAGGACTTCCACGACGAGATCCAGGCCCGCATCACCTCGCTCAACAGCGTGGTGGACCGCATCCAGGCCGGATGGCAGGGCGCGGCGCAGAAGGAGTTCGACCGGGTCCAGGGCGACCTGAACCTGCGTCTGAAGAACATGCGAGTCGAGCTCATCAAGCTCGAGGAGTTCATGCGGATGAGCGCCGACGGCTTCACGCAGGAGGAGGAGGAGCGCATCCGCGGCTTCCGGAAGATGGACGACACCAGCCAGGGCCAGAGCGCCATCCTCGGTATGGCCTGAGTCCCCGGGCCCGTCCTCTCCTCCACGTCTCTCTCACTCCAGGAGTCAAGAACATGACCACTGCCGTCAATTACGACACGGTGACGCAGGCAGCCGGCGACGTACGTCTCACCGCCTCCCAGCTCTCCCAGAAGCTCAGCGACCTCATGCGGGACGTCAACCGCGTCGCCTCCAACTGGGAGGGTGAGGCCAAGGAGGCGTACCAGGAGAGCCAGACCCGCATCACCAAGGACCAGGCCGCCATCAACCAGGACCTGCAGCGCATCGCGCAGCTGCTCGACGAGTCCGTCGTCGGCTACCGCGACACCGACAAGGGCAACGCGGCCCGGTTCCGCATGATGATGTGACACCACGCGGACAAGCGTGAGGGGGTGGCCCGTTCCGTACGGGCCACCCCCTCATGCGTCTGCGCCGTGCCTACCGGAGATCGAACTCCCCGTCACGCGCGCCCAGGACGAACGCGTCCCACTCGGCCTTCGTGTAACGCAGCACGGTGCCCTTGTCGAGCGACGACCGCATCGCCACCGCCCCCTCGGGCAGATGGGCGATCTCCACCCGCTCCTCGTCCGGAGAGGTCCCGGGAGCGCCCTGCCACTCGACGTCGGAGATGTCGAGCGCGTAGAGCTCTTCCTTCTGTCGTTCCTTCTCACTGGCGTCGGCCATCGGCGCGATCCTTATCTGTGCTGTGAACGAGCCTCGTGCTGTGATCAAGCGTGTGGATCAGCCTAGTGGCCGAGCCGGTCCGCCGCGGCCCGTACGTCGGAGACGGGAACCCGCACGGAGACCCGACCACCGGGGTTGAGCTTGAGCGCCAGATCGGGCGGGAGCAGCCGGGCCAACTCCGCCGCGTTCACCGGGCGCAGTCGCGGCACGTTCGCCGGAGCGTGGTCGGGGTGGGTGAGCACCGGGACGAACCGGCCGTCGGCGTCCGTGTAGACGGCGATGTCCGCGCCCTCGTCCGGCAGGTACACCGTCGCCGCCGCGAGCGCCCCGGGAACCGCCTCGTCGGGTCCGTGCCCGCTCGCCGCGAGCTGCAGGGACGCGTCCACCGGGTCGGTCGCCCGCGGCCGGCCCAGCCACGGCCCGGCCGCCTCGACGCCGCGCTCCGTCAGGGGCGGCGGGACCCGGCGCACGGTGGCCGGGAGGCGGCGCTCCCGCCGAGCCCTTGAGCACCCGCTCGGTGGACTCGCCGCGCACCTGCCCCCACAGCTCGTCGAGACTCATCAGCGTTCCCTAGTGCTGTTCCGGCAGCCACCCCAACTGCACCAGCGGCGTCCCGCGCTTGCGGGAGACGAAGGTGCCGCGGCCCGGGGGCATCGGGCGGGCGCGGACGTTGCCGAGGATGTCGCCCTCGCTCGGGTCGCCGGAGAGGATGACGCCCTGGGCGCCCAGTTCCTTGGCACGCTGCATGAAGGGCTCGTACATCGCCCTCGACGCGCCCGCCGCGCTGCGCGCGACGATGAAGCGGATGCCGACGTCCCGCGCGAACGGCAGGTTCTCCACCAACACCTGGAGCGGGTTGCCCGAGTTCGTTGCCACCAGCTCGAAGTCGTCCACCAGGACGTACAGCTGAGGGCCCGTCCACCAGCTGCGGTCCCGCAGCTGCTGCGGGGTGATGTCGGGCTTCGGCGCCCGCTTCGTCATCACCGTGTTGATGGCGTCCATGTGCATCTGCATGGCGGACGCCATCGGCGCGTACTCGAGCAGGTGCGAGGGCGCGACCGCCTCCAGCATCGTGCGCCGGTAGTCGCCGACCACGATCCGCGCCTGCTCCGGGGTGTACCGCTCGCAGAGCTGCTTGGCGATCAGCCGCAGCAGGCCCGTCTTGCCGGTCTCGCTCTCGCCGAAGATCAGGAAGAACGGGTCCGTCTCGAAGTCGACGAACACCGGCTCCAGGTTCGTCTCGTCGATACCGATCGCGATGCCGTGCTGCGGGTACTCGAAGCCCTTCGGCAACTGCTCCGCCGGCAGCCGGCGCGGCAGCAGCCGCACCGCCGGAGCGGGCGCGCCCGCCCAGCTGCTCTTCACTGCCTGCACGAACGCGGTCGTGCCCTCCGACAGGTCCACCGACGAGCTCGACCCGTCGATCCGCGGCAGCGCGCCCATGAAGTGCAGCTTCTCCGGCACCTGGCCACGGCCGGGCACGCCCGGCGGGACGTTCGCCGCGACCTTGCGGTCGAACTCGGAGTCCATGACATCGCCGAGCCGCAGCTCCAGACGCCCCAGCATCTGGTCCTTCAGCGCGGCCCGCACCTCCATGTACCGCGCCGCGGTGATGACCACGTGGATGCCGTAGCCCAGACCGCGCGCCGCGATGTCCGACACGACCGGCTCGAGCCCGTCGTACTCGTTGCGGAAACCGCCCCAGCCGTCGACGACCAGAAAGACGTCGCCCCAGGCCTCGCCGGGCAGTTCACCCGCGGCGCGCTTGCGCCGGTAGGTGGCGATCGAGTCGATCGAGTGCGAGCGGAAGAACTCCTCGCGCCGGTTCAGTACGCCGAGCACCTCCGCGACCGTACGGCGCACCCGCTCGGGGTCCAGCCGGGACGCGACCCCGCCGACATGCGGCAGATCGGCCAGCGACACCATGCCGCCACCACCGAAGTCCAGCGCGTAGAACTGCACTTCGGCAGGGGTGTGGGTGACCGCGAACGACGAGATCAGCGTCCGCATCAGCGTCGACTTGCCGGACTGTGGACCGCCGACCACCATCATGTGGCCCGCCGCACCGGAGAAGTCCCGGTACAGCACCTCGCGCCGCTGCTCGAAGGGCTTGTCGATGAGGCCGAGCGGCACCGTCAGACCGCCGGGACGGGTGTACTCGGTCGCCGTCAGACCCCGGTCCGCGGTCGGCGCCAGCCCCGGAAGGAGCTGGTCGAGCGACGGCGCCTGGTCCAGCGGCGGCAGCCACACCTGGTGGGCGGGCACGCCCTGCCCCTCCAGCCGGCGCACGATCACGTCGAGAACGGTGTCCGCGAGCGCCTCGTCCTCCTCCTCGCGCTGCGCCGTGAGATACGCCGGGTCGGGCGCCGCGTACACGACCGGCACCGGCGAGGCCGTGAAGACCGCCGGCCGCCGCTCGATCGGCATCTGCCCTGCCGACAGCCGCGGCCCGCCCGTGCGGTACGTACCGGAGACGTACGCCGCCTTGAACCGGGTCATCTCGTCCGTACCGAACTTCAGATAGCCCGAACCCGGCACCGACGGCAGGTGGTACGCGTCCGGCACACCGATCGCCGTGCGCGACTCGGCCGCCGAGAACGTCCGCAGACCGATCCGGTACGACAGATACGTGTCCAGGCCGCGGAGCTTGCCCTCCTCAAGGCGCTGCGAGGCCAGCAGCAGATGCACACCCAGGGAGCGGCCGATACGGCCGATCTGGATGAACATGTCGATGAAGTCCGGCTTTGCCGTCAGCAGCTCGGAGAACTCGTCGATGACCAGGACCAGCGAGGCCAGCGGCTCCAGCGGAGCACCGGCCGCCCGCGCCTTCTCGTAGTCATGGATGTTGGCGTAGTTGCCCGCCGAACGCAGCAGCTCCTGACGGCGCTGCAGCTCACCGCGGATCGCGTCGCCCATGCGGTCCACGAGCGTGAGGTCGTCGGAGAGGTTGGTGATCACGGCCGCGACGTGCGGCATCTGGGACATGCCCGCGAAGGTCGCACCACCCTTGAAGTCCGCGAGCACGAAGTTCAGCGTCTCCGAGGAGTGCGTCACCGCGAGACCGAGGACGAGCGTGCGCAGCAGCTCCGACTTTCCGGAACCGGTCGCACCCACGCACAGACCGTGCGGGCCCATGCCCTCCTGCGCGGCCTCCTTGAGGTCCAGCATGACCGGCTGGCCGTCCTCGCCGACACCGATCGGCACACGCAGCCGCTCCGCCACCGACCGGGGCCGCCAGGTCCGCGCCACGTCCACCGAGGCCGCGTCGCCCAGGTTCAGCAGATCCGTGAAGTCCAGGTTGGCGAGCAGCGGTTCGTCGTCGTCCCCGCCGCCCATCCGCAGCGGCGCGAGCTGCCGCGCCAGCGCCTCGGCGGCCGGCGGCGAGATCCCGTCCGGCACACCCTCGTAGGCGAAACCGCCGCCCGACTCCAGACGAAGACGCCCGGGCCGTACGACCACCGAAAGCCCACCGCGCGGCTCGTCGAGTTCACCGGACACCACCTCGACGATGGTCACGCCCTGCAGACCCTCGGGCGCCGCGAACAGCGAGTCCGGCGGCACCATCCCGCCGTCGAGGACCACCACGACATGCGGCTGGTCCATGACCGGCTGGTTGTCGCGGCTGAACCGCGGCCGGCCGTCGAGCCGCGAGCGGATCATCGACTCCAGCTCACCGAGGTCGTCGCCGAACAGCCGCTTGCTGCCCGCGCCGTCGACCTGCCCCGCCACCTGCGTGTGCGGCAGCCACTTCGTCCAGTCCCAGCGCTCCTGCGCGCCCCGGGCCGCGACCACGGCCAGCATCAGATCGTCGGGGGAGTGCAGCGTCACCAGCTGGGAGACCATGCCGCGCGCCGCGGCCTGCGCCGCCTCCGGCTCCCCGGAGACCGTCACGTGGTAGAAGGCGCGCATCGAGACCGCCATCGGCAGCCCGTCCAGCGAACCGTGCACGGCCAGGAACTGCTGCATCGCACCCGCGCACAGCGGCTCCAGCTCGTCCACCGGCGCCGTGTCCGGCGCGACCAGGGGCGTCGCCAACTGCTGGGCGCCGAGCCCGATCCGTACCTGCCCGAAGTCCTTGTCGCCCACGCGGCGTTCCCACACCCGCGAGCCCTCGGCCACCACCGACCACAACTGCTCGGGGGCGGGGTGCAGATACAGCTGCGCGTCGCGCTGCTTGCGCGCGGTGCGCCGGACCGTACGCCGGGTCTGCGCGAGGTATTTGAGGTAGTCGCGCCGGACATCGGCAATTTGCCCCTGCGTACCCTTCCGGAACCGCACGAGCTGCGCGATGACCATCGCGACGGTCGAGACAAGCATCAGGATGCCCATGATGCGCATGAACGGATGCGCTCCAGGCATGAAGAAGAACACCACGGAGGAGCCCATGCCGAGCATCGGCAGGAGCTGCATCAGCATGCCCTCCTGCTGCCCGCGCGGCAGTTCGGGCGGGGACTCCAGGACCAGTTCCTCACTGGGTACTTCCGGAGGAAGCGACCTCGGCGGGCGCTTGACGACGATCTGGCTCACCGGCGCATCAATCCCTCGTTACGGGCGGACTTCGTGCGGGAGTTCCGCACCGGCGCCCCCGTGAGCGACGGCCTCCCCCATGAGACGGCGATCCTACTTGCAGCTACCTGTGCCCGTCCCCGGTAGGGTGGCGCGCGCACTGTGCGCAACCGCGAATCAGGGGGTCCAGACACGTGAGTACGACCGCAGCGACCGGCTTCTGCCGTGTCACCGTCGTGGCGCCGGACAGTCGTATCGACGTCGCGCTCCCGGAGGACATCGCCGTCGCCGACGTCTATCCGGAGATCCTGCGGCTCACCGGCCAGACCCAGTCCGCCGGCACTCCGACCGGCTACCACCTCGTCCGGCGCGACGGCTCGGTCCTCGACGGGGCACGCACCCTCGCCGCCCAGCAGGTCCTCGACGGCGAGGTCCTCTCGCTGCGCCCCTTCGCGCAGTCGCTGCCGCCCGCCGTCTTCGACGACGTCTCCGACGCCGTCGCCTCCGCCGTCACCCGTGACCGGCACCTGTGGAGCGACGACCTGCTGCGCGGCGCCGGACTCGTCGGCGGGGTGCTGCTGCTGGTCCTGATGGGCTTCGTGCTCTGGTTCGCGGATCCCGTGCGCCACGACATGCACAGCCTCCCCGGTGTCGTCGCCGGCGCCGCCGGCGTCCTGCTGACCGCCTTCGCCGGTGTGCGTGCCCGGGTCTACGGCGACCGGGCCACCGCCGTCGCCCTCGGCCTCGGCGCCCTCCCGCTGCTGCTCATCGCCGGCTCGGGCATCGTCGGGCCCGACGCAGGCCAGGGCCCCGGGCAGCTGCAGTTCCTGCTCGGCTGCGTGACCGTGCTGGTCGCCTCCGTCACCCTGGTCGCGCTCACCCCCAGCGGCGACGCGCCCTTCGTCGCGGCGACCTTCCTCGCCACCGTCGGCACCCTCGCCACCTTCCTGGCGATCCTCTCCGAGTCCTCGGCCACCGAGACCGCCTCGGTCTGCGCCCCGGTCGCCGTCGGCCTGGTCGCCTTCCTGCCCGGCCTCTCCGCCCGCTTCGCCCGGCTGCCCATCGGCTACGCCTCCCCGCGCAGCGCCACCGACGACGAGTTCCACGCCGACCCGAACCAGACCCCCGACGAGGCCCAGCCCGTCGACGGAGAGCGCATCGCCCTCCAGGCCCGGCGCGGCCACGAGATGCTCCTCGGCCTCGTCGGCGGCTGCGCCGCCGTCGTCGTCGGCTCCGCCGCGGTCCTCGGCTTCGCCGGGAACGTCTGGGGCCAGCTCCTCGCCCTCGCCGCCGGCCTCGCGATGCTGCTGCGTGCCCGGCTCTTCCGCTACACCGCGCAGGTCGCCTGTGTCCTGGTCGCCGGTATCGCCGCGATCGCCCTGCTGATCCTCGGCCTCTCCCTGAACCCGCCGGCCGACCTGGTCAAGGACCTGCTGATCTACGGGGACCGCGGCGGCCTGGACATCCGTACGATCTGGCTCACCGCCGCCGTCGCCGCGGGCGCCGCCCTGGTCACCGCCATCGGCCTGATCATCCCGAGGAAGGGCCTCTCGCCCTTCTGGGGCCGCCTCCTGGACCTGACCGAGGGCTTCGTCCTGCTCTCCCTCGTCCCGCTCTGCCTGGCCGTCCTGGACGTCTTCATGGCGGCACGCTCCCTGACCAGTAAGTAAGGGGCACTCCGGACAGCTGGTACGCTGTGTGACGGCCGTCTGTGTACGCGCTCCCGGATCTCTCTGGAAGCAGCGCTCATCGGTCCTTCGCCTCCGAGTCACGGAAGCTCCCCTGAGAAAGAGACCAGGGGCACTCGTGGGCGCATCGAATCACCAAGAGGAGTACCGAGTGTCTCTCGACGCCGCTACGAAGAAGCAGATTTTCGCCGAGTTCGGCCAGAAGGAGGGCGACACCGGCTCCCCCGAGGTTCAGGTTGCGATGCTCTCCCGCCGCATCTCGGACCTCACCGAGCACCTCAAGCAGCACAAGCACGACCACCACTCCCGTCGTGGTCTGCTGATCCTGGTCGGCCAGCGTCGCCGCCTGCTGCAGTACCTGGCCAAGAAGGACATCCAGCGCTTCCGTGCCCTGGTCGACCGCCTCGGCATCCGCCGCGGTGCGGCCGGCGGCGCCAAGTAAGGACGCCGTGAAGGGAGCGGTTCCCACGTTTAGGGGGCCGCTCCCTTTGCTGTACGTGCGCGATGTACCGACCGGCACTTAGTCTGGTCGGACAACGCCACATCACGAGCGAGAGGCCGCCGGCACGCCGCCGGTCCTCGGTAGTGGCCCCCGGACCCCACAATCCCCGGGTGCTTCGATCGAAGACCGGCCCGCATCCGAAGGCGCGCTTCTCCTCCACCACCGTCCCCGGCCACACGGGCCGACGGACGAAAAGACGAACACGTAGGAGAAACCGCTAGTGGAGAACGAGACCCACTACGCCGAGGCCGTCATCGACAACGGCACCTTCGGCACCCGCACCATCCGCTTCGAGACGGGCCGCCTGGCCAAGCAGGCCGCCGGCTCCGCCGTGGCGTACCTGGACGACGACACGATGGTCCTTTCGGCCACCACCGCGTCCAAGAAGCCCAAGGACCAGCTCGACTTCTTCCCCCTGACGGTGGACGTCGAGGAGCGGATGTACGCGGCCGGCAAGATCCCCGGCTCCTTCTTCCGCCGGGAAGGCCGCCCCTCCGAGGACGCGATCCTCACCTGTCGCCTGATCGACCGGCCGCTGCGCCCCTCCTTCAAGAAGGGCCTGCGCAACGAGATCCAGATCGTCGAGACGATCATGGCGCTCAACCCCGACCACCTCTACGACGTGGTCGCCATCAACGCCGCCTCCTGCTCCACGCAGCTGGCCGGCCTGCCCTTCTCCGGCCCGATCGGCGGCACCCGTGTCGCGCTGATCAAGGGCCAGTGGGTCGCGTTCCCGACGCACACCGAGCTCGAGGACGCCGTCTTCGACATGGTCGTCGCCGGTCGCGTCCTGGAGGACGGCGACGTCGCGATCATGATGGTCGAGGCCGAGGCCACCGAGAAGACGATCGAGCTCGTCAAGGGCGGCGCCGAGGCGCCGACCGAGGAGCTCGTCGCCGCCGGTCTCGAGGCCGCGAAGCCCTTCATCAAGGCCCTCTGCAAGGCCCAGTCGGACCTCGCCGCCAAGGCCGCCAAGCCCACCGGCGAGTTCCCGGTCTTCCTCGACTACCAGGACGACGTCCTGGAGGCGCTCACCGCCGCGGTCAAGAGCGAGCTCGCCCAGGCGCTCACCATCGCCGGCAAGCAGGAGCGCGAGACCGAGCTCGACCGCGTCAAGGAGCTCGCCGCCGAGAAGCTCCTCCCGGCCTTCGAGGGCCGCGAGAAGGAGATCTCCGGCGCCTACCGCGCGCTGACCAAGAAGCTGGTCCGCGAGCGGATCATCAAGGACAAGGTCCGCATCGACGGCCGCGGCATCACGGACATCCGTACGCTCGCCGCCGAGGTCGAGGCCATCCCGCGCGTGCACGGCTCGGCGCTGTTCGAGCGTGGCGAGACCCAGATCCTGGGCGTCACCACCCTCAACATGCTCCGTATGGAGCAGCAGCTGGACACCCTCTCCCCGGTGACCCGCAAGCGCTACATGCACAACTACAACTTCCCGCCGTACTCCGTCGGTGAGACCGGCCGCGTGGGCTCGCCCAAGCGCCGCGAGATCGGCCACGGCGCGCTCGCCGAGCGCGCCATCGTGCCGGTGCTGCCGACGCGCGAGGAGTTCCCGTACGCGATCCGCCAGGTGTCCGAGGCTCTCGGCTCCAACGGCTCGACGTCCATGGGCTCGGTCTGCGCCTCCACCATGTCGCTGCTGAACGCCGGTGTGCCGCTGAAGGCCCCCGTCGCCGGTATCGCCATGGGTCTGATCTCCGAGGAGATCGACGGCAAGACCCACTACGTCGCCCTCACCGACATCCTCGGTGCGGAGGACGCCTTCGGCGACATGGACTTCAAGGTCGCCGGTACGAAGACCTTCGTCACCGCGCTCCAGCTCGACACCAAGCTCGACGGCATCCCCGCCTCGGTCCTGGCCGCCGCGCTGAAGCAGGCCCGTGACGCGCGTCTGCACATCCTCGACGTGATGAACGAGGCGATCGACGTTCCGGACGAGATGTCCCCGAACGCGCCGCGCATCATCACCGTCAAGATCCCGGTGGACAAGATCGGTGAGGTCATCGGCCCCAAGGGCAAGATGATCAACCAGATCCAGGAGGACACCGGCGCCGACATCACGATCGAGGACGACGGCACCATCTACATCGGTGCCGCCCAGGGCTCGCAGGCCGAGGCCGCCCGCGCCACGATCAACGGCATCGCCAACCCGACCATGCCGGAGGTCGGCGAGCGCTACCTGGGTACGGTCGTCAAGACCACCACCTTCGGTGCCTTCGTCTCCCTCATGCCCGGCAAGGACGGTCTGCTGCACATCTCGCAGATCCGCAAGCTCGCCGGTGGCAAGCGCGTGGAGAACGTCGAGGACGTGCTCGCGGTCGGCGCCAAGGTCCAGGTCGAGATCGCCGAGATCGACCAGCGCGGCAAGCTCTCCCTCGTCCCCGTCATGGCGGACGAAGAGAACGCCGCAGAGGACACGAAGGACGACACCGACCAGTGACGTCCCGTAGTTCCCGTGTGACGGCCCGCCCCTCTTCGGAGGGGCGGGCCGTCGCCCGTACCCAAACGCTTCTCCCGGGCAAGGACGGCATCGGCACCGTCCGCCGCACCACCCTCCCCGGCGGCCTGCGGATTGTCACCGAGACACTGCCCTCCGTGCGCTCCGCCACCTTCGGCATCTGGGCGAACGTCGGCTCCCGCGACGAGACGCCCACGCTCAACGGCGCCACGCACTATCTGGAGCACCTCCTCTTCAAGGGCACCGCGCGACGCAGCGCCCTCGACATCTCCTCCGCGCTCGACGCGGTCGGCGGCGAGATGAACGCCTTCACGGCGAAGGAGTACACCTGCTACTACGCGCGGGTGCTCGACACCGACCTGCCGCTCGCGATCGACGTGGTCTGCGACATGCTGACCGGCTCGCTCATCCTCGAAGAGGACGTGGATGCCGAGCGCGGCGTCATCCTCGAAGAGATCGCGATGACCGAGGACGACCCGGGCGACGTCGTGCACGACCTGTTCGCGCAGACCATGTTCGGCGACACCCCGCTGGGCCGCCCGGTCCTCGGCACGGTCGACACGATCAACGCCCTCGACCGCGGCCGGATCGCCCGCTTCTACAAGAAGCACTACGACCCGACCCATCTGGTCGTCGCCGCCGCGGGCAACATCGACCACGCCACGGTGGTACGCCAGGTCCGCCGCGCCTTCGAGAGGGCCGGCGCCCTCTCCCGTACGGACGCCGGCCCGGTCGCCCCGCGCGACGGCCGACGCACGATCCGCACCGCGGGCCGCGTCGAGGTCCTGGGCCGCAAGACCGAGCAGGCGCACGTGGTCCTCGGTATGCCGGGTCTGGCCCGCACCGACGAGCGCCGCTGGGCGCTCGGCGTGCTGAACACGGCACTCGGCGGCGGCATGTCCTCCCGTCTCTTCCAGGAGGTCCGCGAGAAGCGCGGCCTGGCCTACAGCGTGTACTCGTACACCTCGGGCTTCGCCGACTGCGGCCTCTTCGGCGTGTACGCGGGCTGCCGCCCCAACCAGGTCCACGACGTGCTGAAGATCTGCCGGGACGAGCTCGACAAGGTCGCCTCCGACGGACTGACCGACGACGAGATCACCCGCGCCATCGGCCAGCTCTCCGGCTCGACCGTGCTCGGCCTGGAGGACACTGGCGCGCTGATGAACCGCATCGGCAAGAGCGAGCTGTGCTGGGGCACCCAGATGTCCGTCGACGACATGCTCGCCCGGATCGCCTCGGTCACCCCGGACGAGGTCCGCGAGGTCGCCCGTGATGTGCTCGGACTGCGCCCCTCGCTGTCCGTCATAGGGCCGCTGAAGGACAAGCAGGCGGCACGCCTGCACGAATCCGTCTCCTAGAGAGAGTTCAGAGAGCAATGAGCAAGCTGCGCGTGGCGGTCCTCGGAGCACAGGGCCGTATCGGCTCCGAGGCGGTACGGGCCGTCGAGGCCGCCGAGGACATGGAACTGGTCGCGGCGCTGGGCCGCGGCGACAAGCTGGAGACGCTCGTCGACGCGGGTGCCCAGGTCGCGGTCGAACTGACCACCCCGGCCTCGGTGATGGACAACCTCGACTACTGCGTGAGCCACGGCATCCACGCGGTCGTGGGCACCACCGGCTGGACCGAGGACCGCCTCGCGCAGCTGAACACCTGGCTCGCCGCCTCCCCGGAGACCGGCGTCCTGATCGCCCCGAACTTCTCCATCGGCGCTGTTCTGACGATGAAGTTCGCCCAGATCGCCGCTCCGTACTTCGAGTCCGTCGAGGTCGTCGAGCTGCACCACCCCAACAAGGTCGACGCCCCCAGCGGCACCGCCACCCGTACCGCCCAGCTGATCGCCGCGGCCCGCGCCGAGGCCGGCCTCGGCGCCCAGCCGGACGCCACGGCGACCGCCCTGGACGGGGCGCGTGGCGCCGACGTCGACGGTGTGCCGGTGCACGCCGTACGCCTGCGGGGCCTGCTGGCCCACCAGGAGGTGCTGCTCGGCGGTGAGGGTGAGACTCTGACCGTCCGTCACGACTCGTTGCACCACTCCAGCTTCATGCCGGGCATCCTCCTGGGCGCCCGCCGCGTGGTCACCACTCCCGGCCTCACCTTCGGCCTGGAGCACTTCCTGGACCTGGGCTGACGGCCATGGGCGGAAAGATCACATACGCCTTCCTCGCCACCGTCCTCGTCCTCGTCTTCGGCGTGGTGGCGATGGAGGGCGTCCTGCTCCTGCTGACCGGCGAACCGGCAGCCATGGGCATGGGCGCGGTCGCGTTCCTGCTGCCCTTCGTGGGCGGCTGGTTCCTCTGGAAGAACACCGCCTTCGCGCGGAACGCGCAGCGGCTCGCCCGCGAGCTGGAGGCCGAAGACGGCCTGCCCGTGGACGAGTTGAGGCGCACAGCCGGCGGCCGGATCGACCGGGACTCGGCCGACGAGGTCTTCGCGAAGCGGCGTGCTGAGACCGAGGACTCCCCGGACGACTGGCGTTGCTGGTTCCGGCTCGCGGTCGCCTATCACGACGCCCGCGACACCCCGCGCGCCCGCAAGGCGATGCAGCGCGCGATCGCTCTCCACGAGGGCCGCACGGTCAACGCGTAGCGGGGTCGGTCAGGTCAACGCGAGGCGTGGGCGCCGTACTCGGCGTTCCACGCCTCGACCGTGTCGGCCGCGCGGTCGAAGGCCTCGATGCGGGAGAGGAAGTCGCCGTTGTGGTCGGTGAGCAGTGTGATCTGCTCACCACCCTGCCGTACGAGAGCCAGCGCCTGGCCCTGCACGGTGCGGGGCAACCCCAGCCACCGCACGGGCTGCTGCACCGTGCGCAGCTCCGTCACCTGCGGCCAGGCCACGGTCGCCGTCGAGAAGAACCCGACCCGGCGCACGCCATGACGGCTCACCCAGGTGCCCACCCGCAGCGCCCGCAGCGCACCGACGATGATCGCCGCGGCGAGCCCGAAGGTCGCGAGGGCACCACCCAGGGCCGCCGCCGCGGCGATGATCACCGCGGCGAAGAGCACGAACGACGCGAGCAACAGCGCGAGCGCCGCCACCCCCACCCGCCAGGGGCCTGGCCGGTAGGGACGACGCCATTCGTCGTGGTCGTCGTACGGCAGCGCGACGTCGTCGGTCGCGTCAAAAGCGCGGTCGGCCGTCAGAAAAGGCAGGGGCACGACTGATCCTCACTCACAAGCACGCTCGAAGGGGCTGTGCCCGGTGAGGCTACCCAGGTGGTCTCGACCGGGCCACCCCAGGGGGCCGTACTGCTCAACGGCTGTCGGAAGCCTCGGACTGCTGCCGGTGGCCCTCGGCCGCACCCGACTGCATCGACGGGATTCCGAAGAGCAGCGATCCGACGAGACCGGCCACGACGGTCAGCCCGACAAGCGTACGGCCCACGACCTCGGAGACGCTGAGGCGCTCCCTTGGCGGCGGAGTGACGTTACTGCGGAAGCGGTCGGCATCAGCGACGAACGCGAACGGGACAGCTTCTCGCCGGCCAAACATGAGGGCCACTCTCCTTGGAGCTCTGTGGTGTGCGGTGTCACAGATACAGACGAGCAAAGTCACCATTCGGTGCCCGATTTCCCCGAATTGGCCAAAGAAAGTGGTCCGGGCGGGTGTGGGAGCAGGTGAGGGACTCCGCTGTCAGTGGGTCCCCGTAGAGTGGGCGCCGCCCGAGCGACGCACTTTGGAAGGACCCCGCCGGTGACCGACACCCCCGCAGCAGACCTCAAGCCCAGCTTCCGCAGCGATGTGACCGTCGAGCTGGTGAAGCACAGCGCCGCCGACTCGGACGTGCTGTGGGCGGCCCGCGTCTCCACGGCGGGGGAGCAGTCGCTCGACGAGCTGCAGAAGGACCCCGAGCGGTCCAAGGGGCTCATCAACTACCTGATGCGGGACCGGCACGGCAGCCCCTTCGAGCACAACTCGATGACCTTCTTCATCAGCGCCCCGATCTTCGTGTTCCGCGAGTTCATGCGCCACCGCGTCGGCTGGTCGTACAACGAGGAATCGGGTCGCTACAGGGAGCTGGAGCCGGTCTTCTACGTTCCCCACGCCTCCCGGAAGCTGGTCCAGGAGGGCCGCCCGGGCAAGTACGTCTTCGTCGAGGGCAGCGAGGCCCAGCAGGAGCTGACCGGCCGCGTCATGGAGGACTCGTACATCCAGGCGTACGCGGCCTACCAGGAGATGCTCGCCGCCGGCGTCGCCCGCGAGGTCGCCCGCGCGGTCCTGCCCGTCGGCCTCTTCTCCTCGATGTACGCCACGTGCAACGCACGCTCGCTGATGCACTTCCTCGGCCTGCGCACGCAGCACGAGCTGGCCAAGGTGCCGTCCTTCCCGCAGCGGGAGATCGAGATGGTCGGCGAGAAGATGGAGCAGCACTGGGCGCAGCTCATGCCGCTGACCTATGCCGCGTTCAACAAGAACGGCCGTGTGGCCCCTTAAAGCACAGATGTACGATCCCGTCACGCGAAGTGTCCGTATTGCGGCGTTTAACGAAGTTCATCTAGGCTGATCAAACGGACCCGGCACTGCTTGAACCCCCGAGCAGGCAGTGCCGGGCTCCTTTCACACGTCCCCCGAGGGGACACCGGGCGCTGAGCAGCGAGTAGCGTGTTACCCATGGCTCCGATCTCCACTCCGCAGACCCCCTTCGGGCGGGTCCTCACCGCCATGGTCACGCCCTTCACGGCTGACGGCGCACTCGACCTCGACGGTGCCCAGCGACTCGCCGCCCATCTGGTGGACGCAGGCAACGACGGCCTCGTCATCAACGGCACCACCGGCGAGTCCCCGACCACCAGCGACGCGGAGAAATCGGAGCTGGTACGAGCCGTACTGGACGCGGTCGGCGACCGCGCCCATGTCGTCGCCGGCATCGGCACCAACGACACCCACCACTCCATCGAGCTCGCCCGCACCGCCGAACGCGACGGCGCGCACGGCCTGCTCGCCGTCACGCCGTACTACAACAAGCCCCCGCAAGAGGGCCTGTACCGGCACTTCTCGGCCATCGCCGACGCCACCGAGCTCCCGGTGATGCTCTACGACATCCCCGGCCGCAGCGGCGTCCCGATCGACACCGAGACGATCGTCCGCCTCGCCGAGCACCCCCGGATCGTCGCCAACAAGGACGCCAAGGGCGACCTCGGCCGCGCCAGCTGGGCCATCGCCCGATCCGGCCTCGCCTGGTACTCCGGCGACGACATGCTGAACCTGCCGCTGCTCTCCGTGGGCGCCTGCGGCTTCGTCTCCGTCGTCGGCCACGTCGTGACCCCCGAGCTGCGCGCACTCCTGGACGCCTACCTGAACGGCGAGGTCCAGAAGGCCACCGAGATCCACCAGCGGCTCCTGCCGATCTACACGGGCATGTTCCGCACACAGGGCGTCATGACCACCAAGGCCGCCCTCGCCCTGCGAGGACTCCCGGCCGGTCCGCTGCGCCTGCCCCTCGTGGAGCTTTCCCCGGAGGAAACCGCCCAGCTCAAGCTCGATCTCGCCGCAGGCGGGGTACAGCTGTAACAACAGACTTCATAACTGAATATCCGATCGGTGAACGATCGACCGACAACAGCAAGTGCACGAATGTCATGCGCGCCACGTGCCCAAGCGGTACGTGGCGTGTGTGGTGAGGAGAGTCTTTTGAGTCATCCGCATCCTGAACTCGGCGCCCCGCCGAAGCTGCCCAAGGGCGGCCTGCGCGTCATCCCGCTCGGTGGGCTCGGTGAGATCGGCCGCAACATGACGGTCTTCGAGTACGAAGGCCGGCTGCTGATCGTCGACTGTGGCGTCCTCTTCCCCGAGGAGGAGCAGCCGGGCATCGACCTGATCCTGCCCGATTTCACCATCATCAAGGACCGCCTCGACGAGGTCGAGGGGATCGTGCTCACGCACGGCCACGAGGACCACATCGGCGCCGTCCCGTACCTCCTCCGGCTCAAGCCGGACATCCCGCTCATCGGCTCCAAGCTGACCCTCGCCCTGATCGAGGCGAAGCTGCAGGAGCACCGGATCCGCCCCTACACCCTCGAGGTGAAGGAAGGCGACCGGGAGAACCTGGGCCCCTTCGACTGCGAGTTCATCGCGGTCAACCACTCCATCCCGGACGCGCTCGCGGTCGCCATCCGCACCCCCGCGGGCATGGCCGTCGCCACCGGCGACTTCAAGATGGACCAGCTCCCGATGGACGGCCGGCTCACCGACCTGCACGCGTTCGCGCGGCTCAGCGAGGAGGGCATCGACCTCCTGCTGTCCGACTCGACGAACGCCGAGGTCCCTGGCTTCGTCCCGCCGGAGAAGGACATCTCCAACGTCCTGCGGAACGTCTTCGCGAACGCCCAGAAGCGGATCATCGTGGCGAGCTTCGCCAGCCACGTCCACCGCATCCAGCAGATCCTCGACGCCGCCCACGAGTACGGACGCCGGGTGGCCTTCGTCGGCCGCTCGATGGTCCGCAACATGGGTATCGCCCGTGACCTCGGGTACCTCCGGGTCCCGGCCGGCCTCGTCGTCGACGTGAAGACCCTCGACGACCTGCCGGACGACGAGGTCGTGCTGGTCTGCACGGGTTCCCAGGGCGAGCCCATGGCCGCCCTGTCCCGGATGGCCAACCGCGACCACCAGATCCGGATCGTCCAGGGCGACACCGTGATCCTGGCGTCCTCGCTGATCCCGGGCAACGAGAACGCGGTGTACCGCGTGATCAACGGCCTGACCCGCTGGGGTGCCAACGTCATCCACAAGGGCAACGCCAAGGTCCACGTCTCGGGCCACGCCTCGGCCGGCGAGCTGCTGTACTTCTACAACATCTGCAAGCCGAAGAACCTGATGCCGGTGCACGGCGAATGGCGCCACCTGCGCGCCAACGCCGAGCTCGGCGCGATGACGGGTGTTCCCAAGGACCACATCGTCATTGCCGAGGACGGCGTCGTCGTCGACCTGGTCGACGGCAAGGCGCGGATCGTCGGCAAGGTCCAGGCCGGCTATGTGTACGTCGACGGCCTCTCGGTCGGCGACGTGACCGAGGTCCACCTCAAGGACCGCCGCATCCTCGGCGACGAGGGCATCATCTCGGTCTTCGTGGTCGTGGACTCCTCGACCGGCAAGATCGTCAGTGGCCCGAACATCCACGCCCGAGGCTCCGGCATCGAGGACTCGGCGTTCGACGCCGTGATCCCGAAGGTCGAGCAGGCCCTCAACAAGTCGGCTCAGGACGGCGTGGTCGAGCCCCACCAGCTCCAGCAGCTGATCCGCCGTTCGGTGGGCAAGTGGGTCTCGGACACCTACCGCAGGCGCCCGATGATCCTTCCGGTCGTCGTGGAGGTCTGAGCAGCCTGCGCTGCCTGACCAGCGTCAACCCGGAGCGGGGCGCCTCGATTTGCATCGGGGCGCCCCGCTCCAGTACGTTTACGGCTCCGCCAGCAAGGGAACCCGGCACCTTCGTGTGCCTGAACGGGTGACCGGAAGGGGCGGGGAATTCGACTCAGAACTTCTGATAAAGTCGGATCAACGCCGGAAAGCGGATCGGGAAACCGAAAAGCCGGAAAGCACCGAGGAAATCGGATCGGAAAGATCTGATAGAGTCGGAAACGAAAGACCGAAGGGAAAGCCCGGAGGAAAGCCCGAGAGGGTGAGTACAAAGGAAGCGTCCGTTCCTTGAGAACTCAACAGCGTGCCAAAAATCAACGCCAGATTAGTTGATACCCCGTCCATCTTCGGATGGCGAGGTTCCTTTGAAAGTCCTACCGGTCCTTGTGGCGGGTAGGCAACAACACAGCGAGGACGCTGTGAACGACTGGTCCTATTCCGACCGGTCGTTCCGCTCTCGTGGTGTGCACCCGATTACGGGTAAACATTCACGGAGAGTTTGATCCTGGCTCAGGACGAACGCTGGCGGCGTGCTTAACACATGCAAGTCGAACGATGAAGCCCTTCGGGGTGGATTAGTGGCGAACGGGTGAGTAACACGTGGGCAATCTGCCCTTCACTCTGGGACAAGCCCTGGAAACGGGGTCTAATACCGGATAACACCGGCTTCCGCATGGAAGCTGGTTAAAAGCTCCGGCGGTGAAGGATGAGCCCGCGGCCTATCAGCTTGTTGGTGGGGTAATGGCCCACCAAGGCGACGACGGGTAGCCGGCCTGAGAGGGCGACCGGCCACACTGGGACTGAGACACGGCCCAGACTCCTACGGGAGGCAGCAGTGGGGAATATTGCACAATGGGCGAAAGCCTGATGCAGCGACGCCGCGTGAGGGATGACGGCCTTCGGGTTGTAAACCTCTTTCAGCAGGGAAGAAGCGAAAGTGACGGTACCTGCAGAAGAAGCGCCGGCTAACTACGTGCCAGCAGCCGCGGTAATACGTAGGGCGCAAGCGTTGTCCGGAATTATTGGGCGTAAAGAGCTCGTAGGCGGCTTGTCACGTCGGGTGTGAAAGCCCGGGGCTTAACCCCGGGTCTGCATCCGATACGGGCAGGCTAGAGTGTGGTAGGGGAGATCGGAATTCCTGGTGTAGCGGTGAAATGCGCAGATATCAGGAGGAACACCGGTGGCGAAGGCGGATCTCTGGGCCATTACTGACGCTGAGGAGCGAAAGCGTGGGGAGCGAACAGGATTAGATACCCTGGTAGTCCACGCCGTAAACGTTGGGAACTAGGTGTTGGCGACATTCCACGTCGTCGGTGCCGCAGCTAACGCATTAAGTTCCCCGCCTGGGGAGTACGGCCGCAAGGCTAAAACTCAAAGGAATTGACGGGGGCCCGCACAAGCAGCGGAGCATGTGGCTTAATTCGACGCAACGCGAAGAACCTTACCAAGGCTTGACATATACCGGAAAGCATTAGAGATAGTGCCCCCCTTGTGGTCGGTATACAGGTGGTGCATGGCTGTCGTCAGCTCGTGTCGTGAGATGTTGGGTTAAGTCCCGCAACGAGCGCAACCCTTGTCCTGTGTTGCCAGCATGCCCTTCGGGGTGATGGGGACTCACAGGAGACCGCCGGGGTCAACTCGGAGGAAGGTGGGGACGACGTCAAGTCATCATGCCCCTTATGTCTTGGGCTGCACACGTGCTACAATGGCCGGTACAAAGAGCTGCGATGCCGCGAGGCGGAGCGAATCTCAAAAAGCCGGTCTCAGTTCGGATTGGGGTCTGCAACTCGACCCCATGAAGTCGGAGTTGCTAGTAATCGCAGATCAGCATTGCTGCGGTGAATACGTTCCCGGGCCTTGTACACACCGCCCGTCACGTCACGAAAGTCGGTAACACCCGAAGCCGGTGGCCCAACCCCTTGTGGGAGGGAGCTGTCGAAGGTGGGACTGGCGATTGGGACGAAGTCGTAACAAGGTAGCCGTACCGGAAGGTGCGGCTGGATCACCTCCTTTCTAAGGAGCACAGTACCGATTGCAGACAAACGTTCTGCACGGTCAGCTCATGGGTGGAACGTTGATTAGTTGGCGTGAGTGAACTCGATGGTTCTTCCAGTACTGCTTCGGCGTGGAAAGAGGGACACGGAGGGTGGCTCACGCTTGGCACGTTGTTGGGTATCTGAGGGTACGGCCGTAAGGTTTGTATCTTCGCGATGCCGGCCCCAGTGAACTTGATCTTAGGATCAGGGTGATGGGTGGCTGGTCGTTGCTTGAGAACTACACAGTGGACGCGAGCATCTGTGGCCAAGTTTTTAAGGGCGCACGGTGGATGCCTTGGCACCAGGAACCGATGAAGGACGTGGGAGGCCACGATAGTCCCCGGGGAGCCGTCAACCAGGCTTTGATCCGGGGGTTTCCGAATGGGGAAACCCGGCAGTCGTCATGGGCTGTCACCCATGCCTGAACACATAGGGCATGTGGAGGGAACGAGGGGAAGTGAAACATCTCAGTACCCTCAGGAAGAGAAAACAACCGTGATTCCGGGAGTAGTGGCGAGCGAAACCGGATGAGGCCAAACCGTATGCGTGTGATACCCGGCAGGGGTTGCGCATACGGGGTTGTGGGATCTCTTTTTCACAGTCTGCCGGCTGTGAGACGAGTCAGAAACCGTTGATGTAGGCGAAGGACATGCGAAAGGTCCGGCGTAGAGGGTAAGACCCCCGTAGCTGAAACATTAACGGCTCGTTTAAGAGACACCCAAGTAGCACGGGGCCCGAGAAATCCCGTGTGAATCTGGCGGGACCACCCGCTAAGCCTAAATATTCCCTGGTGACCGATAGCGGATAGTACCGTGAGGGAATGGTGAAAAGTACCGCGGGAGCGGAGTGAAATAGTACCTGAAACCGTGTGCCTACAAGCCGTGGGAGCGTCGCTCATTGGGTTTACCCAATGGGTCGTGACTGCGTGCCTTTTGAAGAATGAGCCTGCGAGTTTGCGGTGTGTTGCGAGGTTAACCCGTGTGGGGAAGCCGTAGCGAAAGCGAGTCCGAACAGGGCGATTCAGTAGCACGCTCAAGACCCGAAGCGGAGTGATCTAGCCATGGGCAGGTTGAAGCGGAGGTAAGACTTCGTGGAGGACCGAACCCACCAGGGTTGAAAACCTGGGGGATGACCTGTGGTTAGGGGTGAAAGGCCAATCAAACTCCGTGATAGCTGGTTCTCCCCGAAATGCATTTAGGTGCAGCGTCGTGTGTTTCTTGCCGGAGGTAGAGCACTGGATAGGCGATGGGCCCTACCGGGTTACTGACCTTAGCCAAACTCCGAATGCCGGTAAGTGAGAGCACGGCAGTGAGACTGTGGGGGATAAGCTCCATGGTCGAGAGGGAAACAGCCCAGAGCATCGACTAAGGCCCCTAAGCGTACGCTAAGTGGGAAAGGATGTGGAGTCGCAGAGACAACCAGGAGGTTGGCTTAGAAGCAGCCACCCTTGAAAGAGTGCGTAATAGCTCACTGGTCAAGTGATTCCGCGCCGACAATGTAGCGGGGCTCAAGCGTACCGCCGAAGTCGTGTCATTGCAGCAATAGGGCCAACGCCCGCTGTGATGGGTAGGGGAGCGTCGTGTGCCGGGTGAAGCAGCCGCGGAAGCGAGTTGTGGACGGTTCACGAGTGAGAATGCAGGCATGAGTAGCGATACACACGTGAGAAACGTGTGCGCCGATTGACTAAGGGTTCCTGGGTCAAGCTGATCTGCCCAGGGTAAGTCGGGACCTAAGGCGAGGCCGACAGGCGTAGTCGATGGACAACCGGTTGATATTCCGGTACCCGCTTTGAAACGCCCAATATCGAGCCCTCTAATGCTAAGCCCGTGAAGCCGTTCCGGACCCTTCGGGGAAAGGAAAGTGGTGGAGCCGGCGAACCAAGGTGGTAGTAGGTAAGCGATGGGGTGACGCAGGAAGGTAGTCCAGCCCGGGCGGTGGTTGTCCCGGGGTAAGGGTGTAGGCCGTGTGATAGGCAAATCCGTCACACATTAAGGCTGAGACCTGATGCCGAGCCGATTGTGGTGAAGTGGATGATCCTATGCTGTCGAGAAAAGCCTCTAGCGAGTTTCATGGCGGCCCGTACCCTAAACCGACTCAGGTGGTCAGGTAGAGAATACCGAGGCGTTCGGGTGAACTATGGTTAAGGAACTCGGCAAAATGCCCCCGTAACTTCGGGAGAAGGGGGGCCATCACTGGTGATCGGATTTACTCCGTGAGCTGGGGGTGGCCGCAGAGACCAGCGAGAAGCGACTGTTTACTAAAAACACAGGTCCGTGCGAAGCCGTAAGGCGATGTATACGGACTGACGCCTGCCCGGTGCTGGAACGTTAAGGGGACCGGTTAGTGACCTTTCGGGGTTGCGAAGCTGAGAACTTAAGCGCCAGTAAACGGCGGTGGTAACTATAACCATCCTAAGGTAGCGAAATTCCTTGTCGGGTAAGTTCCGACCTGCACGAATGGCGTAACGACTTCTCGACTGTCTCAACCATAGGCCCGGTGAAATTGCACTACGAGTAAAGATGCTCGTTTCGCGCAGCAGGACGGAAAGACCCCGGGACCTTTACTACAGTTTGATATTGGTGTTCGGTTCGGCTTGTGTAGGATAGGTGGGAGACTTTGAAGCCGTGACGCCAGTCATGGTGGAGTCGCCGTTGAAATACCACTCTGGTCGTGCTGGATGTCTAACCTCGGTCCGTGATCCGGATCAGGGACAGTGTCTGATGGGTAGTTTAACTGGGGCGGTTGCCTCCCAAAGAGTAACGGAGGCGCCCAAAGGTTCCCTCAGCCTGGTTGGCAATCAGGTGTTGAGTGTAAGTGCACAAGGGAGCTTGACTGTGAGACCGACGGGTCGAGCAGGGACGAAAGTCGGGACTAGTGATCCGGCGGTGGCTTGTGGAAGCGCCGTCGCTCAACGGATAAAAGGTACCCCGGGGATAACAGGCTGATCTTCCCCAAGAGTCCATATCGACGGGATGGTTTGGCACCTCGATGTCGGCTCGTCGCATCCTGGGGCTGGAGTCGGTCCCAAGGGTTGGGCTGTTCGCCCATTAAAGCGGTACGCGAGCTGGGTTTAGAACGTCGTGAGACAGTTCGGTCCCTATCCGCTGCGCGCGTAGGAATATTGAGAAGGGCTGTCCCTAGTACGAGAGGACCGGGACGGACGAACCTCTGGTGTGCCAGTTGTCCTGCCAAGGGCATGGCTGGTTGGCTACGTTCGGGAGGGATAACCGCTGAAAGCATCTAAGCGGGAAGCCTGCTTCGAGATGAGTATTCCCACCTCCTTGAGAGGGTAAGGCTCCCAGTAGACGACTGGGTTGATAGGCCGGATGTGGAAGCCCAGTAATGGGTGGAGCTGACCGGTACTAATAGGCCGAGGGCTTGTCCTCAGTTGCTCGCGTCCACTGTGTTAGTTCTGAAGTAACGACCGTGTTGTCATCCGGTTGGTCAACTTCATAGTGTTTCGGTGGTCATAGCGTTAGGGAAACGCCCGGTTACATTCCGAACCCGGAAGCTAAGCCTTTCAGCGCCGATGGTACTGCAGGGGGGACCCTGTGGGAGAGTAGGACGCCGCCGAACTCCCGCCCTTTTAGCTCAGTCGGTAGAGCGTCTCCATGGTAAGGAGAAGGTCAACGGTTCGATTCCGTTAAAGGGCTCCACTTGAAGAAGGCCCCCGCCTCATGGCGGGGGCCTTCTTTGTTTTGGGCCGACGATGCGATGGGCCGTGGGCCCGCCCCGTTCGGGGCAGGCCCACGGCCAACGGTCAGTCGCCGTCGAAGGGCTCCGGGAGGCGCATCGCCAGGATGGCCATGTCGTCGGAGGCGGGCTCCTGGGCGAAGCGCTCGACCGCGCGCAGAATGCGGGCGGCGACCGCGCCGGCCGTGAGGCCCGTACACGTCTTCAGGACCTCGATCAGGCCGTCGTCGCCGAGCATCCGAGTGCCCTCGCGGCGTTCCGTGACGCCGTCGGTGACGCAGAGCAGGACGTCACCCGGGTCGAGCGTGATGGTCTGCTCGTACAGCTCCAGGTCGTCCAGAACGCCCAGGAGCGGCTGCGGATCGGCTGCCGGGACGACCGTGCCGTCCTGGCGCAGACGGAGCGGCAGCGGGTGCCCGGCGCAGACGACCTTCAGGATGGCCGAGCCGTCCTCCTGCGGCCACATCTCGCCGTAAAGCAGCGTCAGGAAGCGGCTCCGGGCGCCCTCGTCGAGGATGGCGGCGTTGAGACGTTCCAGGACCGCCGGGCCGCCGAAGCCCTCGCGGGCCAGCAGGCGCAGGGCGTGCCGGGCCAGGCCCGTCACGGCCGCGGCCTCCGGGCCCGTACCGCAGACGTCGCCGATCGCGAAGCCGTAGGCGTTGTCGCGGATCGGGAAGAGGTCGTAGAAGTCACCGCCGACCTCGTTGCCCTCGCCGGCCGCCCGGTAGATGACCTCGACCTCGACGCCGGGGATCTGCGGGAGACCAGGAGGCAGCAGGCTGCGCTGGAGGGACTGACTGATCGCCATGCGCTCCGAGTAGAGGCGGGCGTTGTCGAGGGCGAGGGCCGCCCGGCGGGAGAGGTCCTCGGCCAGTTCCAGGATCTCCTGGCGGAAGTGGTCGTCGGAGGGCTTCCCGAGGGTGAGCATTCCGATGACCCGGTTCCGGGCGACGAGCGGCAGGACCACGGTCTCGCCGCCGACCGCGGCCGCCGTGGCCAGCGTCGTGTCGATACCGGAGGACAAGGGGCCGCTGCCCTGGCCCAGTTCGCGGAGCGAAGTGGAGAGTGCGGCCCGGTGGGCGGCCTCGGCCGGGGCTGCCCAGACACGGGCGCCCGGGGTGGGCACCGGGTCGGGTGGGGCGATGGACGACAGCAGGGCCTTCAGACCGTCGATGCGGTCCTCGTCCTCGTGCAGGACGTAGGAGAGGTACGGGTCCGACACCTGGTCGGCGATCGTGTACACGGCGCACCAGGTGGCCAGGGTGGGGACCGTCATCTGGGCCATCAGGGCCAGGGTCTGGTCGCGGTCGAGGGTGCCGGCCAGGAGGTCGGAGGCCTCGACGAGGAAGCTGAGGGAGCCGCGGCGGAGCCGTTCGAGCTCGCCCAGGCGGGCCGATTCGACGGCGAGGGCGATGCGGTCGGCGGCGAACTGGAGGCGCAGGGCCTCCTCGTTGGAGTAGCGGTTCGAGCCTTCGGCGGCGACGCCGAGTGAACCGGTGAGGCGCCCCTCGACCTTGAGCGGGACGGTGACGACCGAGCGCATCCCGGTGCCTTCGAGGAGCGGGACAGCGCCGGGTACGGCGGCCAGGTCCTCGTGGACGGCAGGCATCCGGGCGGAGCCGTAACGGCTGGCGCCGGTCTCGACGGGGACGCGGGCGAACCGCTGGCGGGCGGAGGGGAGTCCGGTGGTGGCCCGTACCTCCAGCTCGGTCTCGTCGTCCGTGGCGAGCAGGAGGAAGGCGGAGTCGCCGTCGAGCATGTCGCGGGCGCGCTCCACCGTGCGCTGGAGGAGGCCGTCGAGGTCGTCCGGGGCGGGGGAGCCGATGAAGACCTCGAAGGGGTCCGCCGTGCGGCTCTCGGAGCCCGGGTCGGAGACCCCGGGGCGCTGCGGGGTCTGGAGGACCGCGCGCTCGTACTCCCGTACGAGGAGGCAGACCGTGGACGGCTCGCCCTCGGCGTCGCGGACGCGCAGATGGGAGGCGTACACGGGGATGACGCGGCCGTCGGCGCAGCGGACGCCGTAGCTGCCTTCCCAGCGGGAGAGTCGGAGGGCCTCGGCGAGGCCGGTGCCGATGCCGGGGGTGTGCGGCCAGGCGGCGAGGTCGCCGAGCGGCTTGCCGGTGACCTGCTCGGAGCCGTAGCCGAAGAGTTCCTCGGCGTCCTCGTTCCAGGAGGTGATGGCGCCGCCGCGGTCGATCTGGGCGACGGCGACGCGGACGCGGGTGTCCGCGACCGGGAGGAGGGCGTCCGGGAGGACCGGGCCGGCGGAGCGGGTGCCGATCGCGCGCTCGGGCAGGTCGAGTTGGAACCAGACATGTTTGTGCGTCGGGGTGTACTCGACGCCCCAGCGGGTGGCGAGGGCGGCGCACAGGAGCAGGCCCCGGCCGTTCTCCCGGTCGGGGTGGGCGAGCGTGCGGCCGCCCTGCAGGGGGATCTCGCGCTCTGGGTAGTGGTCGGCGACCTCGACGCGGACGCCGTCGTCGCTGCGCAGGCACAGGACGTCGGCGGCGGTGCCGGCGTGGATGACGGCGTTGGTGACGAGTTCGCTGGTGAGGACGACGGCGTCGTCGACGACCTCGGCGTACCCCCACCCCTGGAGGGTGTCCCGTACGAAGGCGCGGGCGGTCGCGACGGACCGCCCGACGGGGTCGAAGGTGGCAGCCGCCCGCGCGGTGATCACAGAACTCCTCGTACGCCTGTCGACGCCCGGCTCCGCCATGGTCGGTTTGCCCCTCCCGCTGCCCGGTGGTCGTCTTCGCGCCACCCCACCCCCGCCGGGCGGACCGGGGCGGTTGGACAGCCGGATGCCAGGTTACTTACCTTCACTGTCCGACCGGATGCCGGTCACCACTGTTTCCGTCCCCCGAGGGCGGGGACGCTATGCGAAGTCGCCGAACTGTTATCGCCTGGTTCGGCTGCGGTGAAACACTGGGCAGGCTTGTGGTGACGGCCCGGGCAGTTCGGTCAACCCCTTCGGGAGGGACACGGTGGAGTCTGGCACGGCGGCGCGGCGCGGCGGCAGCAGCGGCAGCGGCACGCGGGCGAAGGGCGGACGGTCCCGGAGTGGTGGGACGGTGCAGGTGGACGCGGCGGCCATGGAGCGGCTGCTGGCCGCCCTGGTCTCGATGCGGGACGGGAACCTGCGCAAGCGGTTGACCGTGTCCGGCGACGGGGTCATGGCGGAGATCTGCGCCGTGTTCAACGAGGTCGCCGACCGGCAGATGCATCTGACCGGCGAGTTGTCGCGGGTGCGGCGCATGGTCGGGCGCGAGGGCAAGCTGTCCGAGCGTCTGGAGGCGGGGGCCAGCGAGGGTGCGTGGGCGGCGGCCATCGAGGCCGCGAACGCGCTGGTCGACGACATGACGCGGCCGGTCTCCGAGGTGGGGCGGGTGCTTTCGGCGGTGGCCGAGGGTGATCTGGACCAGCGGATGGACCTGCGTTCGGACGGGCCCGACGGGGCCGCGCGGCCGCTGCGCGGGGAGTTCCTGAAGGTCGCGCGGACCGTGAACAATCTGGTCGACCAGCTGTCGGCGTTCACGGACGAAGTGACAAGGGTCGCACTCGAGGTCGGTACCGAGGGCAAGCTGGGCGGTCAGGCCCAGGTGCGCGGTATGTCCGGTTCGTGGAAGGACCTCACGGATTCGGTCAACACCATGGCGTACCGGTTGACGGCGCAGGTGCGTGACATCGCTCTCGTGACGACGGCGGTCGCCAAGGGCGATCTGTCCCGAAAGGTCACGGCGCACGTGGCCGGCGAGATGCTCGAGCTGAAGAACACCGTCAACACGATGGTGGACCAGTTGTCGTCGTTCTCCTCCGAGGTGACCCGTGTCGCGCGTGAGGTGGGTACGGAAGGCGAGCTGGGCGGTCAGGCGGAGGTCGCGGGTGTCGCCGGTGTCTGGAAGGACCTGACCGACTCCGTCAACACGATGGCGGGAAATCTCACCAATCAGGTGAGGGGTATCGCCGAGGTGACCACGGCGGTCGCCAACGGCGACCTCTCGCAGAAGGTCACGGTGAGCGCGCGCGGCGAGGTCGCGCAACTCGCGGACACGATCAACCAGATGACCGAGACGCTGCGGACGTTCGCCGACGAGGTGACCCGAGTGTCCGGTGAGGTCGGTGCGGAGGGTCTGCTCGGCGGTCAGGCGCAGGTGCCGGGTGCGGCGGGTACGTGGAAGGACCTGACCGACTCGGTCAACACCGTCTTCCGGAACATCACGACGCAGGTGCGGGACATCGCGCAGGTGACGACGGCGGTCGCCAACGGTGATCTGTCGCAGAAGGTCACCGTCGACGTGGCCGGCGAGATGCTGGAGCTGAAGAACACCGTCAACACGATGGTGGACCAGCTGTCGGCGTTCGGTTCCGAGGTGACCCGCGTCGCGCGGGAGGTCGGTGTCGAGGGTCTGCTCGGCGGTCAGGCGCACGTGCCGGGCGCCGCGGGGACGTGGAAGGACCTCACCGACTCGGTGAACACGGCGTTCCGCAACCTGACGGGTCAGGTGCGGGACATCGCGCAGGTGACGACGGCGGTCGCCAACGGTGATCTGTCGCAGAAGGTCACCGTCGATGTCGCGGGCGAGATGCTGGAGCTGAAGAACACCGTCAACACGATGGTGTCTCAGCTGTCCAACTTCGCCGACCAGGTGACGCGCATGGCGAGGGACGTGGGCACGGAGGGCCGCCTCGGCGGTCAGGCCCGTGTCGACGGTGTCTCCGGTACGTGGAAGGAGCTCACCGACTCCGTCAACTTCATGGCCGGCAACCTGACGTCCCAGGTGCGGCAGATCGCCCAGGTGACGACGGCGGTGGCCCGCGGTGATCTGTCGCAGAAGATCGACGTGGACGCGCGCGGCGAGATCCTGGAGCTGAAGAACACCATCAACACGATGGTCGACCAGCTGTCCGCCTTCGCGGAGCAGGTGACGCGGGTGGCCCGTGAGGTGGGTACGGACGGCCGGCTCGGCGGGCAGGCGCAGGTGCCGGGTGTCGCCGGTGTGTGGCGCGATCTGACCGACTCGGTGAACGGCATGGCCGGGAACCTCACCGCCCAGGTCCGTAACATCGCGCAGGTCGCCACGGCGGTGGCCCGCGGTGATCTGTCGCAGAAGATCGACGTGGACGCGCGCGGCGAGATCCTGGAGCTGAAGAACACCCTCAACACCATGGTCGACCAGCTCTCCAGCTTCGCGGAGCAGGTGACGCGGGTGGCCCGTGAGGTGGGTACGGAGGGAATCCTGGGCGGTCAGGCCGAGGTGCAGGGGGTCTCCGGCACCTGGAAGGACCTCACCCAGTCCGTGAACTTCATGGCGAACAACCTGACCTCGCAGGTGCGCAACATCGCCGAGGTCACGACGGCGGTCGCCAAGGGCGATCTGTCGAAGAAGATCACCGTCGACGCCAAGGGCGAGATCCTGGAGCTGGTGACGACCGTCAACACGATGGTCGACCAGCTGTCCAACTTCGCGGACGAGGTGACGCGAGTCGCCCGTGAGGTGGGTACGGAAGGCATCCTGGGCGGCCAGGCTCGGGTGCGCGGGGTCACCGGCACCTGGAAGGACCTGAGCGACAACGTCAACCTGATGGCCAACAACCTGACCAGTCAGGTGCGGAACATCTCCCGGGTCTCCGCGGCCGTCGCCAACGGCGATCTGACCAAGAAGGTGACGGTCGAGGCGCGCGGCGAGGTCGCCGAGCTCGCGGACACCGTCAACACGATGGTGACGACCCTGTCGTCCTTCGCGGACGAGGTGACGCGAGTCGCCCGCGAGGTGGGTACGGAAGGCGAACTGGGCGGCCAGGCAAGGGTTCCGGGCGTCTCGGGCACCTGGAAGGACCTGACCGAGTCGGTGAACTCGATGGCGTCGAACCTGACCGGTCAGGTGCGCCAGATCGCGACGGTCACCACCGCCATCGCCAAGGGCGATCTCACCAAGAAGATCGACATCGACGCGCGCGGTGAGATCCAGGAACTGAAGAACACCATCAACACGATGGTCGACCAGCTGTCCAACTTCGCCGAGGAGGTCACGCGTGTGGCCCGTGAGGTGGGTACGGACGGACAGCTGGGCGGCCAGGCGCGGGTGCGGGACGTCGACGGCACCTGGCGGGACCTGACCGAGTCCGTGAACGAGATGGCCGGGAACCTGACCCGGCAGGTGCGTGCGATCGCGGCCGTCGCCACTGCGGTGACCCGCGGTGACCTCAACCTCAAGATCGACGGCGTGGACGCGGCGGGCGAGATCCAGGCCCTCCAGGACAACATCAACACCATGATCGCCAACCTGCGCGACACGACCCTCGCCAACGAGGAGCAGGACTGGCTGAAGGGCAACCTGGCGCGGATCTCCGGTCTGATGCAGGGCCGACGGGATCTGGACGATGTCGCCTCGCTCATCATGAGCGAGCTGACCCCGGTCGTCTCCGCCCAGCACGGCGCCTTCTTCGTGGCGCTGCAGACCGGCTCCTCGACGGCCAGCGCCGAACTCGGCGGGCAGGGCGAGGGCTCGTACGAGCTGCGGATGCGCGGCAGTTACGGATACTCCGCCGGCTCCATGCCCACCTCCTTCCGGCCCGGCGAGACGCTCATCGGGACGGCGGCCGAGGAGAAGCGGACGATCCAGGTCAACGTGCCGCCGGGCTATCTGAAGATCTCCTCCGGTCTCGGCGAGGCGGCCCCGGCGCATGTGATCGTGCTCCCGGTCCTCTTCGAGGGGAAGGTCCTCGGCGTGATCGAGCTGGCCTCGTTCCAGCCGTTCACCCAGATCCAGCGGGACTTCCTCAACCAGCTCGCCGAGCTGATCGCGACGACCGTCAACACCATCAGCGTCAACACCAAGACCGAGGTGCTGCTGAAGCAGTCGCAGGAGCTGACCGAGCAGCTGCGGGAGCGCTCGGCCGAGCTGGAGCACCGGCAGAAGGAGCTCCAGGGCTCCAACGCGGAGCTGGAGGAGAAGGCGGAGCTGCTCGCCCGGCAGAACCGGGACATCGAGGTGAAGAACACCGAGATCGAGGAGGCCCGGCAGGTCCTGGAGGAGCGGGCCGAACAGCTCGCCGTCTCCATGCGGTACAAGTCGGAGTTCCTGGCCAACATGTCGCACGAGCTGCGCACGCCGCTCAACTCGCTGCTGATTCTGGCCAAGCTGCTCGCCGACAACGCGGACCACAACCTCTCGCCCAAGCAGGTCGAGTTCGCCGAGACCATCCACGGCGCCGGCTCCGACCTGCTCCAGCTGATCAACGACATCCTCGACCTGTCCAAGGTCGAGGCGGGCAAGATGGACGTGTCCCCGACCCGTATCGCGCTGGTCCAGCTCGTCGACTACGTCGAGGCGACGTTCCGGCCGTTGACCGCGGAGAAGGGGCTCGACTTCTCGGTCCGGGTCTCGCCCGAACTGCCCGCCACGCTCCACACCGACGAGCAGCGGCTCCTCCAGGTGCTGCGCAACCTGCTGTCCAACGCGGTGAAGTTCACCGACACGGGCGCGGTGGAGCTGGTCATCCGGCCGGCCGGGACGGACGTGCCGCAGTCGATCCGCGAGCAGCTGCTGGAGGCCGGTTCCCTGCGCGACCCGGAGGCCGAGCTGATCGCGTTCTCCGTGACGGACACCGGCATCGGGATCGCGGCGGGCAAGATGCGGGTGATCTTCGAGGCGTTCAAGCAGGCCGACGGGACGACCAGCCGCAAGTACGGCGGTACGGGTCTTGGGCTCTCCATCAGCCGCGAGATCGCGCGGCTGCTCGGCGGTGAGATCTACGCGGCGAGCGAGCCGGGCCGTGGCTCGACGTTCACCCTCTATCTGCCGCTGAGCCCCAGCGAGCTGCCGCCGCACGGGTACGGACAGGATCCGGGGTCGATCGACCCGCAGTCGGGTCTGGCGGACGGTCCGGGCGAGGGCGGCGCGCAGTACGCGCCTGGACCGATGGCGGCCGACCTGCGCTCCGGCGCGGGCGCGCTGTTCCGGCACCGGCGCAAGGCGGCGCCGAGCGGCGTGGACGCGCGGCCGGCGCTGCCGGGCCAGCCCGGCCGGGCCGAGCAGACGGCGGCCGACGAGCGCGCGGACTCCGAGCCGCGCCGCACGTTCTCCTTCGGAGGCGAGAAGGTGTTGATCGTCGACGACGACATCCGCAACGTCTTCGCGCTCACCAGCGTCCTGGAACAGCACGGCCTGGCGGTGCTGTACGCGGAGAACGGCCGCGAGGGCATCGAGGTCCTGGAGCAGCACGACGATGTGACGGTCGTTCTGATGGACATCATGATGCCCGAGATGGACGGCTATGCGACGACGACCGCGATCCGGCGGATGCCGCAGTTCGCGGGGCTGCCGATCATCGCGCTCACGGCGAAGGCGATGAAGGGCGACCGGGAGAAGGCGATCGAGTCGGGTGCCTCCGACTACGTCACCAAGCCCGTCGATCCTGATCACCTGCTCTCCGTGATGGAAGAGTGGATGCGCGGAAACGGAACCGGGGGTTGTTGACGGACTGTCGCCGAGGGCGTGTGAGAGCGCGATATTCGGGGAACCTTCTGGTCTCTCACCGCGTTTCTGCTACGTGCACAGTGACATCGCGGTGACAGGGTGTGGCGACAGGCGGGGTGCGGCTACCATGACCGGCACAAGGACGGACGGCGCATGGGAGTCGTCTTCTGGGGCGGCGCCCGGTGCTTCCCCCGGCTCGGCGAGTCGGGGAGAGCCGATGCCGGGGCGAGGAGGACGGGGCATGGTGCAGAAGGCCAAGATCCTCCTGGTCGATGACCGGCCGGAGAATCTGCTGGCGCTGGAGGCCATTCTCTCCGCGCTCGATCAGACGCTGGTGCGGGCATCGTCCGGGGAGGAAGCGCTCAAGGCGCTGCTGACCGACGACTTCGCGGTCATTCTGCTGGATGTCCAGATGCCCGGAATGGACGGATTCGAGACCGCCGCGCACATCAAGCGGCGCGAGCGGACCCGGGACATTCCGATCATCTTCCTCACCGCGATCAACCACGGCCCGCACCACACCTTCCGTGGTTACGCCGCGGGCGCGGTCGACTACATCTCCAAGCCGTTCGACCCGTGGGTGCTGCGCGCCAAGGTCTCGGTCTTCGTCGAGCTGTACATGAAGAACTGTCAGCTGCGCGAGCAGGCCGCGCTGCTCCGCCTCCAACTGGAGGGTGGCAGCGGCCACGGCGGCCACGCCAAGGAGTCGGCCGGGCTGCTCGCCGAGCTCTCCGCCCGCCTCGCCGCGGTCGAGGAGCAGGCCGAAGCGCTGTCCAAGCAGCTCGACGACGACTCCGCCGACGCGGCGGCCGTCGCCACCGCCGCCCATCTGGAGCGCAAGCTCACCGGGTTGCGGCGGGCGCTCGACGCGCTGGAGCCCGGCACCGGCGGACCGTCCGTCCTTCCCTCGCAGAGCTGACGCATCATCAGTCATTCGGCGCCGCGGTGAGCGGGCGTCAGTTTCGCGCCCAGGCAAGCGCGACACGAACGGGTGAGCCCGGACGCGCACGTGTCCCTCGCCGCTCACACCGGTAACCTCAGCATCATGGCCTCACGTACGTCCGGCAAAGGTTCCCAGGGCACGGCGGGCACCGCGAAGCCGCGCGCCGGCCGTACGACTGGCGCTGCGAAGAAAGCGGCGCCCGCGAAGTCCCCTGCCAAGCCCCCCGCGAAGAAGGCCGCGGCCAAGAAGGCAGCGCCGGCGAAGCGCGCGCCCGCCAAGAAGACCGCGGCGAAGAAGGCGGCCCCCAAGCCCGCGCCGTCCCCGACCGGGGGTGTCTACCGGCTCGCCCGCGGACTGTGGCTCGGCCTCGCGCACGCCGTGGGAGCGATGTTCCGGGGGATAGGGCGCGGAGCGAAGGGTCTCGACCCGGCGCACCGCAAGGACGGCATGGCGCTGCTGCTGCTCGGCGTCGCGCTGATCGTCGCCGCCGGGACCTGGTCCAATCTGCGCGGCCCCGTCGGCGACCTCGTCGAGATGCTCGTCACCGGAGCCTTCGGCCGTCTCGACCTGCTCGTGCCGCTGCTGGTCGGCGCCATCGGCATCCGGCTGATCCTCTACCCGGAGAAGCCCGAGGCCAACGGCCGGATCGTGATCGGCCTGTCCGCCCTCGTCCTCGGTGTGCTCGGACAGGTCCACATCGCCTGCGGCTCCCCGGGGCGCGGCGAGGGAACCGAGGCCATGCAGGACGCCGGCGGCCTGATCGGCTGGGCCGCGTCCAAGCCGCTCGTCTTCATGATGGGCGAGGTCCTCGCCGTACCCCTGCTGGTCCTGCTCACGGTCTTCGGGCTCCTGGTCGTCACCGCCACCCCCGTCAACGCCATCCCGCAGCGGCTGCGCGCGCTCGGCGCCAGGCTCGGCATCGTCGAGCCCGCGGACGACCCCGAGGCGGCCGAGGAGACGTACGAGGAGGACTGGCGCGATGCCGCCCCGCAGCCCGCCACCCGCTCCCGGCGCGGCACCCCCGGACCCGCCCAGGTCTACGACGTCGACCGGGCCGAGGAGGAGGCGCTCACCCGGCGCAGCCGCCCGCGCCGGCCTTCGGTGCAGCCCGCCTTCGACCGTCCCATGGACGCGGTGGACGTGGCCGCTGCGGCGGCCGCCGCCCTGGACGGCGCCGTGCTCAACGGGATGCCGCCCTCCCCGCTGGTCGCCGACCTGACCCGGGACGTCACCGCCGAACGGGCCGCCGCCCTGGCCGCGGCCGCCGCCGAAGCCGCCGAGGCTCCTCCCGCCGCCCCGGTGCCGACCGCCCGCGGCGAGAAGGCCGGGCGCATCCCCGGAGCCGTACCGGATCTGACCAAGCCGGCGCCCGAGCACTCCGAGCTGCCTCCCCGAGCGGAGCAGCTGCAGCTCTCCGGGGACATCACGTACGCCCTGCCCTCGCTCGACCTGCTGGAGCGCGGCGGCCCGGGCAAGACGCGCAGCGCGGCGAACGACGCCGTGGTGGACTCGCTCTCCAACGTCTTCACCGAGTTCAAGGTCGACGCGGCCGTCACCGGTTTCACCCGGGGGCCGACGGTCACGCGGTACGAGGTCGAGCTCGGCCCGGCCGTGAAGGTCGAGAAGATCACGGCCCTGACGAAGAACATCGCGTACGCCGTGGCCTCACCGGACGTCCGGATCATCTCGCCGATCCCCGGCAAGTCCGCGGTCGGCATCGAGATCCCGAACTCCGACCGGGAGATGGTCAACCTCGGCGACGTGCTGCGCCTGGCCGCGGCCGCGGAGGACGACCATCCGATGCTGGTCGCGCTCGGCAAGAACGTCGAGGGCGGCTACGAGATGGCCAATCTGGCGAAGATGCCGCACGTCCTGGTCGCCGGTGCCACCGGCTCCGGAAAGTCCTCGTGCATCAACTGCCTGATCACGTCGATCATGATAAGAGCGACCCCCGAGGACGTCCGGATGGTGCTCGTCGACCCCAAGCGGGTCGAGCTCACCGCGTACGAGGGCATCCCGCACCTGATCACGCCGATCATCACCAACCCCAAGCGGGCCGCCGAGGCCCTGCAGTGGGTCGTACGCGAGATGGACCTGCGCTACGACGACCTGGCCGCCTTCGGCTTCCGGCACATCGACGACTTCAACGAGGCCATCCGCAACGGCAAGGTCAAGCTGCCCGAGGGCAGCGAGCGTGAGCTCAAGACCTATCCGTACCTGCTGGTGATCGTGGACGAGCTGGCCGACCTGATGATGGTCGCGCCCCGGGACGTCGAGGACGCCATCGTCCGTATCACCCAGTTGGCGCGCGCCGCCGGCATCCATCTGGTGCTCGCCACCCAGCGGCCCTCGGTGGACGTCGTCACCGGTCTGATCAAGGCGAACGTGCCCTCGCGGCTCGCCTTCGCGACCTCCTCGCTCGCCGACAGCCGGGTCATCCTCGACCAGCCGGGCGCCGAGAAGCTCATCGGAAAGGGTGACGGTCTGTTCCTGCCGATGGGCGCGAACAAGCCCGTCCGTATGCAGGGCGCCTTCGTCACCGAGGCCGAGGTCGCGGCCGTCGTGCAGCACTGCAAGGACCAGATGGCGCCGGTCTTCCGGGACGACGTCACCGTCGGGACCAAGCAGAAGAACGAGATCGACGAGGAGATCGGCGACGACCTGGACCTGCTGTGCCAGGCGGCCGAACTGGTCGTCTCCACGCAGTTCGGCTCGACCTCGATGCTCCAGCGCAAGCTGCGTGTCGGCTTCGCCAAGGCCGGGCGGCTGATGGACCTGATGGAGTCGCGGAACATCGTCGGGCCGAGCGAGGGTTCCAAGGCGCGCGACGTGCTCGTCAAGCCGGATGAGCTGGACGGGGTGCTGGCCGTCATCCGCGGGGAGTCCGGGGAGTGAGACCACGGGAGTCCGCGACCCGTTCGGCGGATGTCCGGGGCACGGTCCTCGGGGGAGTTGCGGGCCTGGTCCGCGGGTAGGCCTCGCCATAACGAGACCGGGCCGAGACTCACTCGTAAGGGAACTTGGGCAACCGTTTCCCTTGGACGTACGTCAAGTTGGAGGGAGGGACAGAACGATGTCCCAGCCTCATGGCGTACAAACTGCGTCCGCCCGGTTGCCCCACCCTTTCGTACCACCCATAGACTGAACATCCAGCAGGTGGTTACACGCTCGAAAGGCGCTCTCGTGTCCATCGGCAACTCCCCCGAATCCCCCGAAGACGACCGGAACTTCCCGGCAGACGACCGGGATTCGATCGGTCGTGCTCTCCAGCAGGCCCGGATCGCCGCCGGTCTCACCGTCGACGAGGTCAGTGCCTCCACGCGCGTCCGTATCCCGATCGTTCACGCGATCGAGGAGGACGACTTCACGCGCTGCGGCGGCGATGTCTACGCCCGCGGTCACATTCGTACGCTCGCGCGTGCCGTGGGACTCGATCCCGCGGCTCTCATCGAGCAGTACGACGCCGACCACGGCGGCCGGCCCGCGCCCACCCCCGCCGCACCCCTCTTCGAGGCGGAACGCATCCGCCCCGAGCCGCGCCGCCCCAACTGGACCGCCGCCATGGTGGCCGCGATCGTCGCCGTCGTCGGCTTCGTCGGCTTCACGATGTTCAACGGGAACGACACGACGAACACCGGCGGTGCGGTGGCCGAGGGCCCGGCCCCCGACAAGAAGACCACTCCCGCCACGAAGCCGACCAAGACCCCGAAGCCGGTCCCCACCGGCAGCGCCATCGCGGCGGTCCCGAAGGACAAGGTCACGGTCAAGCTCACCGCGGTCGACGACAAGAGCTGGATCTCGGCCAAGGCGAGCGACGGCAAGCTGCTCTTCGACGGGCTCCTCCTCAAGGGCGAGTCCAAGACCTTCCAGGACGACGAGCGCGTCGACCTGATCCTCGGCAACGCCGGCCCGATCGAGCTCTTCGTGAACGGCAAGAAGATCGAAGAGAAGTTCGAGTCGGGTGCTGTCGAGCGGCTCTCGTACACCAAGGGTGCCCCCGAGTCCGGATGAGCTTCCGGGCAGCCGTCGCGCAGGTGAACCCTGCGCGGCGGGGGTACGGCCAGGACGAAGTAGTCTTGAGTCCATGCCCGAACGCCGTACCGTCGCCCTTGTCACTCTTGGCTGCGCCCGTAACGAGGTGGACTCGGAGGAGCTCGCAGGCCGCTTGGCAGCGGACGGCTGGGAGCTCGTCGAGAACGCCGAGGACGCGGATGTCGCCGTCGTCAACACCTGTGGATTCGTCGAGGCCGCCAAGAAGGACTCCGTCGACGCCCTCCTCGAAGCCAATGATCTGAAGGATCACGGCAAGACCCAGGCCGTCGTCGCCGTCGGCTGCATGGCCGAGCGGTACGGCAAGGAGCTCGCCGAGGCGCTGCCCGAGGCCGACGGCGTGCTCGGCTTCGACGACTACGCCGACATCTCCGGCCGCCTCCAGACCATCCTCAGCGGTGGCAGCGTGGAGGCCCACACTCCGCGCGACCGGCGCAAGCTGCTTCCGCTGTCCCCGGTGGAGCGGCAGCAGGCCGCCGCCGAGGTCGCCCTCCCGGGCCACGGCGCCGTGGAGGCGCCCGAGAACGTGCCGACCGACCTCCCCGAGGGACTCGCCCCGGCCTCCGGCCCGCGCGCCCCGCTGCGCCGCCGGCTGGACCGCAGCCCCGTCGCCTCGGTGAAGCTCGCCTCCGGCTGCGACCGCCGCTGCTCCTTCTGCGCCATCCCGTCCTTCCGCGGCTCCTTCGTCTCGCGGCGTCCCTCCGACGTCCTGAACGAGACGCGCTGGCTCGCCGAGCAGGGCGTGAAGGAGATCATGCTGGTCTCCGAGAACAACACCTCCTACGGCAAGGACCTGGGCGACATCCGCCTCCTGGAGAGCCTGCTGCCCGACCTCGCGGCCGTCGACGGCATCGAGCGGGTCCGGGTCAGCTACCTCCAGCCCGCCGAGATGCGCCCCGGCCTCATCGACGTTCTGACGTCGACCGAGAAGGTCGCCCCGTACTTCGACCTGTCCTTCCAGCACAGCGCCCCTGACGTGCTCCGGGCCATGCGCCGCTTCGGCGACACCGACCGCTTCCTGGAGCTCCTGGGCACGATCCGTGACAAGGCCCCGACGGCCGGCGCCCGGTCCAACTTCATCGTCGGCTTCCCCGGCGAGACCGAGGCGGACTTCGCCGAGCTGGAACGCTTCATCACCCACGCCCGTCTCGACGCCATCGGCGTCTTCGGCTACTCCGACGAGGACGGCACGGAAGCCGCCACGTACGAGCACAAGCTCGACCAGGAGGTCGTCGACGAGCGGCTCGCCCATCTCTCACGACTCGCCGAGGAGCTCACCGCCCAGCGTGCGGAGGAGCGGATCGGAGAGACCCTGGAAGTACTCGTCGAATCGATCGACGACGAGGACGGCGTGATCGGCCGTGCGGCCCACCAGGCGCCCGAGACGGACGGGCAGGTCGTCATCACCACGGACTCGGCCATGGGCCGGGACCTCGCTCCCGGCCGTATGGTCGTGGCGAAGGTCGTGGGAACGGAAGGCGTCGACCTGGTGGCCGAGTGTCTTTTTGAGGAGGCGGGCAGATGACCGGAGTCCCGGCATCCGCTTCGGGCGGGACCGGTAGGCCTGCGCCCGGCGGCAAGCTGGGGGTCCCCCCTCGCCCGCAGGGCTCAGAGGGAACCAAGGCCGTCGATCAGGCCGGCCTCTGGAACATCGCGAACATCCTCACCATGATCCGCCTGGTGCTCGTGCCGGCCTTCGTGATGCTGCTGCTCCAGGACGGCGGGCACGACCCGGTCTGGCGTGCCTGGGCATGGGCCGCGTTCGCCGTCGCCATGATCACGGACGTCTTCGACGGCCATCTGGCGCGGACGTACAACCTGGTCACGGACTTCGGGAAGATCGCCGACCCGATCGCCGACAAGGCGATCATGGCCGCCGGACTGATCTGTCTGTCGTCGCTCGGGGACCTGCCCTGGTGGGTGACGGCCGTGATCCTCGCGCGTGAGCTGGGCATCACGCTGATGCGGTTCTGGGTGATCCGGCACGGGGTCATCCCGGCCAGCCGCGGCGGCAAGATGAAGACGCTGGCGCAGGGCACGGCGGTCGGTATGTACGTGCTGGTGCTCACCGGTCCACTCGCCACCTTGCGCTGGTGGGTGATGGCGGTGGCCGTCGTGCTGACGGTCGTCACCGCTCTGGACTATGTGCGAGAGGCGATCGTCCTGCGACGCAAGGGGCTGGCGGAACGCGCCGCGAAGTCCGGCGGAGGGTCGGTCGGCGGGTCGGGCGGCGCGGGCGATGAGCCGGTCGCAGAGTCGGTCGGTGCGGACGGCGAGGCCGTCGGCGGGTCGGTCGGTGAGTCCGTTCCGGGGCAGCCCGCCACGGGGCCGGAGGCCGAGGCGCCCGAGGTCCCCGGGGGTTCCGGGGCGTCCGCGAAGGGACCGGCGGCGGGGTCGGCGCGATGAAGGAAGCCGCCCGGGTGCTGGAACTGCTCGCGGAGCGTGGTCACACAGTGGCCGCCGCGGAGTCCCTCACGGGCGGCCTGGTGGCCGCGGAGCTCACGGGGGAACCCGGAGCATCGAAAAGCTTCCGTGGGTCCGTCACGGCGTACGCCACAGCCCTCAAGCACGAACTCCTGGGGGTCGACGAGACCCTTCTGGCGGAGCGCGGAGCAGTCGATCCCGAGGTCGCGCTGCAGATGGCGGCCGGTGCGCGCCGGCGACTGGGCGCCGACTGGGGGATCGCGACGACCGGCGTCGCCGGGCCCGAACCGCAGGACGGACAGCCCGTCGGAACGGTGTACGTGGCCGTCGCGGGACCCGTCGGAGCCGGGAAAGTGGCCGCATTGCGGTTGAACGGCGGCCGTGCGGAAATCCGTAGAGAGAGTGTACGGAGCGTGCTGGAACTGCTCGGCGACGAACTCTCGGGAAATGCGCGGGCACAGGATACGGAACAGAACGGGGGGAATTGATGTTTGCAGCCCTGAGTGAACACGACATCGCTCCCCGCACGGCCGCAGCGCGAGGCGGTACGGTGGGGCGTGAAGGATGCGGCTACGCGGTCCGAGGAGGGAGCCACCGATGATTCTGCTCCGTCGCCTGTTGGGTGACGTGCTGCGTCGGCAGCGCCAGCGCCAGGGCCGTACTCTGCGCGAAGTCTCCTCGTCCGCCCGAGTTTCGCTCGGCTATCTCTCCGAGGTGGAGCGGGGGCAGAAGGAGGCTTCCTCCGAGCTGCTCTCCGCGATCTGCGACGCGCTTGACGTACGGATGTCCGAGCTCATGCGTGAAGTGAGCGACGAGCTGTCGCTGGCCGAACTGGCCGAGTCTGCAGCGGCGAGCGAACCGGTGCCCGCGCCGGTACGTCGCCCGATGTTCAATTCGGTGTCGGTGACGTCGGTGGCAGGTGTGCCCACCGAGCGGGTGACCATCAAGGCGCCCGCAGAAGCGGTGGACGTCGTCGCTGCCTGAACCGAAGTGGGCGAAAGCCCCGGGTGGTGTCCTCTACGGACGCCGGCCGGGGCTTTCGTCGTCTTTCGGGGCCGGAATTGCACCGCCTTTCGTAGTCTTTCGTCGCCTTCATTCGAGATGCCCGGCTTTGCGGGTTCGTGCCATGGTGGAGAGGAACGTACGACTGGTTGGAGATCCCGCATGTCTGTCGTCAAGAGCTCGCTGTCCGACGCCGACCTCAAGACGGTCGGCGGCGCCCTGCAGGGTGCGCTGGTCGACCTTGTCGATCTCGCCCTGGTGGCCAAGCAGGTGCACTGGAACGTGGTCGGACCGCGCTTCCGCTCCGTTCATCTGCAGCTCGACGAGGTCGTGGTCACCGCGCGTCAGCACTCCGACATCGTGGCGGAACGCGCCTCAGCGATCGGCGTGAACCCTGACGGGCGTTCCGCGACGGTCGCGTCGACGAGCGCGATCGGCGCCGTGTCCGTCCCCGACGGGTGGATCAAGGACGGGGACGCCGTGCAGATCCTGGTCGATGCACTCGGTGCCGTGGTCGCACGGATGCGAGAGCGCATCAAGGTGACCGCGGACCCCGATCCGGTCACTCAGGACATCCTCATCGGTCTGACGGCCGACCTCGAGAAGCATGCGTGGATGTTCCAGGCGGAGAGCGCCTAGTCGTGGCGCGGGTGCCGAGCGGGCCGCGGGCGCTGTGCTTGTCGTGCTCGGCGTGCGCCGGGCCTGCCTCCGGTGCGCCCTCCCGCCGTGGGATACGCCCGGTCTAGCGTCGACCGGAGGAGGCGGTCATGGCACGGCGACGGGTTCTGCTGGTGACGTCCGCGTGGATCGCGGGCGGGCTGGTGGCCGGCGGGCTGTGGTGGTGGGCGGTGCTGCGACTGGTGCTGGTCCCGGAGCACTCGGGACTGGTGGAGGGGGCGGTCGCGGCCGGCGGCTGGGGGTTGAGCCTGCTGCCGGTGCACGTGACGGCGTCCGCCGCCGCGGGCGGCCGGGCACGCGACGGCCGGACGGCGGAGCGCACGGGGGGCGCACCGATCACCACGGCATCGCGACCCCGCCGTTGGGGCGGAGGATCTGACCCGTCGTGAACGCCGCCGCGTCGGAGGCGAGGTGGAGGACCGCGTGCGCGATGTCCTCCGGCTCGCCCACCCGGCCCAGGGGGGAGTGGCGGGCCATGGCCGTCTCCGCCTGCTGCTGCGCGGCCGGCTCGTGACGGTCGGTCATGGGGGTGCGGATCCATCCGGGGGCGATCGCGTTGACCCGGATGCCGTGCCGTCCGACCTCCGAGGCCAGGGTCTTGGTCAGCTGCACGACGGCGGCCTTGGTGACGCTGTAGCAGAGCAGGCCCGGGCTCGCGGTGTCCATCGCGCCCGAGGCCATCGTGACGATGGAGCCGCGGGTCCCGGTCGCGATCATCGAGCGGGCCGCCTCCTGGCAGGCGTAGAGGACCCCCTTGAAATTGACCGCGAGAACGCGGTCCAGATCCTCGTCGCGGGTGTCCAGAACCGTGCTGGTGTGCATGATTCCGGCGACGGCCGCCATCGTGTGCAGCGGGCCGGCGCTCGCGACGGCGGCGGCGAGCGCGGCGCGGTCTGTGACGTCGAGGGTGTGCGTGTGTGCCGTGCCGCCCCGTTTCTCGACAAGATCCGCGGTTCCGCGGAGGCCGACTTCGTCGAGATCCGCGCAGTGGACGGTCGCGCCCGCCTCCGCGAGGAGCGCGGCGGTCGCGCGGCCGATTCCGCTCGCGGCGCCGGTGACGAACGCGGTGCGGCCGGTGAGGTCGTACGCCGTGAGGGCCATGACCGGACCGTACGGCCGAATCTGACAGACCGTCAATTGGTGTGCGGGGATTCTCCGGAGGGGCCCTTCTGACAGCCGGGGCACCAGTAGGTGACGCGCTCGCCGAGCTCGGCCCTGCTGATGGCGGCGCCGCAGCGCAGACAGAGACGGTGCTCGCGGCCGTAGACGTAGAGATGGTGCGCGGGCTGCCGGGTCGTGGTCGTGCGGCGGTCGGGGCGGTCCTTGTTCGCTTCGAGGAGGCGATGGGCGGTGGCGACGAGCCGCTCGGGGAGGCCGGGCGGCAGCTCGCCGACCGGGAGCCAGGGGGTGACCGCGGCGAGGAAGGCCAGCTCCGACTTGTAGACATTGCCGATGCCCGCGAGATTCCGCTGGTCCAGGAGGGCCTCGCCCAGAGCGCGGGTGGGGTCGGCGGTGAGCCTGCGGACGGCCTCCGCCGGGTCCCAGTCCGGGCCGAGGAGGTCAGGGCCGAGGTGGCCCACGACATGGTGCTCGTCGGCGGTGCGGATCAGTTCGAGCACGGGGAGGCGGTAGCCGACGGCGGTTTGCTCCTTGTTGCCGAGGATCGCCCGGATCTGATGGGCGGGGCCGCCGCGCCAGCGCTCGCCGGTGGCGAACACTCGCCACGAGCCCTCCATCCGTAGATGCGAGTGGAGGGTCAGGCCGCCGTCGAAGCGGGTGAGCAGGTGCTTGCCGCGTGGCGTCACATCCAGGACCGCACGGCCGGTCAGATCGGCGGTGGCGAAGCGGGGCACGCGCAGATCCGACCGGGTCAGGACGCTTCCGGCGAGCGCGGAGTGCAGTCGGCGGGCTGTCTGCCAGACGGTGTCTCCTTCGGGCATGACTCCATCATCGGTCGGTTACGGGCGGAGGCGCAGTCCCCTCGGCGTGGCGTGGAAGCCGGCGGCTTCCAGCGGACGGGCGAGGGGAGAGGTGAGAGCGGCGGTCCCGTTGACGCGCTCCACCGTGACCGTGCCGAGGGATCCCGCGAGGGCGGCCGCGGCCAGGGACTCGGCCGCGGTTCTCAGCGCGGGGTCGTCCGAGTCGGTGGGCCAGGACAGCAGGGTCTTCCCGCCGCGCTCCATGTACAGCGTCAGCTCCCCGTCGACCAGGACGACCATCGAGCCGGCCTTGCGGCCCGGCTTGTGCCCGGCGCCGGTGGGCGGCTCGGGCCAGGGCAGCGCCGCCCCGTACGCGTTGGCGGGGTCGGCCGCCGCCAGGACCATCGCGCGCGGGCCGGCGCCCGCCTCCGCGCCGCGGTCCCGGGCGGTCGCCGCCGCGCGCAGCCGGTCGACGGCTCCGTCCATCGCGAACTGGGCGGCGCCGAGCCCCTCCACCACATAGCCGCGGCGGGCCTGCCCGCTGTCCTCGAAGGCCGACAGGATGCGGTACGTGGCGGAGAAGCCGCCCTCGACGCCCTCGGCGGCCACCGCGCCACGGGTGACCACGCCGTGCCGGTCCAGGAGCGTGCGGGCGAGCGCGTGGGCGCGGTGGGTCGGCTCCGGCTCCGCGGGCGGCAGCAACGACCAGCGGCCGCTGACGGTGGGCGGTCCGGTCCGTGAGGCCGGCCGGGCAGCCGCGGTGAGCGTGCCGTAACGGCCGCGCGGGACCGTGCGCTTGGCGCGGTGGGCCGTGGACCCCGCTGTACGGCCGGAGCCGAGGAGGGAGCGCAGCGGGGCGAGGGTGTCGTTGGTGAGCCGCCCCGACCAGGCCAGATCCCAGACCGCGTCCGCGAGTTGGGGATCGGTGACGTCCGGGTGGGTGGTGGCCCGTACCTGGTCGGCGATCTGACGGAAGAACAGGCCGTACCCCCCGGACAGGGTGGTCAGCACCGACTCGTGGAGCGCGGTGGTCTCGAGCGGGTGCGCGGGCGGCAGCAGCAGGGGCGCCGCGTCGGCGAGGTAGAGGGAGACCCAGCCGTCCTTGCCGGGCAGGGCGCCCGCGCCGGCCCAGACGACCTCGCCGGTCGTGGTCAGTTCGTCGAGCAGCGCGGGGGAGTAGTCCCTGACCCGGGACGGCAGGATCAGCTTCTCCAGGGCCGAGGCCGGCACGGGCGCGCCCTGCAACTGCTCCACGGCGCGGGCCAGTCCGTCGATCCCGCGCAAGCTGTTGCTCCCCAGGTGCTGCCACTGCGGCAGGAAGGTGGCGAGCGCCGCGGGGGATACGGGCTCCAGTTCATGACGCAGCGCGGCGAGCGAGCGGCGTCGCAGACGTCGCAGCACGGCGGCGTCGCACCACTCCTGGCCGATGCCGGAGGGATGGAACTCGCCCTGGACGACCCGTCCGGCAGCGGCCAGGCGCTGGAGGGCGCCGTCGGTCACGGCCGCGCCGAGGCCGAAGCGGGCGGCAGCCGCGGAGGAGGTGAACGGGCCGTGCGTGCGCGCGTGGCGGGCCAGAAGGTCGCCGAGCGGGTCCTTGACCGGCTCCGTGAACGCCTCGGGGACCCCGACGGGGAGGGCGGTGCCCAGGGCGTCCCGCAGTCGGCCGGCGTCCTCGATCGCCGCCCAGTGGTCGGCTCCGCCGATGCGGACCCGGATGGCCCGCCGGGCCGCTCCCAGCTCCTGGACCCAGGCGGGCTCGCCCCCGCGCTCGGTCAACTCGGCCTCGGTGAGCGGGCCGAGGACCCGCAGGGCGTCGGCGACACCCTCCACGTCCTTGATACGGCGGTCCTCGGTGAGCCACTGGAGCTCCCGCTCCAGCTCGGTGAGCACCTCCGCGTCGAGCAGCTCCCGCAGCTCCGCCTGGCCGAGCAGCTCGGCGAGAAGGCGGGAGTCCAGCGACAGGGCGGCGGCCCGCCGCTCGGCGAGCGGGGAGTCGCCCTCGTACAGGAACTGGGCGACATAGCCGAAGAGCAGGGAGCGGGCGAAGGGCGACGGCTCGGCGGTGGTCACCTCGACCAGACGGACGCGCCGGGACTCGATGTCGCCCATCAGCTCCTGGAGCCCGGGGACGTCGAAGACGTCCTGGAGGCATTCGCGGACGGCCTCCAGAACGATCGGGAAGGAGCCGAACTCGCTCGCCACTTGGAGCAGCTGGGCGGCGCGCTGGCGCTGCTGCCAGAGCGGCGTGCGCTTGCCGGGATTGCGCTTGGGCAGCAGCAGGGCCCGCGCGGCGCACTCGCGGAAGCGGGAGGCGAACAGGGCGGAGCCGCCGACCTGGTCGGTGACGATCTGCCCGATCTCCCCCTTGTCGAAGAGCGCGTCCGCCGCACCGATCGGGGCCTGATCGGAGTCGTACGTGGTGTCGAGGTGCCGATCCGGACTCACCGGGTCGTCGAGAAGGTCGAGGCTCATCAGGTCGGCGTCCGGCAGGCGCAGCACGATCCCGTCGTCCGCGTGCATGACCTGGGCGTCCATGCCGTACCGCTCGGCGAGACGGGCCCCGAGGGCCAGCGCCCACGGGGCGTGCACCTGGGCTCCGAAGGGGGAGTGGATGACGACCCGCCAGTCGCCGAGCTCGTCCCGGAACCGCTCCACCAGGATCGTGCGGTCGTCCGGCACATGTCCGCAGGCCTGGCGCTGCTCGTCCAGATACGCCAGCACATTGTCGGCGGCCCAGGCGTCCAGGCCCGCGGCGACCAGCCGCAGCCGGGCGTCCTCGGTCTCCAGCGAACCGACCTCGCGCAGGAAGGCGCCCACCGCGCGGCCCAGTTCGAGCGGGCGACCCAGCTGGTCGCCCTTCCAGAACGGCAGCCGGCCAGGCACCCCGGGGGCGGGCGAGACCAGGACCCGGTCCCGCGTGATGTCCTCGATCCGCCAGGAGGTCGTGCCCAGCGTGAAGACGTCGCCGACCCTGGACTCGTACACCATCTCCTCGTCCAGCTCGCCGACCCGTCCACCGCCCTTCTTGGGGTCGGCGCCCGCGAGGAAGACCCCGAAGAGGCCCCGGTCGGGGATCGTGCCGCCCGAGGTGACGGCGAGCCGCTGCGCACCCGGGCGGCCGGTGACCGTGCCGGCGACCCGGTCCCAGACCACCCGCGGGCGCAGCTCGGCGAACGCGTCCGAGGGATAGCGGCCGGCCAGCATGTCCAGGACGGCCGTGAACGCGGACTCGGGCAGCGAGGCGAACGGCGCGGCCCGCCGGACCGTCGCCAGCAGGTCGTCCACCTGCCAGGTGTCCAGGGCGACCATCGCGACCAGCTGCTGCGCGAGCACGTCCAGCGGGTTCGCCGGGATGCGCATCGACTCGATCGAGCCGCTGCGCATCCGCTCGGTGACCACGGCCGCCTGGACCAGGTCGCCGCGGTACTTGGGGAAGACCACGCCCGTGGAGACGGCACCGACCTGGTGTCCGGCGCGGCCGACGCGCTGGAGGCCGGAGGCGACCGAAGGCGGCGACTCGACCTGCACGACCAGGTCCACCGCGCCCATGTCGATGCCCAGCTCCAGGCTGGAGGTGGCCACCACGGCGGGCAGCCTGCCCGCCTTGAGGTCCTCCTCCACCTGGGCGCGCTGCTCCTTGGAGACCGACCCGTGGTGGGCGCGGGCGAGCAGTGCGGGAGCGCCCTGGGCGGCACCGGACTGGGCCATGATCTCGGCAGGCGGCGGACCGTCCGGAAGGGCCTCGCCGGTGGCACGCTCGTACGCGATCTCGTTCAGACGGTTGCAGAGCCGCTCTGCGAGCCGACGGGAGTTGGCGAAGACGATGGTGGAGCGATGGGCCTGGACGAGGTCGGCGATCCGCTCCTCGACATGTGGCCAGATCGACGGCTTGTCGCCGCCGTCCGTGCCCTCGGAGGCCGGGGAGCCCCCCAGCTCGCCCATGTCCTCGACCGGAACGACCACCGACAGGTCGAACTCCTTGCCGGACGGCGGCTGGACGATCTCCACCTTGCGCTGCGGGGAGAGATAGCGGGCCACCTCGTCGACGGGGCGGACCGTCGCCGACAGACCGATCCGGCGGGCCGGGCGGGGCAGCAGCTCGTCGAGACGCTCCAGGGACAGCGCGAGATGGGCGCCGCGCTTGGTCCCGGCGACCGCGTGGACCTCGTCCAGGATCACCGTCTCGATCCCGGCCAGTGCCTCGCGGGTGGCGGAGGTCAGCATCAGGAACAGCGACTCGGGGGTCGTGATCAGGATGTCCGGTGGCTTCGTGGCCAGCGCCCGGCGCTCGGCGGGCGGGGTGTCGCCGGAGCGGATCCCGACCCGTACGTCCGGCTCCGGCAGCCCGAGCCGGACCGACTCCTGGCGGATACCGGTCAGCGGGGAGCGCAGATTGCGCTCGACGTCGACGGCGAGCGCCTTCAGCGGGGACACGTACAGCACTCGGCAGCGCTTCTTGGGGTCCGCGGGCGGCGGGGTGGAGGCGAGCTGGTCCAGAGAGGCGAGGAAGGCGGCCAGGGTCTTACCGGAACCGGTCGGGGCGACCACCAGGACGTCCGAGCCCGCGCCGATGGCCTGCCAGGCACCCTCCTGCGCCGACGTGGGCGCGCGGAAGGCCCCGGTGAACCAGCCGCGGGTCGCGGGGGAGAACGAGTCGAGCGCAGACCTGACCATGCCACCCATCGTGCACCCCGTCACTGACAACCGCCCGGACCTGGGGAAACCCGCTCGATGCCGAAGCGGCCGGTGGCGCAGAATGGAGGCATGGCGAGTGGGGAGCGGGCACGGTACTGGCAGTACTCCGAGCTGCCCGGCGTCGACCTGCTGCACGCCCACTACGTCCGCAAGGCCTTCGCCCGGCACACCCACGAGACCTTCGTCTTCGCCGCCATCACGGAGGGTGTCGAGGCGTTCCACTACCGCGACGACCTCGTGCACGCCGGGCCCGGGCAGATCGCCCTGGTCAACCCCGACACCCCGCACACCGGGCACGCGGGCGTCCCGGAGGGCTGGACCTACCGGACGATCTACCCGGACGCGGAGGTGATCCGGTCGATCGCGGACGACACCATCGCGCTGCGGGGGGCCGTCGGCTTCACCGAACCCGTCGTGGACGATCCGTACGCCGCTCAGCTCGTCATCGGGGTCCACCGGGCCGCCGAGGAGGGCAACGCGCTGGCCGCCGACAGCCTGCTGAGGCTGGTCACGGCGAGGATGCTGCGCAGCCACGGGGGCCGCCTGGCGTCGCCGCTGCCCCCGCGCTCGGCCGGCGCGAGCAACGCGGCACGCGCGCGTGCCGTCCTGGAGGAGCGGATGGCCGACCCGCCGACCCTGGAGCGTCTCGCCGCCGAGCTCGACACCAGTCCCTTCGCCCTGCTGCGGGCCTTCCGGGATGTGTACGGGATGCCGCCGCACACCTGGCTGACGGACGCGCGCGTGCGGCGGGCGCGGCGGCTGCTGGACGCGGGTACGTCGCCGTCGGAGGCTGCCGTCGCCGTCGGCTTCACCGACCAGCCGCACCTGAACCGGCATTTCACGCGAAGCGTCGGCGTTCCGCCGGGGGCGTACCAGCGCGCGCGGGGCAACAGAACCGAGAACCCGCGCCGGGGCGCAAGAACGTAGCGGCGTGCAAGAACGTAGCGGGGCGCAAGAACGTACAAGACCGCCGGCGGCCGGGGCTCGTAACGTCCTCCACGTGGCAGAACAGACAGCAACCCCAGTTGTACGGGAGAGCACGAAGGCGGACTCGGCGGTCGTACGCGACGCGCTCGGGGTCGGGATCGCCGTCGGTCTCTCCGGCTTCGCCTTCGGAGTGACGTCCGCGGGATCCGGACTCAGCCTGCTCCAGACCTGTGTCCTCAGCCTGCTCGTCTTCACGGGCGCCTCGCAGTTCGCCCTGGTGGGGGCGCTCGCGGCGGGCGGGAACCCGTTCACGGCCGCGGCGGGCGCGTTCTTCCTGGGCACGCGCAACGCGTTCTACGGGCTGCGGCTGTCGCAGCTCCTCGCCCTGCCGCGTGCGGCCAAGCCCTTCGCCGCCCAGTGGGTGATCGACGAGACGACGGCGGTGGCGCTCGCGCAGCCGACGCGGCGGGCCGCGCGGATCGGGTTCACCGTCACCGGGATCACGCTCTACGTGCTGTGGAACCTGACGACCCTGCTGGGGGCCCTCGGGGCGGAAGCCATCGGCGACACCAACGCCTGGGGTCTGGACGCGGCCGGACCGGCCGTCTTCCTGGCACTGCTCGCTCCCATGCTGAAGACGGCGACGGAGCGGTACACCGCGGGAATCGCCGTCGTCCTGGGCCTCGGTCTGCTGCCCGTCCTCCCGGCAGGCGTCCCGGTCCTGGCGGCGGCGCTCGCCGCGCCGGCCGTGCTGTGGCTGCGGGGTCGGCGCATTGGCCGGACCGATGACATCGATGAGACCGGTGGCACCGATGAGACCTGTGGCACCGACGAGACCTGTGAGGAGAACACCCGATGAGTGTCTGGATCGCGATCGGTCTCACGGCCGTCGGCTGCTACCTGGTCAAGCTGGTCGGGCTCCTCGTGCCCGCCGGCGCGCTGGAACGCCCGCTCGTCCAACGCCTTGCCGCCCTGCTGCCGGTCGCTCTGCTGGCGGCGCTCACCGCCCAGCAGACTTTCAGCACCGACGGCGCCCTCACCCTGGACGCCCGCGCCGCGGGTGTCGCCGCGGCCGCCGTCGCCCTGGTCCTGCGGGCACCCTTCCTGGTCGTCGTGGCCGCGGCGGTTCTGGTCACGGCGGGAGCGAGGGCACTGAGCGGCTGACGGCCGCCGCCCGCGGGCCGTTCACCCGGTCCGCGTCGCAGACGCGCGTCCCCGTGCCCGATGCCGTCAGTCGATCGGTCGGCCGTGGGCGCGCAGGGTGCGCAACGCCTCGATGGTGACCATCGGGCGCGCCTCCAGTGCCGTTCCAGGGGCCCACCGGCGCCAGGTGACCGGCCAGCCGCCGTCCTCCTGCTGGTCGGCGGCGAGGTGGTCCAGCGACCGTGCCATCTCCTCGTCCGTGAACCAGCGGCGGGCCAAGGAGTCCGGCACGCGCGCGTAGTCGTACGGAAAGTGGTGCTCGCCCGGCGCGTACCCCGGTGCCACCGGGAAGTCGTCGAGACGCTCGGGGTCCAGGACCGCCAGCCGCTGCTCCCGCACCAGCCGCCCGAGCCGGTCCGCCACCGCCTGCGCCCGCGAACGGTCCGGGACCCCGTCGAGGAAGGCGACCGCCGCCTGGATCTCGTACGGATGGGACTTCTCCAGGGACTCGACCGCCGACCAACAGAACTCGGTGGCGCGGAACAGCCAGGCGTGCCACACCTGGTTCCGGTGGAGCAGCCCGACCACGGGGCCCGTGGACAGCAGGGCGCTGGGCGGATCGTCGACGATCGGGACGAACGGCGCGGCGGGGTAGTCGCGAAGTGACGGATGGATCGCCGGCAGTGCGCCCTCGTGCGTGGAGATATCGGTGAGGTAGCGGCAGATCCGCTCGACCCGCAGCCCGCCGCAGCGGCCGATCGAGTCGAGGATCCGCAGCGCGTGGCCGGTGTGCAGCGGCTGGCTGACGGGGCCACGCAGATCCGGTTCGAGCGCGTGTCCGTAGCCTCCGTCCTCGTTGAGGTACGCGTTGAGGGCGACCTCGACGGGTTCCGCGCCGCCGCGCAGGAAGTGATAGGCGAACCGGCGCTGTTCGAGCACACGGGCCGTCAGCCAGATGAAGTGTTCGGCGCGCGCGAGGAGCATCGGGTGCGGAGCCGCGAGAGGAGTTCCAGCCATGGTCCGACCGTAGGCCGCGCAGGACGTGTGACAAGGCTTACTGACCGGGCTGCACTCTTGGGAGCGGGATACTGGGTTCATGCGGTTGACGATTTTCTGGGAGCGGATGGCGGACCACTTCGGTGCGTCCTACGCCGAGTCCTTCGCCCGGGACCACGTGATGTCGGAACTGGGCGGTCGTACGGTGCGCGAGGCACTGGACGCCGGCTGGGAGGCGAAGGACGTGTGGCGGGCGGTCTGCTCGGCCGTCGACGTACCGGCCGACAAGCGCTGAGACCCCCGCCCGGGGCGGAATGTCCGCGCGGTGCGCGAGACTGGCGGGGTGGCTGCGACTGACGACACCGACGAGACCGACAAGACGACTCCCGACGGGACCTTCGACGCGACCCTCGGCGGGACCTCCGACCAGACCGTGACCGCGAGCGCCCCGGAGACGGGGCCGGCGGTGCGTACGGTCGTGCGCGGCGCCCCGGTGACAGGCCATGGGGGTGAGCCCGCGGCCGCGTCGGGGCCGTCCGTGCCCGCCCCATCCACCGCCCCGTCCGCCACGCCGTCCTCCACGCCGGCCTCTTCCGCGCCGGCCTCTCCCGCGTCGGCATCTTCCGCGCCCGACTCGGCCGCCGCCGGACCCGGCGGGGCCGGACCCACCGACTCCGGACCCGCCTCGGCCGGATCCGCGGCGCGGATGCCCCGCTGGCTGCCGCGCGCCCTGCTGCTCGCCCTCGCGCTCTACGCCTGCTTCCAGCTCGGCAGCTGGGCCTTCCACCAGCTCATCGGGCTCCTCGTCAACGTCCTCGTCGCGTTCTTCCTGGCCCTCGCCATCGAACCGGCCGTCGGGCGCATGGCCGCCCGGGGGATGCGCCGCGGCCTCGCCACGTTCCTCGTCTTCTTCACCGTCATGGTCGTCGGCGTCGGCTTCGTGGTGCTGCTCGGGTCGATGCTGGCGGGCCAGATCGTCGACATGGTCGAGAACTTCCCCAAATACCTCGACTCGCTGATCAACTGGATGAACCAGAGCTTCCACACCGAGCTCTCCCGTGTCGAGGTCCAGGACAGCGTGCTCCGCTCCGACTGGCTGCGGAAGTACGTGCAGAACAGCGCCACCGGCGTCCTCGACGTCTCCGCGACCGTCCTCGGCGGTCTCTTCAAGCTGCTGACGATCTTCCTGTTCTCGTTCTACTTCGCGGCCGACGGCCCCCGGCTGCGTCGCGCCCTGTGCTCGGTCCTGCCGCCGGCCCGCCAGACCGAGGTGCTGCGGGCCTGGGAGATCGCCGTCGACAAGACCGGCGGCTACCTCTACTCCCGCGGACTGATGGCGCTGATCTCCGGAGTCGCGCACTACGTCCTGCTGGAGATCCTCGGGGTGCCGTACGCGCCCGCGCTGGCGGTCTGGGTCGGCCTGGTCTCGCAGTTCATCCCCACCATCGGTACGTATCTGGCGGGCGCGCTGCCCATGCTGATCGCGTTCACCGAGGACCCCTGGTACGCGCTGTGGGTGCTGGTCTTCGTCGTGGTCTACCAGCAGTTCGAGAACTACGTCCTCCAGCCGAAGCTGACGTCCAAGACCGTGGACATCCACCCGGCGGTGGCCTTCGGCTCGGTGATCGCCGGTACGGCGCTGCTCGGTGCCGTCGGCGCGTTGATCGCCATCCCGGCCGTCGCCACGCTGCAGGCGTTCCTCGGTGCCTATGTGAAGCGGTACGACGTCACCGACGATCCGCGCGTCCACGGCCACCGGCGCTACGGGGAGGCGGTCGTGGCCCGGCTGCAGAAGGCGCTGCAGCAGAGGAAGGACCACGGGCCGGCGCTGTCCCCGGAGGAAACGTCCTCCCGGGACGGCGCCTGACCTGTGCGCCCGGCCTGCCGACCTGCCGGCCCGGCGAACCGCCGGCCCGGGCGTCAGTCGCGCTCCAGCCGCACCGTCGGCAGGACCCGCTGCAGAGGGGCCGGGAGCCACCACGCGCGACGGCCGAGCAGCTGCATCACCGCGGGCACGATGAGACACCGGATGACCACCGCGTCCAGCAGGATCGCCACGGCCAGGCCGAGGCCGAACTGCTGGAGCATCCGGTCGGGGCTCAGGACGAAGGCCGCGAACACCACGATCATGATCGCCGCGGCGGCCGTGATGACCTTGCCGGTCGCGGCGAGACCCTCGCGGACCGCGCCCTGCGGGTCCTTGGTGCGCTCCCACTCCTCGTGGATCCGGGCGAGCAGGAAGACCTCGTAGTCCATCGACAGACCGAAGACGATGGCGAAGATCATGACGGGGATGAACGCCTCGATCGGCCCGGGCTGCACCCCGAACCAGCCGTGCTGGAAGACCAGGGTGATGACGCCGAGCGCCGCCCCGATGCTGAGCAGGTTGAGCAGCGCGGCCTTCACCGGGATGAGCACGGACCGGAAGACGAGGAGCAGCAGGAGCGCGGAGAGACCCACGACGATCGCGACGAACAGCGGCATCCGGTCGGCGACGGTGGACGCGAAGTCCTCGGTCGCCGCCGTCGGCCCGCCCACCAGCAGATCGGCGCCGGTCTCCCGCTCCAGTGGTGGCAGGACGTCCGACCGCAGCCGTTCGACGAGCTCCGAGGTCGCCTCGGCCTGCGGGGCCGAGTCGGGGAAGGCGATGACGGTCGAGACGGAGGCGTCCTTCGTCGGGATCGGCGCGGTGGCGGCCGCGATGCCGTCGGTGTTCTCCAGGGCCTGGCGCAGGGTGACCGCCGTGCGCTCGCCGCCACCGTCCGCGACCAGGATCAGCGGCCCGTTGAACCCGGGCCCGAACCCCTCGGCCAGCAGGTCGTACGCCTGCCTGCTCGACTTCGCCGGGGCGTCGTTGCCCGCGTCGGCGAAGCCCAGCCGCATGTCGAGCGCGGGCGCGGCGAGCGCCCCGAGTGCCGCGACGGAGACGAGCAGCGCCGCCCACGGCCGCTTCTGCACCGCCGTCGCCCAGCCGCGCCACCGGGCGCCCTCCGGGCGGGTCGACTTCGCGGCCCGCTTGGCCACCTGACGCTGGATCCGCCGGCCGAAGATCCCGAGGAGCGCCGGGAGCAGGGTGAGCGAGGCGGCCATCGTGACCAGGACGGTCAGGGCGACAGCGAGGGCGACGCCCTGCAGCGAGCCGAGCCCGAGCGCGACGAGACCCATCAGCGCGATGATCACCGTGCAGCCCGCGAAGAACACCGTGCGTCCCGCCGCGTCGAGCGCGGTCCGGGCGGCTCGCTCGGGCTCGGCGCCATGCAGTAGCTCGCCGCGGTAGCGGGAGAAGATCAGCAGCGCGTAGTCGATGCCGACGCCGAGACCGACCAGCATCATGATCGGCGGGGTGAAGTCCGCGACGTCGGCGAGGTGCGAGGCGAGCGCGATCAGCCCGATGGAGCTGCCGACGGCGAAGATCGCGGTGACCACCGGCAGGCTGGCGGCGACCAGGGAGCCGAACAGGAAGACCAGGATGACCAGCGCGCCGAGCATCCCCGCGCCCTCGGCCGCGCCGCCTCCACCCTCCTCGGCGCCGCGCGCCGCGTCGCCGCCGACAGCGGCGGTCAGCCCGTCGCCCTGCGCAGCGCGCACGGTCTCGATGATCTTCAGTACCTCGGTGCGGTCCCTGTTCTCCGCCTCGCCGTCGAGGGTGACGGTCGCGTAGGCGACCGTTCCGTCCCGGGAGACGGCCGCGCCGTCCTCGTACGGACCGCGGACGTCGGTCACCCCGGGAAGCCCCTCGACCTTGTCGAGCAGCCCCTCCACGCGCGCGTGGACCGTCTTCTCGCGGACGCCGTCCTCGTCCTTGACGACGATCTGCAGTGTCGCGTCCGTGGCCTGCGCGGAGCCGTGCCGTTCCAGGACGGTCCGCGCCGCCTGGGAATCGGTGCCGGGCAGCGAGAAGTCGTTGTGGTACGCGCTGCCGGCGACCGTCGAGGCACCGGTCGCGGCGGCCACGACCACGATCCACAGCAGCACGGCGGACCAGCGGTGGCGGTACGAGAAGGCGGCCAGGCGCTCGAAGACGCTGCCCCTCCGGGGCGTCGGGGTCGGTGGGTTCGCCGGGTCGGCCGTGGGATCGGTGTCCCGCGTGACGGTCATGGTCGTTTCTCCTTCTGGGAGTTGGAGGAGCTAGAGGTACGAGGGGCGGGTCACCCGGTGCCGGAAGGTCCGCCAGGTCCACACCTGCGCGGCGACGAGGAACGGGGTGACGACGAGCAGCGCGGGGACGAGGAGGGTGAGGGTCGCGACGTCCGCGGCCCGATCGGTGAGCGGGAGCGCGCCTCCGGCGAGCAGCGGCAGCACGCCCAGGAGGACGGCCGTGAGGGCGAAGGACTGCCAGGGACGGCCGGTCCGGCCCACGAGCAGGCGGGCGCGTTCGTACGGGAGGCCGGTCAGCCGGAGCGTGGCGAAGCCCAGCCCGTGCGCGGCGAACAGGGCGGCCGTCGCGAGGGCGACGAGGATCGCGGCGGGGCCGGTGGCGGTCTCGGCCGGCGTACCGGTGAGGAGCGCCGCCAGCAGCCAGCCCCATGCCAGCGCGACCGTCCAACTGCCGCAGACCACCGCCCCGTCGCACACCGCGCGCCAGATGCGACCACGGCCACGGCCGCGCGACCACAGCCCGATGTCACGGACGATCCAGCCGGTCAGCAGGGGGACGAGTACCGCGAACTGGCCGGTCAGCAGCTCCCCCTCGAGATCGGGGAAGCAGCCGACGAACACACCGGCCGTGGCGATCAGCCACACCTCGTTGCCCAGGAAGAAGGGCGCGAAGGAGGCGATGACGAGCCGCCGTTCGTGGTCGGTGCGGCCGAGGTACGGGGTCAGCATCCCGGTCCCGATGTCCGCGCCGGCGAGCACGAAGTAGCCGGTGGCGAAGAAGGCGAGCAGGGCGATGGCGAGGGATTCCACGTCGGCTCCTCAGTAGCTCGTGGCGGGCAGGGAGTCGGTGGCGTCCTTGTCCTCGGGCCCGCCCCGGTCGTCGTGGCCGAGACCCTCGTCGACGGGGCCCCGGCGCGCCCATCGGGCGAGGAGCCAGGCATTGAGGACGACGAGCAGCGCGAAGAGGGTGGTGAAGACGATCAGGGAGGCGCGCATGGCGCCGGGGGAGAGGTCGGAGACCGCGTCCTCGGTCTTCAGCAGCCCGTACACGACCCAGGGCTGGCGGCCTGCCTCACGGAAGACCCAGCCGCTGATCATCGCGAGATAGGGCAGCGGTACCGCGGCCATCAGGGTCAGATGCCAGAGCCGGAAGCGGAAGACGACCTTCTTGAAGCAGGCCAGGATCACGCCGGCGAGGGTGAAGTACATCATCAGGCCGAAGCAGATGAGCATGACCAGACCGCCGCCGCGGGTCCATGCCTCGGAGGGGATGTAGTCGCCGGGCCCGAAGCGGGCGACCATGTCCGCCTGGATCTGCGCGATGTCGGCCGCATTCTGGCTGAACACGGCCGATTTCATGGGCTGGAGAGTGCGCAGCGAGCCCAACTGGATGCCACCGAAGGCGGCGGTGACCATGAGGGCGGGGAAGGAGAGGAACACCCCGATCCGCAAGCTCCGGCCGAAGAACTCCCACTCGGGCGTGCGCCGGAAGAGGTGGTACGCGCTCACGCCCGCGACGAAGAAGCCGGCCGTCAGCAGCGCCCCGGCGAAGATGTGCCCGAAGGCGAGCAGCGCCGAGGGGTTGGTCAGCACCGCCACCGGATCGTCCAGAACCAGCTTGCCGCCCTCGGTCCGGTGCCCGACCGGGTTGTTGAGGAAGCCGTTGGAGACGAGGATCCAGTACGCGGAGACGTACGCGGTCAGCGTGACGACCCAGATCATCGCCAGATGCACCCACCGGCTGAAGCGGTGCCAGCCGAAGATCCACAGACCCAGGAAGGTCGACTCGACGAAGAACGCGACGATCGTCTCGACCGCGAGCGAGGCGCCGAACACATTGCCCGCGTAGTGCGTGAGCCCGCTCCAGCTCATGCCGAACTGGAACTCCATCACGATGCCGGTGACGATCCCGACCGCGTAATTGATCACGTAGAGCTGGCCCCAGAACCGGACCATGCGCGCGTGCAGCGGCTTCCGTCCGATCGTCGCCACGGTCTGGACGACGGCGACGACGGTCGCGAGCCCCAAGGTGAGGGCGACGAAGAGGAAGTGGCCGCCCGCCGTGAGGGCGAACTGCAACCGGGCGAGATCGAGGACGTCTGGATTCACGCAGCCAGCGTCGGCGTACGGCTACGGCGTCGGCGTCGCCCGGCGGTGGACACCGGGCGTACCCCCGCGGTTGCGCCGCCCCACGCGCGCGTACCCCAGGAGTTGCGTCCACGCGCGGGTGTCCCCTAGGGGGGCGGTGGATCAAGCCCGGGGGTCGGGGGGTTCTATGTCACCCCAGCCAGCCGGGCGTGATCATTCCCGACTCGTACGCCAGGATCACCAGCTGCGCCCGGTCCCGGACGTCGAGCTTGGTCATGATCCGGCTGACATGCGTCTTCGCCGTCGCCGGGGACAGGACGAGCCGCTGCGCGATCTCGTCGTTGGAGAGCCCCGCGCCCACCAGGCCCATCACCTCGCGCTCCCGCTCGGTGAGTGCGTTCAGGCGCGGGCTGGGATCAGGCTGCTTCGAGCGGCCGGCGAACTCGGCGATCAGCCGGCGGGTCACGGCCGGGGCGATCAGCGCGTCGCCGCGGGCCACCACCCGTACCCCGTGCAGCAGTTCCATGGGCTCGGTGTCCTTCACGAGGAAGCCGCTCGCTCCGGCGCGCAGTGCTCCGTAGACGTAGTCGTCGACGTCGAAGGTGGTCAGGATCACCACCTTGACCTCTTCGAGCCGGGCGTCGGCGGTGATCCGTCGGGTGGCCTCCAGACCGTCCAGGCCCGGCATCCGGATGTCCATCAGGACCACGTCCGGGCGCAGTTCGCGTGCGAGCGTGATCGCCTGCTCGCCGTCCGCGGCCTCCCCGACCACCTCGATGTCGTCCTCGTCGGCCAGGATCGAGCGGAAGCCCGCCCGTACCAGGGTCTGGTCGTCGGCGAGTACGACGCGGATCATCGAGGGTCCCCCTTGGACGTGGTGGTCGTGGATGCCGGTGCTTCGAGTGGCAGCCGGGCGTCGACCCGGAAGCCCCCGGCGGTGCTGTGCACGGTCAGATCGCCGCCGAAGGCCCGGGCGCGCTCGGCCATACCGCGGATGCCGCTCCCCAGCGGCTGCTCCTCCGGAGCCCCCTCGCCGTCGTCCTCGATCCGCAGGCGCAGCTCGTCCGCACGCCAGTCGAGCGCGATCGTGGCGGTACGGGCCCCGGAATGCCGGGTGACATTGGTCAGCGACTCCTGCACGATCCGGTACGCGGCGAGATCGACCGGCGGTGCCAGCGGTACGGGAGTCCCGGTCAGCTCCGTGCGGACGTCGAGGCCGGTGCTCCTGGCCCGCTCGACCAGTTCGCCGAGCAGGGCGAGCCCGGAGGTCGGCGAGGTCGGCGCGGCCTCGTCGGCCTGGCGCAGCACCCCGAGCGTCGCGCGCAGCTCGCGCAGCGCGTCCTTGCTGGTGGCCTTCACGGCCTCGAGCGCCTCCTCCGCCGCGGCCAGTGCGACATCGGGATCCGGCTTCTTGCCGAGCCGGTGCAGCACCGCGCCGGACTGGACGTTGATGAGCGAGATGCTGTGGCCGAGGATGTCGTGCAGCTCCCGGGCGATCCGCAGCCGTTCCTCGGTGGCGCTCTGCCGGGCGCGCGCCTCCTGCTCGCGCTCGGCCGCCAGCGCCCGCTGCTCCACCTCGCGCAGATAGGCGAGCCGGGTCCGCTGCGCACGGCCGACGGCGACCAGGCTGATCAGCCAGCCGGCCAGCATCGCGAGCGAGGTGTCGTCGATCTGGCGGTGCCCGGGCGACTGACGGATCTCGCCGAGCCCGACGGCCAACAGCGTGACGGCGGCGAGCGCGACGGCTGCGGCGAAGCGGCCCTCCGCGGCCGTGGTGTAGAGCGCGAGCGCGAAGGTGATCATCAGGGGCCCGTCCTGCGCGGACACGGGGTAGTAGGCCACGCAGGAGACGAGCGTGACGACCGCGACCGTGACGGGAGCCCGCCGCCGGAAGCACAGTGCCCCGCACCCCACCGCGATCAGCGCCCAGCCGATGGCGGTTCGGCTCGCGGGCTCGCTCGTGTACCGCGCGGACACCAGCGTCCAGACGGCGACGACGAGGGTGACGACCAGCGCCACGACGACATCGGCGGCCCGCGGTGACATGCGGCCGCGTCGGACGCGGAAGGGGAGGGCCATGTCAGGAAGGATAGGCGGGTGCGACAGGCCCCGCGTGGTGCGCTTGACACTAAAATCGAACATGCATTCTTATGGGATTCCGGCCCTTGGAATCGCGGGGTTGTGGGCGAGTTATCCACAGGTCGGAGGGACGGCGGGGCCCGTTGTCAGTGGCAGGGGTTAGCGTCTTTCACATGAAGCGATCGACTCAAGCAAACCGGGTGGAACCCATGGCAGGTACCGACCGCGAGAAGGCACTCGACGCCGCGCTCGCTCAGATTGAACGGCAATTCGGCAAGGGTGCCGTGATGCGCATGGGCGACCGCACCCAGGAGCCGATCGAGGTGATCTCCACCGGCTCGACCGCCCTCGACGTCGCCCTCGGCGTCGGCGGTCTGCCGCGCGGCCGTGTCGTGGAGATCTACGGACCGGAGTCCTCCGGTAAGACGACCCTGACCCTGCACGCCGTCGCCAACGCCCAGAAGGCCGGCGGTCAGGTGGCGTTCGTGGACGCCGAGCACGCCCTCGACCCCGAGTACGCCAAGAAGCTCGGCGTCGACATCGACAACCTCCTCCTGTCCCAGCCGGACAACGGTGAGCAGGCCCTCGAGATCGTCGACATGCTGGTCCGCTCCGGCGCCCTCGACCTGATCGTCATCGACTCCGTCGCCGCGCTCGTTCCGCGTGCGGAGATCGAGGGCGAGATGGGCGACTCACACGTGGGTCTGCAGGCCCGTCTGATGAGCCAGGCCCTCCGGAAGATCACCAGCGCGCTCAACCAGTCCAAGACCACTGCGATCTTCATCAACCAGCTCCGCGAGAAGATCGGCGTCATGTTCGGCTCGCCGGAGACCACGACCGGTGGCCGCGCCCTGAAGTTCTACGCCTCGGTGCGTCTCGACATCCGCCGCATCGAGACCCTCAAGGACGGCACGGACGCCGTCGGCAACCGCACGCGCGTCAAGGTCGTCAAGAACAAGGTCGCGCCGCCGTTCAAGCAGGCCGAGTTCGACATCCTCTACGGCCAGGGCATCAGCCGCGAGGGCGGCCTGATCGACATGGGCGTGGAGCACGGCTTCGTCCGCAAGGCCGGCGCCTGGTACACGTACGAGGGCGACCAGCTCGGCCAGGGCAAGGAGAACGCCCGCAACTTCCTGAAGGACAACCCCGACCTCGCCGACGAGATCGAGAAGAAGATCAAGGAAAAGCTCGGCGTCGGGGTCAAGCCGGAGGCCGCGTCGGCCGAGGCGGGCACGGACGCCGCAGGTGGCGCGGAGCCGGCGGCGACGGACGAGACGGCCAAGTCCGCTCCGGCGGCGAAGGCCACCAAGGCGACCAAGGCCCCGGCGGCCAAGAGCTGACGCTGTGACCGGTCGCACCGAATGGCCGGGCGACAGCTCCGACTCGTCGAGGGCCGAGAAAGAGCTGTCGCCCCAGGATCCGGCTGAGCGGGCGCGGGCGATCTGCCTGCGCCTGCTCACCGGGACCCCCCGCACGCGCAAGCAGCTTGCCGACGCCCTGCGCAAGCGCGAGATCCCCGACGAGGTCGCCGAGGAAGTCCTCTCGCGCTTCGAGGACGTGGGGCTCATCGACGACGCCGCCTTCGCGGATGCCTGGGTGGAGTCCCGACACCACGGGCGCGGACTCGCCCGACGGGCCCTCGCCCGCGAGCTGCGCACCAAGGGCGTCGACCCCTCGCTGATCCAGGAGGCGGTGGGGCAGCTGGACTCCGAGCAGGAGGAGATCACCGCGCGCGAGCTCGTCGACCGCAAGCTCCGTACCACCCGCGGCCTCGACCGGGACCGCAGGCTGCGGCGGCTCGCGGGGATGCTCGCCCGCAAGGGGTATCCGGAGGGCATGGCCCTCCGGGTCGTCCGACAGGCATTGGAGGAAGAGGGCGAGGACACGGAGGGGCTGGACGAGCCCTTCTAGCAGGCCCGTGTGGGCGGTGCACCAGCCCGCGTTCGGCGATGCACCAGCCTGTGCGCAGCGCGGCACCAGCCGGCCCGTGCGCGGCGACGCACCAGCCCGTTCGCAGCGCGGCACCAGTCGGCCCGTGCGCGGCCGGGCACCAGCCCGTGCCCGGCGGGGCCACCGGCCGTACGCGTGGGTTACCCCCGCGCCGCAGGCAGCAGTACCGGCAGGCCCGCCGCCTTCCACGCCTGGAAGCCGCCGATCACATCGGTCGCACGGTGCAGACCCAGCTGCCGCAGCGACGAGGCCGCCAGCGAGGACGCGTAACCCTCATTGCAGAACACGACCACCCGCAGGTCGTGGCTGTGCGCCTCCGCCGCGCGGTGACTGCCCAGCGGGTCCAGCCGCCACTCCAGCTCGTTGCGCTCCACGATCAGCGCGCCGGGGACCAGTCCGTCCCGCTCGCGCAGCGCCGCGTACCTGGTGTCCACCAGGAGCGCGTCACCCGCCTCGTACGCCTCGTGGGCCGCACGGGGATCGATCCGGTCCAGACCGGACCTGACTCGCTCCAACAACTCGTCGATTCCCACCCGTTCGGCCTCGTTCCGCTCGCTCACTGCCAGTCCTCCGGACGCTCGACCTGCTCAAGACGGAGCACCGCGCCCGATCGGCTGAAACGCCGGATCAGCGGGAGCGGCGGAAAGTACGCGTGTACGGACACGGCATGCGTGTCACGGGACTCGTTGAGCACCTCGTGCACATGGTGCTGTCCGAACGCGCGCCCCTTGCCCGCCGGCAACCGCCGTTCGCGGTCGACCCCGTCGGCCAGTTCCAGGGTCTTCCAGCCGCTCGACGGCAGCCGTACCGCCAGCGAGTTCTCCTTCAGGGCGCCGCGCGCGGTGGTGAACGCGCCCTGCGACTCGGCGTGGTCGTGCCAGCCGGTGCCCGTCCCGGGCGGCCAGCCGATCAGCCACGCCTCGCTGCCACCGGGGCCGTCGAGCCGTACCCATGTACGCCCCTCCGGGTCGAGCGGGAGGGCGTCGATGAGTTCGGTGTCGGAGGCGGTACGGCGGACGAAGTCCAGAAGGTCGGCGGCAGTGGGCGCGAAGGAGCCGGATGAGGCAGCGGGGGGCGCTGAAGGCGCGGAGACATGCTGGGGCACGGAAGACCGTCCTGAGGGTTCGCGGAAGAAGCGCGCGACAAGTACGCCGACGTCAGCGGCGAAGGGCACGCGAAGGGAGAGGCGAATTCAGCAGGACGGGCGACACACGCAGCCCGCGTAGCGGACGAGGTCCATATGGACCCTCCGCCACAGGCGCACATCGGTGTCGGTCACGCTCCGGAGTACACCATGTGCGCCCACGAGGGTCAATTGATGTCCGCCGTGCGGTCGCTCTTCTTGGACACGGACTTGGACACCGACTTGGCCACGGGCTCGGGGATGGCCTTGGATGCGGGCTTCGCGACGGGCCCGGGCCCGGGCCCGGACCCGGACGCGGATGCGGGGGTGTTCTCAGCCGCAGGCGGAGCCTTGGGCGGGATCCTGCGCGGCTCGGGCTCGGCCGCCTTGCCGCCCCGCGTCGCGTCCGCCGCCGCGTACAGCTCCTCCGGCCGGACCCCGGGGAACGAGGCGACCAGATGGCCGTCCGGCCGTACCAGCAGGACGGTATGGGCCGCGGCTGCCGGATACGCCTCCGTCACCAGCAACTCCGCCTTCACCGGCAGCGCCCGTACCGCCTCCACGAGTCGGGGCATCACGCCCGCGCTCATCCAGTGCCGCCGGTCCCACACACCAGTTCCGGGCGCGACCAGGAGCACCAGGAGCCGCCCCTGCCCGAGCCGGTCCCGGAGCCGCACGGTCGTGCCGTCCGGCGCGGTCACCCGGACGTCCTCGACCGGCGCGCCCTCGTCCGTACCCACCGCCACTTGGGACACACCGGCGTCCTGGGGCGCGAGGGGGGAGTGCGGATACGCGGGGGGCGCGCCCAGCGGGCCGCGCCCCAGATGCCCGTCCGTCAGCAGACTGTCGTGGCTCCGTGTGCCGCCCGACAGGTACGTCCGCAGCCCCCCGCCGCCGCGCAGCACGGGCAGAGACTGGTCGGCGGCCCGCAACCGGGAGGCGACGGCCGCCCGCCGCTCGCTCTGGTAACTGTCGAGCAGTGTGTCCGAGGCCCCGTGGTGCCAGGCGTACGCGAGCTTCCAGGCCAGGTTGTCGGCGTCCCGCAGCCCCTCGTCGAGGCCCTGGGTGCCCACAGCGCCGAGCAGATGGGCGGCGTCGCCCGCGAGGAAGACCCGGTCCACCCGCCAGCGCCGCGCGAGCCGGTGGTGCAGCGTGTGGACGCCGGTGTCGATCAACTCGTACGGAGGTGTCTCCCCGCCGCACCAGCCGGCCAGGGTGTCGCGGATCTTGGAGACGAGCGCGTCCGGGGTGACGAGGTCGCCGCGCGGCGGAAGCAGCCAGTCGATCCGCCAGACACCGTCCGGCAGCGGCCGTGCCGTGACCTCCTCGCCACCGCCCCGCCACGGCGGCTGGCGGTGCAACAGGGCCTCGCCCGGCCAGGGGAGCTCGGTGCGCAGCGCGGCGACCGCGTGCCGCTCCACCGCCGTACGCCCGGGGAAGCGGATCGAGAGCAGCTTGCGCACCGTGGAGCGGGCGCCGTCGCAGCCGACCAGATGGCTGCCGCGCCACCAGGTCCCACCGGGACCGCGGGTGTGCGCGGTGACACCGCTCGCGTCCTGCTCGATGGTGTCCAGCCGCGCCTCGGCGACGAGCTGGATGAGCGCCTGCCCGGCGATCGCGTCGCGCAGTCCTCGCGCGAGGGCGTGCTGGGGGATGTGCAGGGGAGCGGCCGGGCCCTCGCCGTCACTCTCCGTACCGCCGAGACCGAGGCTCAGCTCGATGTGCCTCATCTGTTGCTTGCGACGCAGTGAGCGCCAGCCGACCCAGCGGACCCCCTCGTCACGGAGGGTGGCGCAGCCGAGGCGCTCCACCATGGCCGCCATGTCGGCGCGCAGCACGACCGTGCGGGCGGGGCGGGGTTCCTCCTTGCCCGGCCCCTCGTCGAGGACGACGCTGGGCACGCCCTGCGAGGCCAGGGCAAGGGAGAGCGCGAGGCCCACGGGCCCCGCGCCGACGATGATCACCGGGTCCACGGCGCGGCTCCTGAAGGCCGTTCGGTCATGCGGGTAGCACAGCGAAGTGTGGCGCGAGCCCGGTGCGTGATCACAGAACGTATGCAACCCATTGCGGGTGCTTGCGTCAAGCGACGGGGGCAGCGGCGCGACCGCCACTGCCCCCGGATGATGTCACATACTGTCAGTTCTTCGTGATACCAGGCCCGTCGGCGCCGCCCGCGCCGCCGCCGACCGTGTTCCCGAAGGCCTGACCGGCGTCGGCGGTGAGCACGACCTCCTTCGCGGCGGCGTCCGGGACGAGGATCCCCGTCTTCGCCCGACGGCCCCGCTTCTCGATCCACGTGGCGAGCGCGGAGAGCGCCAGACACATCGCGATGTAGATGATGCCGATGACCACGATGGTGGACACGTACGGGTACTGGCCGTTGACCTGCGTGTTGGAGGCGATCAGGCGGGCCGTCTGGAGCAGCTCGGGGTAGAGGATCACGAAGCCGAGCGAGGTGTCCTTCAGGGTGACCACCAGCTGGCTGATGATCGTCGGCAGCATGGCCCGGACGGCCTGCGGCATCAGGACGGTCGTCATGACCTGGGTCTTGCTCATACCCAGGGCGTACGCGGCCTCGCGCTGACCCTTGGGCACCGAGTTCACGCCGGCGCGCAGGATCTCGGCCTGCACACAGCCGTTGTAGACCGACAGGCCGAGCGCGAGCGCCCACATCGAGTAGTCGACCAGGAAGCCGACCCACACGGCGTAGATCGTGATCAGCAGCGGGATCGAGCGGAAGACCTCGATGAAGCCGGTGGCCAGCAGGCGGACCGGCTTGTGGTCGGAGAGCCGGGCGACGGCCAGGAGCACACCGAGGACGATCGAGCCGACCGCCGCGAGGCCGAACGCCTTCAGGGTGGCGAGGACGGCGTCGGCGATGTTCTGCCGGATGCCCGCGTAGTTGAAGATGTCCCACATCGCGGGGTCGAGATGACCCTTTTCGCTCAGCCGGATGATGCTCACGGCCATGAGCGCGACGATGGCGAGGGTGCCCAGGACGGCGTAGATCCGGTTGCGGACGCGTGCCTTGGGGCCCGGGGTGTCGTACAGAACACTGGCACTCATCGGGCGACCTCCATGCGGCGCTCAAGGAGACGGAAGATCCCGCTGATGGTGAAGGTGACGACGAGGTACGCGGCAGCGACCCAGACGAAGATCGGGATGATGTCGTAACCCTGCTCGCTCATCAGCGTCTGCCAGCCGAAGAGCTCGGTGACGCTGAAGGCGCCCGCGATGGCCGAGTTCTTGGTGAGCGCGATGAAGATCGAGCTCAGGGGCGGCAGCACCGTCCGGGTGGCCTGCGGCAGCACGATCATCCGCAGGGTCTGGGCGAACGTCATACCGAGCGAGCGGGCGGCCTCCGCCTGGCCGAGCGGCACCGTGCTGATGCCGGACCGGACGGCCTCGCAGATGAACGCGGAGGTGTAGAAGCCGAGCGCGAGCGAGCCGAGCACGAACGGGCTCATACCCGGGAAGAGGATCTCCGGGATGACGAAGAACGAGACCAGGAAGAGCAGCGTCAGCGGGGTGTTGCGCAGCAGGGTGACCCAGAGGGTGCCGAAGAAGCGCAGGGGTGGCACGGGCGAGACCCGGAAGCCGGCGACGACGATGCCGAGGACCAGCGCGATGACCGAGCTGATGGCGGTGATCGACACGGTTCCTATGAAGCCGTCGCGGAACTCCGGGAAATGGTCGAGCAGTACGTTCATGAGGTCTCCGCGTCGGCGGTCAGCGGCCTACGGACAAGGCAGACGGGCAAGGCAGGGGCGGGCGTGCGCGCGCAGGGGGAGCGGCGCCCCGTACTCCCGTACGGGGCGCTCGCGTCCAAGCGGGCGATCAGTAGCGGTTGACCGCCGGCGGCTCGACGTACGCGGAGCCGGAGAGACCCAGAGTCGCCTCGTAGATCTTCTTGTACGTGCCGTCCTTGGTGTACTTCTCAAGGATGTCGTTGATCTTGTTGCGCAGGACCGTGTCGTCCTTCGGCACGCCGACACCGTAAGGCTCCTCGGTGAACGGCTTGCCGACGACCTTGAGCTTGCCGGCGTTGGCGGCGGCGTAGCCCTTGAGGATCGAGTCGTCGGTGGTGACGGCGTCGACCTGCTTGGTCAGCAGCTGCTGCACGCAGTCCGAGTACTTGGCGAGCTCGGTGGTCTCGGCGCCGTACTGCGGCTTCTTGATCTCCTGCAGCGGGGTGGAGCCCGTGATGGAGCAGACCTTCTTGCCCTTGAGGGTCTCCGGACCGGTGATCGCGGTCTCGTCCTTGCGGACCAGGAGGTCGGCGCCGGCCTTGTAGTACGGACCCGCGAAGCCGACCTGCGCCTTGCGCTTGTCGTTGATCGTGTACGTACCGACGTAGTAGTCGACCGAACCCTTGGAGATCGCCGTCTCACGGGACTTGGAGTCGACCGTCTTCCACTCGATCTTGTCCTCGGTGAAGCCGAGCTCCGCCGCGATCATCTTGGCGATCTCGACGTCGAAGCCGGACCGCTCCTTCGTGGCCTGGTCCTCGAAGCCGAGGTACGGCTGGTCGGCCTTGGAGCCGATGACCAGCTTGCCGCGCTTCTGCGCCTCCTTGAAGGTCGGCGACTCCAGCTTCACATCGGTGGCGACGATGTACTTGGGGAGCTGCGGGGCGCTCGAGTCGCCGGGCTTCACGGCGGGCTTGTCGCCGGCCGAGCCCTCCTTGCCACCACAGGCGGTCGCGGTGAGCGCGAGCACGGCGACGGCCACGGCCGCGGACTTGCGGAGCTTCATGGTGAACATCCCTTGGTTCGTGGGTTGTTGGTCGGCAGGGTGAATCATGCGGGCTGACCGTCGTCAGTGGTGCAGGATTTTCGAAAGGAAGTCCTTGGCCCGGTCGCTTCGCGGGTTGCTGAAGAACTCGTCCGGCGTGGCCTGTTCAACGATCTTGCCGTCGGCCATGAACACCACGCGGTTGGCGGCGGAACGGGCGAAACCCATCTCGTGGGTGACGACCACCATCGTCATTCCGTCGCGCGCCAGCTGCTGCATGACCTCGAGAACCTCGTTGATCATCTCGGGGTCGAGCGCGGAGGTCGGCTCGTCGAACAGCATGACCTTCGGGTCCATCGCCAACGCCCGCGCGATCGCCACGCGTTGCTGCTGACCACCCGAGAGCTGTGCCGGGTACTTGTCCGCCTGGGTGCCGACACCCACCCGGTCGAGCAGCGCGCGGGCCTTGGCCTCGGCGGCCGCCTTCGTCGTCCTGCGGACCTTGACCTGGCCCAGCATCACGTTCTCGAGCACCGTCTTGTGCGCGAAGAGATTGAAGGACTGGAAGACCATGCCGACGTCGGCGCGCAGCCGGGCCAGTTCCTTGCCCTCCTGGGGCAGCGGCCGGTCGTCGATCGTGATGGCGCCGGAGTCGATCGTCTCCAGGCGGTTGATGGTGCGACACAGTGTGGACTTGCCGGACCCCGAGGGTCCGATCACGACCACGACCTCGCCACGGGCGATGGTCAGGTCGATGTCCTGGAGCACATGCAGCGCGCCGAAGTGCTTGTTCACGTTGGACAGCACGACCAGGTCGCCCGCCGCCGCTACGGCGTCTTCCGAGCCCTTGGTCACTGACACTCCGCTCATCGGCTCTTGCTCCGTCCTCCTCGGTTGGGGAGGACACTAGGCACGCGGTGCTACCAGCGTCATTACATCTGAGCGGAAATTGAGGATAACGATACGGCCGCAACCGGACACACTGCGTGAACAGGACGCCCGGTGGCGTACCGGGTGCATAACGGAAACCCCGGGGTTACAGGGGGACACTTGACTGTGACGGCGACGATCGGCGTTCATGCGTTGGTACACCCTGGTACACAGATAGCCATCACCGTCACACGATCACGAAGCCACCGGAGGGGGGCCATGAGACTTCTGCTCGTCGAGGACGACGACCATGTCGCCGCGGCTCTGTCCGCCGTACTGGCGAAGCACGGGTTCACGGTCACGCACGCTCGGAACGGCGAGGAGGCGCTGCAGGCCGTCCTGCCCGCCGCGCACGGAGAGCGCCCTTCGTACGGAGTGATCCTGCTCGACCTCGGCCTGCCCGACCAGGACGGGTACCAGGTCTGCGGCCGGATCCGTAAGCTCACCGCCACCCCCGTGATCATGGTGACGGCGCGGGCGGACGTGCGCTCCCGCATACACGGGCTCAATCTCGGGGCCGACGACTACGTGGTCAAGCCGTACGACACCGGGGAGCTGCTCGCCCGGATCCACGCCGTCAGCCGGCGTAGGGCCGGTGGCGAGGAGTCCGGCGCGGCCGGCGAGGACGCGGCGCTACGGCTCGGCTCCGTCGTCATCGAGCTGCCCACCCGCCGGGTCAGCGTCGACGGCGCCCCCGTGCAGCTCACCCGCAAGGAGTTCGATCTGCTGGCCCTGCTCGCCCAGCGGCCCGGTGTGGTCTTCCGGCGCGAACAGATCATCAGCGAGGTCTGGCGCACCAGTTGGGAAGGGACCGGCCGCACGCTCGAGGTGCATGTCGCCTCGCTGCGTTCCAAGCTGGCCATGCCCGCTCTGATCGAGACCGTGCGTGGCGTCGGCTACCGCCTGGTCGCCCCGGCCGCGTAGCAGCCCGGGCCCCACGTGCGCACCCGCCTCCTCCCGCTTCTCCTCGTCCTGATGGCCGGGGTGCTGCTCGCCCTCGGCTTCCCGCTCGCCGCCAGCCTGGCCGCGGCCGAGCAGCAGCGGGTGATCGTCGACCGGCTCGACGACGCGGCGCGGTTCGCCGCGCTCGCGCAGTTCGTCAGCGAGACCGACCCTGGGATCGACGAGCGCCGCACGACTCTGCGCGGCGAACTCGACAGCTACCACGACGTGTACGGCATTCGTACCGGCATCTTCTACCGCGACTACCGGGCCATGGCCGCGGCTCCTTCGGACTGGGGCGTACCCGAGGGGGGCGAGGGCCGCCGCGCCTTCCAGGAGGCGCTGCTCGGACGCCGCAGCCACGACCCGCCGCAGGTCTGGCCCTGGCAGCCGAACGCCCGCCTCACCATCGCCTCGCCCGTCGTACGGGACGGTGACGTCGTGGCCGTCGTGGTCACCGACTCGCCCACCGGGCAGCTGCGTTCGCGCATCCTGCACGGCTGGCTGATCATCGCGGCGGGCGAGTTCGCGGCGATGCTGCTCGCCGTCGGCGCCGCCTTCCGGCTCACCGGCTGGGTGCTGCGACCGGTCCGGGTCCTGGACGCCGTCACCCACGACATCGCCACCGGTCAGATGAACTCCCGGGTGGCCGAGGCGGGCGGTCCGCCCGAACTGCGCCGACTGGCCCGTTCGTTCAACGAGATGGCCGACAACGTCGAGGACGTGTTGGAACAGCAGCGGGCCTTTGTCGCCGACGCCTCCCACCAGTTGCGCAACCCGCTCTCCGCGCTGCTGCTGCGCATCGAGCTGCTCGCCCTCGAACTGCCGGAGGGCAACGAGGAGATCGCCTCGGTACGCACCGAGGGAAAGCGGCTCGCGCAGGTCCTCGACGACCTGCTGGACCTGGCGCTCGCCGAGCACGCCGCCGCCGATCTTCGGCTCACCGACATCGGCGCGCTGGCCGCCGAGCGGATGTCCGCCTGGCGGCCGCTCGCCGAGGAGAAGGGCGTGCGGCTGAGCGGCGAGCGGCGCGCGGTGACGGCGTGGGCGGACCCGGTGGCGCTCTCCAGCGCGCTGGACGCGGTGGTCGACAACGCGCTGAAGTTCACACCGGCGGGCGAGGAGGTGACGGTCGCCGTCGCGTCCGCCGGAGACACCTGCACGATCGTGGTGGCGGACCACGGCCCGGGGCTGACGAGCGAGGAGCTCGAACGGGTCGGCGACCGCTTCTGGCGCAGCAACCGCCACCAGAACATCAAGGGCTCGGGCCTGGGCCTGTCCATCTCCCGGGTCCTGCTGGCGGCAGGGGGCGGCTCGATCGCGTACGCACCGAACGAGCCGCACGGGCTGCGGGTGACGGTCACGGTGCCGAGGACGAGGCCGCAGGGGCGGTGAGGGAGCGGTGGCGGCCCCGGGCGCTTACGGCTTAGGGGCTTGGGGCTTACGGTTCACGGTCACGTCATACGGTTCACGGCTCACGGTTCACGGTTCACGTCATACGGTTCACGTCATACGGCTACGGCTACGATTTACGGCTTCACGGAGCGGTAGTAGCGCTGGGCGCCCTCGTGCAGTGCCAAGGGCTCCGTGTAGATGGCGGTCCGCAGATCGACCAGCTGGGCCGGGTGCACCTGGCCGCCGATCCGGTCACGGCTTCTGATCACTGTGCGGGTGAAACCCTCCACGAGCGACGAATCCGACGCGTCGGTCGTCACGAGGAGGTTCGCGACCGCGAGCGTCTCCACCGGTTGTCCGTCCTGTGCGCGGGTGTAGGCGTCGGCCGGGATGACGGCGGAGCGGTAGTGGCGGTTCGACTCGCCGACGTCGTGGAGGTTGTCGATCAGCGTCGCGTCCAGCGGAATGAGTCGTACCGGAAGGCGCTCGGAGAGTGCCTGGACGGCTTGGGTGGGCAGACCGCCGGACCAGAAGAACGCGTCCAGCTGTCCCCGCTCCAGAAGGCCCGGCATCGTGTCGATGCCGGCCGACACCGGCTTGATGTCGACGTTGGGAGTGAGGCCTCCTGCCGCGAGGACACGGTCCGCGATGAGCCGGACCCCGGAGCCCTCCTGGCCGACGCCGACCCGCAGCCCGCGCAGGTCGGCAACCGACCGCACGGGGGCGTCCTTGCGGACGACGAGCTGTACGTAGTCGTCGTAGAGGCGGGCACAGCCGCGCAGCTGGTCGAACCCGGGCTTCCGGTCCCGCTGGTACTGCGCCACGGCATCGGAGGTCGCGATGGTGAAGTCCGCCTCGCCGGATGCCAGCCGCGCGAGATTCTGCTGGGAGCCCTCACTGTTCCGGAGCGTTATCGAGACGTCCGGCAGATCACGGGCGAGGGCCTGCTGCAAGAGCTCGCCGTACCGCTGGTAGACGCCGGTGGGGACTCCCGTACTGAACGTGACCCGCCCACTGGGCGCGGGCGTACCGAAAGGAACCAGCCACCAGACGAGCAGCCCGCACACCACCAGAACCGCCGCCGACACCGGGAGAAGGCGACGACGGACGGCACGGGAGAGCGACTGGAGCATGGCGCGATCCTGCCAGCTCGGATGCCAACCTGGCCAGGCCGGCCGTCTGGCCTGGGCGTCGGCCGGGGGTACGCGCGCGTGCCGTGCCGCCAGCCGGCGGCACGCCCGCCGACGACGTAGGCGGGGCGCGAGGCCCTGACCGCACGTGGACGCCGTTCTGCGGAACGCCTGCCCGCCACCGGCTGGGGCTCGCCTTCAAGCAGACGCTTCACCCCGGTACCGGGAGCGCCTCGTGCAAGAGGTCCAGGAGCGCCTTGGCGGCGGGGCCGGAGGGGCCCTCGGCGCGCCAGGCCAGGGCTACGCGGCCACGCGCGCGTGAATCGGCGAGTGGCCGGAGCCGTAGCCCCGGGAGCGCCGCCGTCTCCTCCGGACTCGCCGGAAGAACCGCCACCCCCAGCCCCCGCGCCGCCAGCTGCGCCAGCAGATGTGGCGCGGCCGCCTCGAAGGCCACATGCGGGGCGAAGCCCGACTCCCCGCACAGCCGGTCGAGGACCCCACGCACCCCCGTCCCACGCGGCAGGCAGATCAGCCGCCGGCCGCGCAACGCGGAGACCGCCAGCTTCCCGCCCTCGCTCGCCAGCCCGTCGCCCGAGGCCACCGCGGCGACCAGCGGCTCGTCGACCACCAGCCGCAGCGCGAGCCCCGGCAACGGTCCCGCCTCCGCGAGACCGACCATCGCGATGTCGAGCTCACCGGCGCGCAGCGCGCCCAGCATCCGCTCCGACGTGTCCTCGGTGAGCGCGATCTCCACCTCGGGATGCGAGGCGTGGAAGTCGGCCAGCAGCCCCGCCATGTCGAATGCGTGCGTGGCGGCTCCCGACACGATCCCGATCGCCACCCGCCCCCGCAACAGCCCCGTGAACTCGGCGACCGTTTCCCGTACCGCGTCGACGGCGGCCAGCGCCGCCCGCGCGTACGGCAGCACCGCCGCGCCCACCTCGGTCGGTGTGACCGTGCGCGCCGTCCGGTCGAGCAGCCGTTGACCCAGCTCCCGCTCCAGCTGCCCGATCTGCGCGCTGACCCCCGGCTGCGCCACATGGAGGCGCGCGGCGGCCCGGGTGAAGTTGGCCTCCTCGACCACCGTCACGAAGTACCGCAGCTGACGAAGTTCCATAACCAGTGATTCTAGGAATCAGAAGATGCATGTCTTGGACTTATGGAGACTCCGCGCCCAGGCTGAAGCCATGGGAATCAGAGACGACATCGCCTCCGAACGCCGCGAGCTCGCCGCCCTCCTCGGCACTCTCACCGACGCGCAGTGGGACACGCCCAGTCTCTGCGCGGGCTGGCGGGTACGGGAAGTGGCCGCCCACATGACCATGGCCATGCGCCACTCCGTCCCGCGCATCGCCGCCGAGCTCGTCAGGAGCCGCGGCAGCCTCGACCGCATGGCCGACCGTCTCGCGCGCCACGACACCGCCGCCCTGGCGGCGGAAGAGCTGGCCGCTTCCCTGCGCGACAACGCCGACCACCCCTGGAAGCCGCCGGTCGGCGGTCACGCGATGGCGCTCGCCCACGACGTGATCCACGGCCTCGACATCACCGTCGCCCTCGGCCTGGACCGACGCGTACCGGAGGACCGGCTGCGCACCGTCCTCGCGCGGATCACCCGCCGAGGCGCCCGCTTCTTCGGCGCCGACCTCGGAGGGATCGCCCTCCGCGCCGACGACCTCGACTGGTCCTTCGGCAGCGGTACGCCGGTGACCGGCAACGCACAGGACCTGCTGCTCCTCGCCTTCGGTCGCCGACTGCCCGGCGGCCGCCTGCATGGCGCAGAGGCGGAGCGCTTCGTCAGCACATGACCGCGTGGGCTCCACCAAGCCGTCCACTCCGGTGAGCCGAGGGTCACAACTCGGCCGCCTGGCTCCTCAACCACCCGAGCAGGCCGGCGATCCGGCCGTCCTGCTCGGGCGGCTGCGGGCTCAGGAGGTTGTACCCCGTGCCGTCCGCGACCAGGCCGAACGGCGCCACCAACTGTCCACGCATCAGATCGTCATGGACGAGCGCGTACGGACCGATGGCGACACCGACGCCCGCGACGGCCGCCTGGAGCGCCAGGTAGAAGTGCTCGAAGGTCTGCTCCGCCGCGGCCTCGACCCGCCGACGTGCGAGACGCTGCCAGTCCTCCCAGGCCCGCGGCCGGGTGCTCGTGTGCAGAATCGTCACGCCGACGACGCCACCCTTGCCCATCACCCGCTCCGCCATGTCCGGACTGCAGACCGGACCGATCCGTTCCATGAACAGGGGAGAGCGGCTCACCTCCTCCGGTACCGGAAAGTCGTCGCGGCGCAGCGCGACGTCGATCGTGTCCCGATCGAACGACACGGGCCCACCGCCCGCCGACAGATGCACGGTGAGACCGGGCACCTGGACGGCGAGGTCCGGCAGGCGGGGGATGAGCCAGCGCATCAACAGCGTGGGCTCGCAGGACAGCGCGAGCGGGCCGCCGCGTTCCCGGCGCGAGACCTCCCGGGCGGCTGTGTCGACCTGATCGAGCGCGTCGCGGACGGCGGCCGCCAGGCGGCGCGCCTGCGGTGTGGGACGCAGGGACCGTGTCCCCCGCTCGAAGAGGGTGACGCCCAGGGACTTCTCCAGGTTCTGGATCTG